>QHNV01000123.1 GCA_003218535.1 Verrucomicrobiota bacterium
AATATTACGCTTTCGCGTAGAATTTCGCGCCTCTTGTCGATACGCTCCGTCGCTTTTTCCCGCAATCCTAATTCGATTCTTTGCATCCGCGAGGCCGTGCTCGGCCCGTGGCTTCGCGACGAGCTCGCAAGCTCGTTGTCCATGCGATCCGGTCGTGCAAACGGTTGGAGTATGCGGTAAATTATTTGGGTGTTCGGCAATGCATTTCGCGACCGAATTCTGGCTCACCCGGCTGTGCTTTCAGCGCGCGCTTGGGTTCATTTACCTAATCGCGTTTCTGATCGCAGTTAATCAGTTCATCCCGCTGCTCGGTAAGCGTGGGTTGCAACCTGCCCGGCGATTTTTGCGTCTCGTGCGGTTCAGGAACGCGCCGAGTTTATTTTGGATTGACTGCTCTGATCATTTCATTGCTGCGACGATCTGGGCCGGCATTGCGCTATCGGTTTTTGCGCTGAGCGGTTTGTCGGAGTCGTTCGGGCTAGCCGTTTCGATGTGCACGTGGGCGCTGCTCTGGATCATTTACCTATCGCTCGTCAACGTCGGTCAGATCTTCTACGGCTTTGGCTGGGAAACGATGCTCTGCGAGACGGGTTTTCTCGCGATCTTTCTGGGATCATCTGATACTCGCGCGCCGGTCATTGTAATGTGGCTGATTGTGTGGGTGCTTTTCCGCACGATGTTCGGCGCGGGCATGATCAAGCTGCGAGCCGACCCGTGTTGGCGCGATCTGACCTGCCTCTTTTACCACTACGAAACTCAGCCATTGCCCAATCCGCTGAGTTGGTATCTGCATCATTCGCCGCCGTGGGCACATAAGGTGGGCGTGTTGTTCACTCATTTTACCCAACTCATCATTCCGTGGTTCTACTTTGCGCCGGCGCCACTCTGTTATTGGGCAGGCGGCGTAACGATCCTTTTTCAAATCGCCCTGATCCTGAGCGGCAATCTTTCATGGCTGAATTATATCACAATCGCGCTTTGCATTCCGTGCTTCGATGACCGTTTGCTTGGGCGATTGATCTCGGTCCCACATTTGGTGCCGGTGCAAATGAATATGACGCACGCAATCGCCGTCGGCGCGCTCACTGTCGTTGTGCTGATCTTAAGTTGGCGACCCGCGCGCAACATGTTTTCACGCCGACAACTCATGAACGCCAGCTTCGAGCCGTTGCACCTCGTCAACACCTACGGTGCGTTCGGCGCCGTCACGCGCGAACGCCTCGAAGTCGTCATCAAAGGCACCGACGCAGAGTTTCCCAATGCATCGGCTGCATGGCGCGAGTACGAATTCAAAGGCAAACCTGGCGACGTGAACCGTCGTCCGTGCATCGTCTCGCCGTATCATTGGAGACTCGACTGGCAAATGTGGTTTGCCGCAATGTCGCCGCCCGAGTGTCACCCATGGATCTTCGCGTTGGTGCAAAAACTTCTCGAAGGCGAAAAAAGAATTCTTCGCCTGTTCGCCCGCAACCCGTTCCCTAGCCGGCCTCCAAAATTCATCCGCGCGGACTGGTATCGTTATCAGTACACCAAACCAGGTGAGCGCGGCTGGTGGTCACGAACATTCGTCAGTGAATACCTACCTCCGATGGCCCTTCGCGCACCGGGCGAAGGCCAGGAACCCGCATTTTTGAAACAGCGCGAAAATATCTAGATCGAATCGCTAGCGTGATTTTGATTCGCTGCTTGTTAGTCATTGCTTGGGCTGTAGGATGACGGAGCTGTCAGACGCCGAAAGGAAACGCGAATTATGGGTGTCATGTTGCAAACGTTTTATTGGGATTGTCCTAAAGCGGAAAGTCGTGAACATCAATGGTGGGTCTTTCTCAAATCGAAACTGCCGACGATCGCGCGAGCAGGTTTCACTGCCTTGTGGCTTCCACCCGCGAACAAGGCGGCCAGCTGGAAATCGATGGGCTACGATCCTTACGATTACTATGACCTCGGCGAGTTCGATCAGAAAGGCGGCGCGCCTACCTGGTTCGGTTCGAAAACCGATTTGCTCGATCTTATCCAGTCCGCGCACGTGCTCGGCTTACAAGTGTATGCCGATTTGGTATTCAATCATAATAGCGCGATATGCCAGACCTCTGCCATCGCGCTCCGACTGTTTATACCGAGCTCATCGGTTACGCTCGCTGGCTATTGGAAGAAATTGGTTTTGATGGGTTCCGCTACGACATGGTCAAGGGTTACGGCGGCTGGATGGTGCGTTCGATTCAGGAACTGCGCGCGCTTCGGGACAGCACCAGTTTCAAGCCGTACGCAGTCGGTGAATGCTGGGACAGCGAACGCACAATTGATGATTGGCTCGATGAAACCAATGCGTGGTCGGACAATCCGGTTGGCGCATTTGATTTTCCGCTGCGCTGGCGACTTCGCGACTTGTGCGACAGCTACGGTTTCAGCCTGCGCAATCTGGCCGAGCAGGGAGTCTTAGCGTGGGACCGTCCTGCCCAGGCTGTCACGTTCGTGGAGAATCACGATGTCGTGCGCAGCAGTCCTATTATTAACGACAAGCTGCTGGCGTACGCCTTCGTTCTTACGCACGAAGGTTATCCGTGCGTCTTCTGGCAGGATTACTTTAACTGGGATCTCGCGCAGCCAGACAATCCAAGCGGTATCAACGCTCTCATCAAAGTCCATGAACAAAACGCGGCCGGCTCGGCGCAAGTGCTCTTCGCCGACGATGACCTCTACATCATGCAACGTCCCGGAGTCGGCCACCAAAGCGGGCTGATCTTTGTGCTAAACAACCGTGGCGACTGGAATGGCACATGGATCGAGACGCGGTGGAGTAACACGCGGCTCGTCCCCGTCGCCTGGCGCGGGCGCGACGAACTGAGTGCGCCGGCAGGAAAATGGACTAACGATTCCGGCTGGGTTGATCTCTGGTCACCTCCGCGCGGCTATGCGGTGTATGTGCCAGAATGAACGAGCGAATCTCGGATTTCCGAATGGGGAACGGGCCGCGGCTCAACACAGACGCGGCCGTAGTTCCGTCACTTGCACGCTTCCTGCGGCCATTCGCGAGTTTCTTCCAGCGATTCGCTGGTTTCCAAAAGACTCTTGAGGCTGGCGAGAATGTGTGGCCATCCGCTCGACACGGCTTCGATGAATTTCGAGCCTTCTTTCTCGATTTCGTGAATGACCGTGAGCTTGACCGACTTTCCTTCCTTTTCTAGTTGGTAAGTCAGGCGCGAATAACCTTCGGCTTTCAATTCGGGCCGAAATTCATTGCGCCATTTCAACACGAGGCGGCGAGGCGGTTCAATTTCGAGAACTTCACCGCTATCAGCGACGCGTCCATCCGGCGTTAGAATCTTCCACGACGCGCCCGGTTTCCATTCTGATTCCTGCGCCGTGTTGCACCAGAATTGTCGAGTGAATTCCGGTTCGGTGAGCGCCTTCCACAATTTCTCAGGAGTCGTGCGAATGTAGGTTACATAAACGAATTGGTCTTTTTTCATCATGTTATTTTTTCTTGGTTTTGGTTTGTCCGCCACGGCGGATCCGTCCTGCGGCGGATTCGAGACCTTTCTTCAGATCGCTCAACGCCTGAAGGCGATGGCGTTCATATTTGCCAATCCAACGCTCGTAGATCTCGTGCAACGGCATCGGATTGAGATAATGCAGCTTCTCGCGCCCGCGCCACACGGACGCGATGAGGTTTGCTTTTTCCAGCAGCACCAAGTGCTTGGTCACCGCCTGCCGCGTCATGTCCAGGTGCTCGCATAATTCACTCAACGTCTGCCCATTCTCCTTGCGCAATTCATCGAGCAATGTTCTGCGGCTCGCCGTGGCAAGGGCTTTGAAAACTGCATCCATCGGTGTAATTATGCAACTAAATGGTTGCATGTCAACCTGAAGAATTTCGTATCCGTTGCGGCATGAGCTTGATTCGTCTCGAGCGGTTGCCGTTTGTCGGGACATGGTACAACGAGGTGAAGACCCCTTGGTGGAAGGCAATTTGGTAAAGCGCACGCTTGAATCGAGGAATAGCTCCGCCGTATAACGCAGCCATGGCAACCTATGTTCGGCGAAATGGCGAGAAGCTGGGGCCGTTTGACGATGCCCAGCTGCTCTCCTCACTCCAGCAGGGAACGTTCTCCTACGACGATCTCGCGCTGCGCGACGGCTGGACCGATTGGAAGCCTTTGCGAACCTTGTTTGCTCCTCCTGCCACCGCGCCGCAAGTCACACGATCCGCTACCGAGGCAGCAAGTACAGCAGAACAACATGTGTGGTCAGGCAGACCCTCTCATTGGAATTTCTTCTTTTCTTGGCTGCTTGCGTTCGTGTTTGTCGGAGCCGGCGCGTTTTGTCTTTGGATCTACTTCAACGGCGGCACCAACCCATTGCTGCTCATTCCCGGTGGAATCGGCATTCTCATTCTACTCTACATTTACATCAGCAGAGCACGACAGCGCTACATTGTAACGAACCGCAAAGTAGAAATTCAGACCGGGCTAGTTATTAAGAGCACCAACGAAATTCGGGTGAAAGACATTCGAAGCATCAATGTAACCAAGCATGGCCTAGCCGGATTTATCGGCATTGGTAGCGTCGAGTTCTCTTCTGCGGCGACGGATCGAGCCGAAGTCATTTTCGTCAACATCGCTCACGCAGATCGCGTCCGAGACTTGGTCACGAATCTGCAGGAGACCTAGCTCACCCTCAATCGGGCAAGCAAACCTGCATTCGGTGGGTAAACTTGACTATGAGCTTCATGAATCTCCAGCAGCTGCCGTTTGTCGGAATGTCGTATGAGTTTGTCGGCGAAACTCGGGGCGCGTTCTTGGTCCACATCGCCAACCGGTTAACCACAGCGAGTGAATGAATTTACGGCACCAAGAAAATCTTCCCTGTATATGGATCTTTCACAGCGGACCCAGGAGCAAAGGCGCTGACATCGATGTAGTTTCCTTCCGGTAAATAAGGACTTATGACCATGCCTTTGCGGCCCGGAACCGGAATTCCATAGGGGATATCTCCTTTTGTTTTTTCCGCGGGCGCGGCTGAAGCCGGTAGCACAGTGGCAGTAAACTTCTCTTCTTTGACAGGGTTTGATGGCTGTTCGGTTGCGCTCGGCGCCGCGATCGCCTCGGCGGCGTTTGATTGTTTGGACGTGGGTCGCCCGGCGGCCGAGGCCTGCTTCTTCCTGGTTTGATTCTGCGCCGGCTGAGGCTGGAAAGCCTTCGAAATCGAGTGGCCAAGTTTCTTGAAAAAGTCTCCTACCGGATCGGCGTTTGCCCGCCCTCCGCCCAAAAAGACGAGCGCGACGACCAGCAAGAAAATCCACCGCGAACGAATGAGGCGATTTGTTAAGTTGTCGGCGTTCAATGTGACCTCGTGATTATCCGATAAGACTGCATCTTGAGAGAAGCAGATTTTCTCTGCACTAGGGAGGTAAGTGATGTCGATTACTATTTCGCATTTGCAGAACGATCAAATCGCGTCGCTAACGATCGACTGTCAAAGCAACCGATAGATTCGCTGCAATAACTGCGGATCGAGTTTCAACACAGAGTAATTTTAAGCTTGTCTCTGCGTCCTCTGTGTCCTCTGTGGTTAAACGAATGAGTTCCGTTGTTTTTCTTCGCGCCGTGAACGTCGGCGGGACCAATCGATGTCAGCCGGCGCAAATCGCGAAGCAGCTGGCCAAGTTCGGTGTCGTTAACATTGGCGCGGTCGGCACGTTTGTGGTGCGCGAAGACGTGACCGAATCAGCTCTTCGCGCCGCGATCGCGAACAAGCTGCCGTTCAAATGCGAGATCATGATTTGTCTTGCACGCGACATCATTAACCTCGCGTCAAAGGATCACTTCTCAGGGCAACCCTCGGGTCTGAACATAATGCGGTTCGTGAGTGTCGCAGCCAAACGAATCCGCGGCGGAACTCGCTCCGATCTACATCAAACATCGAAAATCAAACCTCAAACATCCCAACTTGCTCTTAATCTACCCTCGCACGGTGACTGGCTGGTGAAGATCATTGCGATCGAAGGCAGATTCGTCCTCGGTCTGTATCGCCGGCAGATGAAGGCGATCAGCTATCTCGGCAAGATCGAGAAGTTCCTCGGTGTAGCTGCCACGACACGCAGTTGGAATACAATTCAGAAAGTTGCGAAGATCCTTAAACAAGGTCCACAGAACTAAATTGGATTTAACCGCAGAGCACGCGGAGAACACGGAGGAGTTTGATTTTGTCTCTGCCACCTCTGCGATCTTAGCGGTGATGACAATTAGTACAATATCGATGGCAGAAATGCGCCGGCTGGTTCGTTGTAAAGACCACGACTCATCAAAGTCATTGGTTGCGTAACTCGCAAACCCTTTGTTAAACACCAGCGGAATAGCTCCCCGTTGCGCGTCGGCAGGAGAAAACCGGGTCCAGCGAATTCCTTTGCTGCGCGGATGAGTGCTTTTACATCCGCGTTTGTCTCGCCCACGGCGTGCCCAAAAAATCCGATGATCGTCGCGTAACCGCTGACGCGTCCGTCGTGCTCGACAACGGTGGCGCTGCCTCGCGCGAGCGCCTCGCGGAACTCTCCCTCACGGTCATGCCGGTGCACTCTCCGGCACACGCAATTGCAGGCCTCGATGTCCGCTTCTGCCGCTGGCCTGACGCCATGCCCTTCGATAGAAATCTTGAGCGCATTGCCTTGCATGCACGCCAAGTATTCGCGCACGTCGTAGCCGAGCTTCGCATATAACACCAGCGATCGCGTGTGAAAACCAGCTTGGATGAGCCGGACACCGGCGAAATTGCTTGCCGACACGCGCTCATGCACAGCATCCATCAAACGTCGACCAACGGCGCGATTCTGCACCGCAGGATCAACCGTGATTGGCCCCACGCCCGCAATCGGGTTGCGTTCG
>QHNV01000051.1 GCA_003218535.1 Verrucomicrobiota bacterium
TGACAGCTTTCGGCAAAAGATTCGATGGCGACCCAGTCGGAATCATCACAAGCACACAGATCGACGAGTGGTTGCGCTCGCTCAACGTTTCGATAATCACACGGAACCATTACCGGCGATTGATTATGCGGGCGTTCGACTTTGCCGTGCAACGTGGATACACTAATTCTAATCCAGTCTTTGGTCGGTTCGTTGTCAGCCGACCTGCCTAGCATTGCGATCGTCGGCTATGAAATAGCGTCCAAGCGAAAAGCGGCTTTCGCACGGATCGCTTTCGTTGACGCTGTAGAGGCGCGTGTCCTCACGCGCAATTCGTTGGTCCGTCGCTGCTGGGGCAGCCGCCACGACAAGTTCATGTCCATTTGGCCATCTGCTCGGGAAATGGGCATTGCGCGCAATCGGAGTTGTCCTGCATGCAAAAGTCTTCGTAAATCTGGAGCAACCCTTGTTGTTGCGCGACGGTCTGCAGAAATTGCTTCTGGCGTGAATCATTTCCAAAAAGACGCGTCGCGGCAGTTTCCAATCTGCGATTGGATAATTGCGCGGGCAGCCGCACGTAATCCAGCCAGATATCGGCTTCTTCGGAGAGCCAGAACGGGAAAAGCACATTTGCAAGAATATCCGCAATGCGCGATGCGCCGATGAGCGCCATTTTCTTCGGTGATGCAGCGGCTGTGAGCGTGTAATGAAAATCCCAAAACGGATGTTCAAGCTTGCCGAAAAATTCTCGGGCTGTAGTGGCAGGCGTGCCGCCTGCAATCGCTTTCTCTAGCATGCGGAGAAGTCCCCGCCAATAGCGTGCCAAACTCGCCAGTGCGGCCAGTCTGCGCTGAGGATGATTTACCGGGCGAGTATTGCTGATATGCCAGATCTTGGCGGGCAAAATCAATCGCTCCACTTCATCGCGATGCGGCCACCAGCGGTCCCATAATTGCCGCACATATTCGCGCGTTGATTTTTTGTAAACATCCAGATCGGCTGTTTGCAGGAAACCGGCCACGCCGAAGAGCAGTGCTTCAATATCCTGCGGAGTTTCGCGCAAAAATTTCAGCGGCAACCGCTGGGCAATTAGAGTAAATGACAATTTGTTTTCTTTGTAGCCAAGCGCAGCCGCTACTTCCTGAAAAAGCACTTCATCGCGTCCGTGAGTTTCGACCTTGCTGCGAATCCGGCTCGCTTTTTGCCGCAATCGGAATTGCGCAGCCGCGTCCAGCACGCTGCAGACACGCTCTTCCGGCAAATCTCTTAGTGGCGCCTGACAGCGGCCCGGCCGTGCCAGCGGTACATTTGAACTGAATGCGTCCGGCAACATTTTAGGATCGATCCAAACCTGCGGGACGTTGCGGTTCGATTTTGTTCGAACGAAAAATTCGCGGTCGCTTTTCTCGACGAACACATGGAGCACAGTCTCTTCAAATGCCGGATTGGTCGCGTGCCCGTGCGCTTCCCAATTGCGATCGAGCAGATCGATTTCGATACAACCGCGAATTGGTTTCATGCCATTGAGGGAAATTGCAGCATCGCGGAAATCCGGTCCTGCTTCGCGGTTCCAGACGCCAAACTGGACAATGTCGACCGTGTCGCCGCTGGTGCTGACAAAATGCTTCCCAAATTCTCCCGCAAACCAGCGTGCTTGCAGTTCCAGCTCCGATGGAGTCCGCGGTGAGACGAACAAAGCACGCTCACGAACACGCGACACGGTGCGCATTTCCGAGTAGCGACTAATGAGGGTCAAAGCGAGCGACACACCTTATTCTGTAGCCGTTTCGCTGTGCGAAACGCAACGCTGATATCGAAAACGCGCATACGTCGCCCACAGTGCGACGGCTACAGAGCTAAGTTCGCAGCGCAGGATCGACCTCTAATTCTTCGGCTGGCCGGTCGCTCAGCCGCCAGCGCAAACGCTGAACAATCTGCTCAACTAACGCTGCGTCCGAACGCGGGAAAATAAATAAATATTTCGGGGCTTTTTCGGTAGCAGCGGAAATGGCCAGATTCTCGGAAAGAAATCCCGGCTCGTGGCGCGCTATCGAGCCGTCCAGATCGATCGCCCGCGCAAACTTGTGCGTGACAAAAACAATTTTACGCGGTTCTTCATTTGTGGCGACAAGCGCGCCGAAAAGATTTGCTCGAATGCGGCGGCCACGCCCACTAATGCATGGTACAGCCCAGGCGATCGTTTCGCCCAGAACATTATCCTGGCTGAAAACAGATGCGAGCCGCGACGGCAACGTAACCGGTAATTTCACCTCAACGTCACGATTGGCAGGTCCGTTTAACTTTTTCCAAGCCAGCCAGATTTTCACTTTCATGGACCGCAAAATTCTTGGCGCAAAGTAAAAGAACGCTGTGATGCCAATCAGAAAGATGAGCAATGCGAGCAGGGGATTGAAATGGACAAGGGCCAGCCCGCCTAGCACCGCTGCATCTTCACCGAGGCTGAGGCCGATGTTGGAAAATGGCTCCGGCGATGCATTGCTGGTGAGACGCGTCGCTGCTTTTGCGGTGTGAGCTGCGAGGCTTGTGCCCCCGGCGAGCAATGCGACGATTCCCGTGTATACAGGACTCGGGTGACCGAGCACTTGAATCGCGAGCAGGGCGCCGCCAATCGGGCGAATGACGGTGTGAACCACGTCCCATGCGGAGTCTACCCACGGAATTTTGTCGGCGAAAAATTCCAGGAAATAAAGAATACCGGCGACGGTGATGATCGCGGGATGACCCAGCACTTCAAGTGATTGGTACTGTGGTGCCAGCGTGATCCAATGAAAATGGATCGCCAGCCCGGTGACGAAAACCGTGAGATAAAGATTGATGCCGGCAAGCGCAGCGAAACCGAGGGCGACTGCAAGCAAATTGAGCTTCTCCACGAAGAACCATACAGCGCACTCAAAAGGTTAAAAGAGTTAAAAGGTTACAAAGGAAACCATTTTTAGCTTTGTAACATTGTAACGCTTTTAACTTGGCTGATAATCTGCGCCATGCTCGACATCCGCTTGATCCGGGAAAAGCCGGATTTTGTTCGTGAGCGGCTCGCTACGCGCGGCGGCGGCGATGAAGTGAAAATCGACGAGGTACTTCGTGTGGATGCGGAGTGGCGTAAGGCAGAGACCGAGTTGCAACAATTGCAGTCCGAACGCAATCGTCTGAGCAAAGAGATCGGCGGAAAAAAATCGCGCGATCAGGCAACGGAGGATCTCGAAGCGAGTGTTCGAAAAATCGGCGGTCAGATCGTCGATCTTAACGCTCGCACGAATCTACTCGACGGTGAAGAGCGGGATTTGCTCCTCGAGATTCCAAATTTGCCGCATCAAAGCGTGCCGATTGGCAAAGATCCGAGTGCAAATCGCGTCGTGCGCAGTTGGGGCAAAAAACCGCAATTAACCAAGCCCGCCGATCATGTGGCGCTCGGGGCAAAGCTAAAGCTCTTCGATCTGGAGCGCGCGGCAAAACTGAGTGGGAGCGATTTTATCTGTTTCACAGGCGCGGGTGCGAAGCTCGAACGCGCCTTGATAAATTTCATGGTCGACCTGCACACACGCGAGCACGGTTACACGGAGATCAGTCCGCCTTTTCTGGTCCGCCGCGATTGCATGATCGGCACGTCGCAGCTGCCCAAATTCGAGCCGGACATGTATGGCTTGGACCAGAACCAGCTTTTCCTTGCGCCGACCGCTGAAGTCCAACTGACGAACCTTCATCACGATGAGATTTTGAGAGTGACCGATCTTCCAAGAAAATTTGTTGCCTACACACCGTGTTTCCGGCGCGAAGCCGGGGCTGCGGGCCGGGAAACTCGTGGAATTATCCGGGTGCATCAGTTCGATAAAGTGGAGTTGGTGAAAATCACGACACCCGAAACGTCATATGAGGAGTTAGAATCGCTCACGATTGATGCAGAGCGCGTCTTGCAACTCCTCGCCCTCCACTACCGGGTCGTCGAACTTTGCACCGGCGACTTGGGATTCGGTTCCGCGAAGACCTTCGACCTGGAGGTCTGGTCGCCAGGCCAAGACGCATACTTGGAAGTCTCAAGCTGCTCAAATTTCGAAGATTTTCAGACGCGTCGGATGCAGCTTCGGTTCAAGGATCGTGATGGGAAAAACCGGTTTTGCCACACCCTGAATGGATCTGGCTTGGCGTTACCCAGATTATTTGCGGCGCTCATCGAGAATTATCAGCAGCCGGATGGTTCGGTGCGCGTTCCTGAGAAATTACAGCCCTACTTCGGGGCCGAAACGATTAACCACGAATGAACACGAACGGACACAAATGTTGTAGGACGTTTGCCCCGTTCGCTCCCGCTTTCGCCCACATGGGCTGGCCGTCTATGTCGCTGGCACCCCGCGGCTCTATTCTGCGAAACGCCGGCAACAATTGGCGTCTGGCACAGACGGCCCACAAGCTTAGCGCGCGAAGAGGAGTGTCCATTCGCGGTTAGACGCCGAAGCCACCAGTCAGTTTCGTCATCTCCGACTGGGCAAGCGCCTTGCCTTGCTCGATCGCCTGCTTCACACCGCTTAAAACGATTTCCTCCAAGAATTCCACGTCGTTTGGATCGATAACATCCTTGTCGATCTTGATCGAAATGATGTCGCCCGCTCCGTTTGCCGTCACTTTCACTTTTCCGCCGCCCGCGCTCACTTCAACAGTTTTCTTCTCTAGCTCAGCCTGGGCTTTGGCCATTTGCTCCTGCATCCTCTGCGCCTGCTTCATCAGTTTGTTCAAGTCCATAAAATTTGGATAGGTGCCCGTTTGTCATTCCGAGCGTAGTCGAGGAATCTCTAACTTTAAATCAACAGCGAGAGATGTTTCGGCTTCGCTTCGCTCCGCTCAACATGACAACAAAATCGTAATGGCGGAATTAGGACCTTATTTCCGCTTTGAACAGTTCGATGGCTTCCCGGATCAGCGGCTCATCCTTGAATGATTCAGTTGACTTTGCCTCACCGGAAATAGCCCCGAAGGCCTTCTGGGGCAGAATTCCTTCCTTCGCCACGAATTTTACCGACCAATCGCGTTCGCTGACTTCGCGCAGGAGCGTTTCCAGTTGACGGCGATTGTTTGCGCTGGCCAGCGCTTCTATCTTGGACTTGTCTTCCGGCGAATGTCCGAGCAAAAAATTGCGCCCATCGATTCCGATTGGACGAACTGACTCGCTCAATGTTCGCAAAAATCCTTTTGTCGGAATTTTCGCGACGACGCGCTCCCAAATCTTTTCAGAGTCGACAGTTGCTGCTTTCTCCGCCACTCGTGGCGTATCGGACTTGTAGCCGGGGTCGTTGACCCCGGTTCTTGGCGCCGATTTCTCGCCGCTGCGGTCAGCGCCTGCGGCTACAGCCTTTCCATCCCGAAGCTCGCTGAGTTTTTCAATCACCTCATCGAGTGTTGCCTGTCCGAGGCTCTGGATCGCTCTGATGATGGCGACTTCGAAATGCAACTTTTTGTTCGGCGCCCATTTCATGCGGGCTTCGGCTGCGGCAAATTGATCGATCAACTCGAGCAGCCGATCGTTTGTGATCAATTCCGCGTGCGCTGCGAGCGATTTTTGCACATCAGAATCGACATCTTCCTGCAAGGCGTCAGGCATGGCCTTGAAGACGAGCAAATCGCGCAGATAAGCGATCAAATCCGACATGAGCCGCATCATGTCCTTGCCGGCTTCGCTTTGCTGATGAAGCAGATCAACGGCGGCCGGCGTCTCACCGCGTAAAATTCGCCCAGTGAGATCAACCACGGTTTGTTCGCTCGTAAATCCGAAAACATTGAGCACATCGCTCTCGCTGATTTTTTCTCCACAAAAGGCGACGAGCTGATCGAGCATCGATTCGGCATCACGCAGACCGCCTTCCGCGCCGCGCGCGATAGCATGCGCAGCCGCGGGATCCAGTGTGATTTTCTCTTTTCCGGCGATGAATTGGAGATGCTGCGCGATGAGGTTAGCTGGGATCCGATGAAGATCGAAACGCTGGCACCGTGACAGAATCGTCGGCAAAACCTTGTCGGGTTCCGTCGTGGCGAAAATGAACTTCACATGTGGTGGCGGCTCTTCGAGTGTCTTCAAAAGCGCGTTGAACGCCGCTGACGACAGCATGTGCACCTCGTCGATGAGATAAATTTTGTAACGGCCGTTCGCCGGCGCATAACGAACGTTCTCGCGCAACTGTCGCACGTCTTCCACGCTGTTGTTGCTGGCGCCATCGATCTCGATCACGTCAAGGCTGTTGCCCGCGGCAATCTCACGGCAGTTATCGCATTCTCCACAAGGCGTGACCGTCGGGCCTTTCACGCAGTTAAGTGACTTGGCCAGAATCCGCGCCGTCGATGTTTTACCGATGCCCCGCGGCCCGACGAAAAGGTATGCATGCGCCAGCCGATTCTGCGCCACCGCGTTTTTCAACGTGCGTGAGACATGCGTCTGTCCGACCAGATCATCGAAAGTTTGCGGTCGGTATTTTCGCGCGAAAACCTCGTAACTCACGCGCTCAATCTAGCGAAAAAGTTGACTTGCGAAAGCATTCGGAGTTGATGGTTGATAGCTGATAGTTGATGGGTGGCCAATGACCTCCAAGCGGTTCGCTCGCCTCGTGGTCCTGCTTACTTGCCGCGCCGTAGCCTTGTGCGTAGGCGGAACGCTCGTACTCAATTCTTCCGCACGCGAGCGCCAGAAGTCTCCACCTGCAAGGCCTGTAACCGAGACCAAAATCGTTCGTGCGCGCGATCTCGGCGTTCCATTTGAAGGCACGCCCGGAAAATTTAACGCAATCACTGACGTAGCTGGCGTCGAAGTCGGCTACACGACGCTAATTAGCGGCGAAGGCAAACTTGAAGTCGGTAAGGGCCCGGTGCGTACTGGCGTCACCGCCATCATCCCCCGCGGACACAACTCTCTCGACGATCCGGTTTACGCCGGCGTTTTCTCGCTCAACGGAAACGGGGAAATGACCGGCACCGCCTGGGTCGAAGAGAGCGGTTTCCTTGAAGGGCCGATCGTTATTACAAACACGCACAGTGTCGGAGTGGCGCGTGACGCGGTCATTCAATGGCGTGTCAAACACGGAGCCGCTGATGTGACTGGTTACTGGTGGAGTTTGCCGGTCGTGGCCGAAACGTGGGACGGCTGGCTCAATGATATTAACGGGTTTCATGTTAACCCCGAGGACGTTTGGCAAGCGCTCGACTCGGCCCACGACGGTGCCATTGAAGAGGGCAGTGTCGGCGGCGGCACCGGCATGATCTGTTACGAGGTCAAAGGCGGGAACGGGACGGCCTCGCGCAAGATCGATATCCAGGCTGGCAAAGATAAACCCGCCCAGGGGTACACAGTCGGCGTGTTTTTACAGGCGAACTTCGGTCGTCGTCCGCAGCTCACAATCGCTGGCATACCAGTGGGCAAGGAAATTCCGGGTGAAGTTTACAAGTCCGCGGCCGCGGATCCGTCCTTTGGCGGACAAGAGACCGGCTCGTGCATCGCTGTCGTTGCGACAGATGCGCCGCTTTTGCCGAATCAGTTGAAGCGGCTCGCCCGACGCGTGTCACTCGGGTTGGCCCGGACAGGAACAGTTTCCGGAAATGGCTCGGGCGATTTGTTTATCGCCTTTTCAACTGCGAATCCAAACGTCGCGAATCCGGATCAAGTTACACATGATGTGCAAACAATTCCTAATGATCTAATGGATCCACTTTTTACCGGCGTTGTGGAGGCGACAGAAGAAGCTGTGGTCAACGCGTTGATTGACAATCACTCCATGACCGGCCGGGATAACCATCGCGTTGATGCGCTCCCGCACGATCGCGTTCGCGCGTTGCTCAAAAAATACAATCGCCTCGCGCGTTGATGTAGCTCCGGCGGTAGCCGCCGCCCTCTGAGGGACGTGCACGCTTCGCACAGCGAAGCCGCTACAGGAATGCGCAGCAAGAAAACATCACGCAAAAATCATTCAGCTGTAACCGCCGCCCCCTGGACGGTACACGCGCTTCGCGCAGTGAAACGGCTACATGATGCGGAGCGGAAAATATCGCGCTGCGATTGCAGTTGTAGCCGCTTGATTGGTTGCCTCCCGAATCGTCATTGATTACCACTCTTTGAGGTCGCCTGCGCCCTCGTGCTTGTACAAGGAACGCCGAATGCTGCCAAATTCATAACGATCATGACGAGCGCGAAGAGATACATCCCCATCATCAACCCTATGGCAGCGTGCATCGCCAAAATACCGATCAACCAAACGAGGCGAGTTCTTTTCATCCAGATGAAGATTGGGTAACTCACCTCGAGCAGACAGATTGCAATTCCAAGCGGAGGCAGAGTGTATTTGAAGCGAACAAGAATATCCGGCGAGACAACGTTAAGAGACGACCGGATCAGTGCGCGCCAAAGATTGGAGCCGTTCCACCAACCGTTGCCCAGACATTTTGCCAGGCCGCCGATGAAGTAAACAAAACACAGCTGTACCTGCAGGACTCGCAGCCAAAACCCCAAAAGCTCCGGATTCTTCGCTTTTGTTTTTACGACCCAGTGATCAAAGGCAAAGCGGTCTGGCAGTGGAGACAACATCAAGTAGAACAGTGCGGTCGTCATAAAGTTATCAGCGCCATAGGCAAGTAACCCTCCGCTTTCAGCAGCGCAGAGATGGAGAAACCAGGCACTAATCGCCGCTGGGCGACAGAAGAGTCCCAGCATCAAAAAGCAGCCGGCGGAAAACAAGCAGACCCAGGCAACAGTAAGCACTGTTTCTTCGCTCATGTTGACGCTGCGACCAAGAGTGATCAGCCAACTGAGCTTGGGAATCAATGGACTGTCGAAAGAAGTCATGGCTTCGCCAAGTTCGCGACCAACGAGGCCCTTGCCAATACTGGCGAACAGATAATGCCAGTCGCTCCTTAAGAACAGCGCATAAACGGTTACCTGCAAACCCAAGCCGATGCGAAGCATGGCAAGCCACATGTCTGTTTTTGGCGGAAACAGAAAGTCGAGCAAACGTTCCCATCTTTCTCGCAGCCGTGTCATTTGGGTTTCTCTCCGTTCCCCTGGTGGAACGCGATGTCCTCAACGCGTTGGACATGAGGCGTTGCCGCCTGATCTTTCATGCAGCGGCTACGGCGATCGTTTCTGTCATCGTCTTCCGAGAAGCCGATCCACCTTCGCAAAATCCATGCTCCTACCTCTCCCTTTCACGCAAGCTGAAATCGAAGCTGAACATTGGTTGAAGTGTTTCTGCTTTGCCATGCTCAAACTCGCTGATATCCGGTGGATTTACCGATCCGAAAGTGGCTCGAATCTTTTTCACCTCGGGGCGCTCCCTCCAGACTGAGAACGCGAGCATTTTGACTACTACTTCTCGAAGCGGCTCGTAACGCGATTCGGCCAACCTGTCTAACAGACTGTCCAAACGTAGCGCGGCGGCTTTGCTGCGCACACGCGGCGACTCGTATTCTACCCGCCCGTCGTCGTAAAACAGCTCGAAGGTTAATTTGTGGTAGCTTGGAACGTTGGGCGCAAAAAAGCTATAGCCCGCTTGGACGCCAGCGGCATGGAGATAGGTCGCGATGCCTTGCCGGACCGGACTCGATTCAGCCGCCTGTTTCCCCAGCAGCCATGCCGCACCTAATTCAGCCTTGCGCGCGTATCGGTCGAGCGCCGCCGGCAAGATGGTAGAGCCTTCCGCTATGAGCGACAATAACCCCGCAAGGCAAACTGCTGTTATCAAAACGAAGTGTATTCCAAACCACGCCGCGTGAATTCGTTTCGAGAACATCTCACGAGATCGTAGAGACAGATCGTTGACGCGTCCATTGCTTTCGTTGTGCGGGTCAAATCCGCCGGTCGTTTACGGCGTGGTTCAGAAGAACTTCACAGAGTCACGCCCGAACGCTTGCACGAGCGGCAACGGAACGAAGCTGATCGAGATTCTTCACATTCACACAACTCGTCGTTGTCTTTCATTTGCTTCTGTTAGGCCTCCCCCAAAGGGGACGTAAGGCCTGCCCCGCTCTGCCAGTTAAGAACAGCGGCGAGAACCTGGCTGCCATTACGGGTACGCAGTACGGCCAGCCCCGAAACCTCCGGACCTGGCACTCTGTCCCTACCTAACCAGCTGGCTTAAAGTGTCGCTGCGACTGCTTTCAAGTTCTCAGTCGCTGCTTTACTCTCGCCAGTTCCTGGCAGGACTAGCTCCACAAACCACGCAGCATTTCCGCTGTTGATAGCGTAGAATTGGGTGGCCTTATCTGTTTGAATGTTCTTCAATGCCAGAGAGTTTTGATCTTGAGTGGGAGCCTGCATTGCGAGGGCGCTGAGGCCGATAACAACTATAGCAACCAGCATCGCTGCGACCAGGCGTATGGTGATTTTCATAAACCGGCCTTTACAGGTAGTGTGAATAACTGTCAAGCACAAACGGCGACAAGGCCCGATGGTTCAGCTCCAGTGTGCGAGGTAAGAACCTCGCGCTTCCGGCGACACGTCTGCCATTGTCCTAGGGAACAAGCCGGTCGACGTTTGTGCGTGGTCGCTCACGGTCTCTCCTGCGTGCGCGTCTCGGGAAGTACGGAATATTATTTCGGCGCGAGTGAAGCGGCAATCGCTTCAAAGCGCGGATCGCCTCGTACCGGGTCCCAAAGTGGATGGAGGCGCAAATAGCCGTAGCTGATGTGGCCGCCCGGCAGGTGCGTTGTCTCAGCCAATCGTTCGATCGCGCGATCTTTGTCACCAGTCCATGCGTAAATCACGGCCAGGTATCGGGCCAGCGTTGCACCCTCGATTGCATTTTTGCTAACCGGTATCAGCTCGACCGCGCGTTCGCCTTCGTGAATCGCGTCCTCCCTGTTCCCAAGTACGGCATCAACGACGCCAAGGGCGCAGAGTGCAGCCGCATAATCGGGTTGGTTCCGTACCGTTTTGGTAAGTTCTTTTCGCGCGCTGTCGAAGGCCGCGCGAGCAGCCGACTCATCACCGCGCGACCCAGCGACAAGGCCCTCGCACCAGCCATGGGGGAATGGAATGCTTTCGTCAAAGCATCCACTGCCACTCATACGGGACAAGGCACGTTTCGCTTCAATGGGGTCGCGCTCGCGCAAGGCGAGAAAGAGCCAGGGGTTAACAAGAGTAAGCATAGGCGCGGCGTTCGCGTCCTCCGCCAAAATCGCGTCGATCGCCGCGTGGAGAAGCTTAGGGTCTGCACGCTCCTCCACATCAACCAAAGCGCGTCGTACCCGGCTGGGAATGTCTGTCGGAGCGATCGCCAGCACGCTATCAAGGGTCGCGGCCATCTCTTTATAGCGGCGCAATGCCTCGTAGGTAAGAGCGACTTGCTGGAGTATGGAAAAATCCCGCGGGTTCAGCTCCAGAGCCTGCTTCATTTCCTCGAGTGATTTCTCCCAGCGGCCTTGGCGCCGGTCAATGTAGGCAGCCAAAAGAGGTATCCGCGACTCGTTCGGTAACGTTTGCCCCGCAAGCATCACTTCCTGCCTCGCCCGGTCGTAATCTCCATACGCCCAGTAATGATGTTGAGCGAGGGCCAAGTGTGCCTCCCCAGACCCCGGGCGCAGCCGGAGAACCGACTCAACTACTGCTTCGGACAATTTAAGGCGCGTACCAGTGTGGTCGAACCCAAGAAAGTATATTCGGTCATGCGCTCCTACTAACTGGCAATAAGCGTCGAGGAAGGAAGGGTCGCGCGCCACTGCCTGCTCAAGCAGTTGCGCGGCCTGGAACAGATCTTCCTTTGCCTGTGTACTAAACGAGATATCATTGATGAGGTCTTTGGCTCGCAGGTACGCATCGTATGCTATGAGATCTGTGGTCGGCGCCTGTTGGATGGCGGTTTTTTCCGTGGATGAAACGTCAGCTCCGAGTCGAGCTGCGACTTTTTGCGCGATCTGACTTTGGAGCGCGAACACATCAATCAGATCCCGATCGTATTCCTCCGTCCAAACGTGAGAATCGTTCCGCGTATCGATCAACTGAATGTTTAGGTGGATCCTGCCAAGGCCCCGGCGCACACTTCCCTTGAGGACGTAACTGACATTCAGGGCGCGGCCGATTTCCCGTGTATTGCGCACGCCGCGATATTTTGCTACGCTGTTATGGCTGATCACCTTTAGATCGGCCACTTTCGCCAGCTTGGTGGAAACACCGTCGTAAACGCCATCGGCGAAAAACGCGTTTTCCTTCTCCGCACTCAGACTTTCAAAGGGCAACACAGCAATGCCAGCTGCCGGCCCAGCGTTCTCCGTAGCAACTTCGGCCTTCCAACTCATCACGCCGACTGCTGTTCCCAGCGCCAATAAAAGTGCGGCCATACCGGCAACGATTGGATTGCGTCGCGACCACCGCCAGAGACGCACCGGCGGCGAAACCGGTCGCGCGACAATGGAATGGCCGTGGAGCCACCGTTCAAGATCTTCGGCTAGCTCCGCAGCTGTGCGATAACGCGCGTGTGCCTCATGTTCCAAACATTTGGCACAGATTGTTTCCAGATCGCGATCAAGCGCCGGCGCCACGGTGCGCAATCTCGGCGCCGGCTTTTCAGTCGCCTGCTGAATGACTTTCAGCGCGTGCTCACCTATGAATGGGGGCCGGCCAGTTAAAAGGTGGAACAAAACCGCACCCAAACTATATACATCAGCCGCGGGCGTAAGTTTTTCCGCTGATCCGTTCACTTGTTCGGGCGCGATGTAGCCCGGCGTCCCGAAAATGCTCGGTGTGCGTGTTAGATCGCTGGTTGGCTCCAGCCATTTTGCCAATCCGAAATCGCTGACCAAAGGTTCGCCGCGGCCATCCAACAAAATGTTCCCCGGTTTGAGATCGCGATGGAGGATCCTCTGGCAATGGGCGTATTGCACTGCGCGCGCGACCTTGGCCATCAAGGCAACAGCGCGACGCGCCTCGCTCCGTAATGCTGGAACCGCTTCGAGCAAACTGCCGCCACCAGCAAACTTCATGCTGAAGAAGGGCAGTCCTTCGCTCTCGCTTACTTCATAAATGGGCAGAATGTTCGGGTGATCGAGATTGGCCGCAGCCTGCGCTTCACGGCGGAAGCGCATCAGCGTCTCGCGCGAATCGGCGTGGCAAGATAAAATGCGCTTCAGCGCCACAATGCGGCGGGAATGCCGTTGGCGCGCCCGATAAATCACGCCCATACCGCCGCGCCCGATTTCTTCCAGGATCTGATAGTTGCCTAACAGCCAATCCGCGTCGGGTGCATGAATTCCGCTGAGCAAATCATCTAGCGTTTCCTCGGTATGCGGCTGGCCGCCGTTGGCGCCGATACCCGCGGAAAGAAGGCAGTTCAAACAAAGACCGCGACCAACGCGCGAAGCCGACCCACACTTTGCGCAGTTGCCCGACTCAGTCTGGAGATAGAGGGAAACAGAACCGCCGGGCGCGCTCATCAAAGGCCGGCGATGATAGATCAGGTTGATAGAGTTGCAAAGCGTAAAATGGAGGATTTTAACACTTGTTCACAACGACGATTCGCTCTCGGTCCTTCGTATGAAAGATTGGTTTAAAATAAGTTCATTGAAACACACTCAGCACGCTGGATGATTGTCTCTTCAGGCAAGGCCTACCAGCCACATTTGTCCACTACCTCCGTATGTTCCGGTTTCCTGGTTCGGTTGTGGGCTGGGAACGGCTGCAACAGACTGTCGCGAACGGACGAGATAGGCTGGGTTGGTGAAGAGTTTGGAGCGGAAGGCGCTATACCGACGTAGTCAGGGCCGCGCAGAGATAGCGCAATTCGTCGTCGATCTCGCTGGCTCCACCCACGGTTTCAGCTACTTCTTCGCGTAGCAGAGTGCGGTAACGATTACGCAACCGGTGCACCAGATTTTTCACTGCCGTTTCCTGGAGGCCGAGGATCCTCGCAAACGTTGCATACGATATATCCTGGCGCTCGGCAGTGAGACAACTACTCAGCACGTCAAAGACGCGTCGTCGGCCGCGCTTTTCACATTCATCGCCCAATCGCCGCAGCGCACGCTCTACCACTGTTGCCGCCCAGCGCACATCGAAAATCCTTTCTGGCGACCAGTGGCCCGATTCTCCCTCCGGAATCGACAAATGGGACGGCGCCTCCGTCATCCAATCATCCCAGGAAACAAAATGCAGGTCGCCGCCGCGCTTGCGCGCGTGACGCTTATCAACTTCGTCGTGCAAGAAACGCTGCAACGCCTTAAGCAGAAGTGACCGAAATCTACCTCTATTTTGATCAGCGGCCTGAAGGAGACGACTTTTGAGTACCTTGGCGAAAAAGTCCTGAGTCAAATCCTGTGCGTCAGGAACGGAGTGGCCCTGGCGGCAGATGAAAGCGAAAACTGGTCGCCAGTAAATTTTGCAAAGCTCAGCAAGCGCAGCCTGCGCCTTGTCTTGATCGGTTCCAGAGTCCGTGCAAGACAAAACGATGCTCCAGCGTGTGGTCATGAATCGGGCATGGCGGCTGCCAAAAGGAGTGTCCGGTTTCACCGCCGCCGATCATGTCAGTTGGGCCGTTTTTGTGCAAGCCTAGTGATTGATGAGACCGTTGCCCGGGCTTGGATGTTTTCGCCTCGGCCTGGCACAGCGATAAACATCTCAGCGCCAGCCAGAAACCGGACTTTCTTTATCTCTGCCAATACCGAACGGCGCCGCAGGGGGAAGTATAGCCATCGGGCTTGGAAACGATTGAGTTCAGATTTTTTAACTTTTTTCGAAACTTCGCCCCGAAAATCCGAAGAAGATGGTGTCACAGAATCGGCCGCCGGCCGCCGAATTCGGATGAGTTGGATCACCATTATTTGGTCGATGAATGCGGGTGCGTGTTTTGCGCTCGCTGGAGTCTGTTTCGTTGTCTGGTGCAGGCAGCGCCAGAGCTGGGTGCAGTTGCTGTTTTCGTGCAGTGCTGTCGCGGCGGCGGCAATCGCGGTGATCGAGTTAGCGATGCTGCATACCGAGACAGCGGAGCGATACGAAATACTCATGCGTTGGATACATGTGCCCGTGTGGGTACTTGCTCTGTCGTTCGTGGCTTTCGTGCGACTTTATTTGCGCGCAGGACGCCTATGGCTGGCCTGGAGTATCTACGGTCTGCGCACCCTGTCGCTGATTCTCAATTTCGTCCTTACGCCGAATATCAATTTCCGGAAGGTTACAAGCATCCGCCACTTATGGTTGTGGGGAGGTGAGACCGCCTCGTTGCCAGTTGGCGTGCCCAATCCCTGGGGCATTCTTAGTTTCGTCAGTCTGTTGTTGCTTCTTATCTTTTTCGTGGATGCCACGATGACCGTCTGGCAACGGGGTGACCGGCGGCGCGCTTTGGTTATCGGCGGCAGCATGATTTCCGGGGCGATTTTGGCGTGGCACGTTCCGCTCGCGATCTGGGGCGTCATCCACGTCCCGTTTTTTCTCTGCTTCGCGTATACGGGAGTTGTGGTGGCGATGGGCTATGAGCTGAGCAACGATATGTTTCAAGCGGCGCGACTCGCGCGGAAATTGAAAGAAAGTGAGGAGAGGCTCAACCTGGCGGCCGACTCCGCACATTTCGGGGTGTGGGAGTGGAACTTAAACGAAGATGAGGTGTCAGTGACGCGGTCGCGCCGTGCGCTTTTGGGATTCCCTACTTCTGGAGCACTTAGATTCGAGAACTTTATTTCGCGACTGCATGTCGAAGATCGCGATCGCGTCCGACAAGCAATTAAGGACGCGATCGAACAGCGTAAAGTTTACGACTCGGAATTTCGAGTTGTGCTTCAGGATGGCCGGGTACGCTGGATGACAGCACGCGGTACGGTCCAGGTAAACGGCTATGGGAAGCCGACGCGCATGGTTGGACTCAGCATCGACATCACTGCTCGAAAGCAGGCGGCACTCGAAGCCCAACGGCAGCGCGAGGAACTCGAGCAAATGCGGCAACAACGGACGGCGTTGTTGGAGAAAGAGGTGGCCGAGCGGGCACGACTCGAGCGAGAAGTGATCGAGATTTGCACTCGTGAACAACGGCAGATCGCTTATGACCTGCACGACGGCGTCGGGCAACAACTATTGGGAATCGCTTTAAGCGCAAAACTCCTTGAAGAAGAGCTATGCACCGAACGGCCCGCCGAAGCTGACAAGGCCTCCGCGATTGACCAGCTCGCCAATCAAGCAGCAAGACAGGCGCGGCTGACTGCGCGCACCCTCGAAGGCGCCGATGGCGTGGGCGATTTAAAAACGGCGCTCGAATCGCTGGTCACAAGTGTGAGTCGGAATTGCTCTGTCAAAGCGATGGTTAACGCGAACGGTTCGTCTCTGCCGATTAGTCCGCCTGTGGCTGCTCAGCTTTATCGCATTGCTCAGGAAGCCGTGCATAACGCAGTCGAGCACGGCGGTGCTTGCGAGGTGCACATCAATCTCGCTTTCAACCATGAGAAGATGCTGCTGACGATTCAAGACGATGGAAAAGGTTTCAATGTTAACGGGAATTCCGATGGGATGGGACTTCGGATCATGCGCTATCGCGCGGAGTGCATTGGCGGCTCGTGCGAAGTGGAATCGACCCACGCTAAGGGCACCATCATCAGTTGCCGCGTGCCGCTGCATGCCGAGGCCCACGTTCAGTCCATCCCATGACGCCGAATGGACAGGCCTCCAGAAAGTCGTGCGTCATCGTAGTCGAGGATCATCCGGTGCTGCGCGAGGGCCTCATGCAACTGATTTGTCGCCAGCCAGACCTCGCCTGTACCAGCTCAGCGGACAATACCCCTGACGCGAAGCGGCTGGTCGAGCAATGCAAACCCGATCTAATGCTTCTCGATTTGCGCCTCAAGGGCGGCGACGCGCTTGACCTGATCAAAACATTGCGGGTCGAGCATCCCCACCTGAAGGTGCTCGTCCTGTCGCAATACGACGAGTTGATTTACGCCGAGCGTGCGCTCCGTGCCGGCGCCTCCGGTTACATCATGAAAGAAAACGCCACCGAGGAGGTGCTGCGAGCAGTACGCAAAGTCCTGGCCGGAGAATTATATTTCAGCGAAAAGGTCGCCGCGGCTGTGGTCCAGCGAAGCCTGCGAGAAAAGCCAGGCGCGTCGCACGTTGGTCTGGAGCGCCTGTCGGATCGCGAGCTAGAGATATTTCAGCTCATCGCCGCATCCTACAGCACGCGGGAGATTGCGGAACAATTTCAGCTCAGCCCGAAAACC
>QHNV01000005.1 GCA_003218535.1 Verrucomicrobiota bacterium
ATCTTTTGCACCCCGGCCGAGAGCGCTACTTTGAGATGATCGAAGCGTTTCTCCTCGCGATAACTGATCGCCCGATCGGTAAAAAGCGACGCGTAACATTTGCGGCATGCATCGATGACCGCGTGCTCGCCGGAGATGTTGAGATACGTTTCCTGCTGCCCGGCAAAACTTGCTTCGGGTAAATCTTCGGCGGTCGCGCTGCTGCGCACGGCGACATCCACTGCGCGTTTTTCGTAGCGCTCGCAAAGGTCCCGATATGCCTCCCGAATCTGCTCCTCGATTTGTGTTGGAAATTTACTTTTCAAAAAAAGCGTGCGCAGAGCATTGCCGGTGGCGGCCAATGATTTCGAGCCTTTTTTAACCGTTGAATTTCCGCGCGGATTTTCTTGTCGATTTTATTTTCGCGCACGAACAGCCAAAACGCATCAGCGGTCGTCGCGAAGCCGTAGGGCACGCGCACGGCCTGTTTTTTCAGCGTCCGAATCATTTCGCCAAGCGCAGCGTTCTTGCCGCCAACTCGGCCGCCGTCCTTGGAGGAAACCTCGTCAAACCGAAGGACGAATTTCTTCGCCGCCATATACTTGTTATTCGTGTGGCACAGTGAATCTGCCCGCGAGAAATAGGGGCCAAAGCAGGATTATCTGCCTCGATCAGGCCAATCATGTTACGCGCCACAGAGGTTCGAAATGCGAATTTCTATTAGGAACAAATCGCAACCCAAAAGAGAAAAATCCCATGAAACAAGCAAAAGACATCATGACGACAAATCCTGCCTGCTGCATGCCGGAGAATAGCGTGGAGGAGGCTGCGCAAATGATGGTGAAACACGACTGCGGCGAAATCCCCGTGGTCGAGAGCAAAAACAACCTGAAGCCGATTGGCGTTATTACCGACCGCGACATTACCTGCCGCGTGGTGGCCACGAGCAAGAATCCCAAACAGACGAGAGTGCGCGATGCCATGTCGAGTTCGCCGGTGACAGTTAAACCGGAGACGAGCATCGAAGATTGCTGCCGCCTGCTGGAGAAAAACCAGATCCGGCGCGTGCCAGTTGTCGATCAAACTGGGCGCTGCTGTGGTATGGTTTCGCAGGCTGACATCGCAAAGGCTGCACCTACGGAACAGACGGCAGAGGTGCTAAAACAAGTCTCCGAACCCAGCGAGCACGCCTCGCGCGTGGCCGCTTGAGTTTCGAACACCAGAGCAGAGCGGCAATCGAGGGTGAGCTTTCGGCTCAAACGCGTTTATGAGCGCCGGCCAAATCCGATGGCCGGCGCGTACTGGTCGATCGCATCTGGCCACGTGGCCTAACGAAACGAGAAGCGCGTATCGATGAATGGCTCAAGGAACTCGCTCCCAGCGCCAAGCTGCGAAAGTGGTTCCGACACGACCCGGATCGCTGGAAGGAGTTCAAAAAACGATACGCCGCGGAGCTCGATGATCAGCGCGAGAACGTCGAGCAACTCTGGCGAGAGTCCCACAAGTGTACGGTGACATTACTTTTTGGCGCGAAAGATACCGAGCACAACAACGCCGTTGCGCTGAAAGAGTACATCGAACGATTTTGCTGAATTAGCCAATGCCGGAGCTGCCCGATGTCCAGACATTCAAGCGATACCTCGACGCCACATCGTTGCATCAGCGCATCAGTGACGTCGATGTGCGAAACGCATATGTCGTGAAAGGTGTCTCTGCGCGTGGGCTTGCACGCCAGCTAAAAGGGCATCGCTTCGAATCGAGTCGCCGTCACGGCAAGCATTTGTTTGTGTGCGTGGATGAGGATGGCTGGCTGCGGCTGCACTTTGGCATGACCGGCTCTCTGCGCTATTTCAAAGACGAGGAAAAGGCACCACGACACGCGCGTGCTGTGTTTGTTTTCGAAAAAAATCACCGGCTCGCTTTCGATGATCAGCGCATGTTCGGTGAGATTGGATTGATTAAGGATGTCGATGAGTTTGTAAAAAAGCGCGGCCTCGGCCCGGACGCACTCGATATTGATCTTGCCGAATTCAAGAAGGTTCTCGCGAAGCATCGCGGCGCGGTGAAAACGATTTTGCTCAACCAGAAATTGATCGCGGGCATCGGCAACATTTATGCCGACGAGACTCTCTTTCGTGCGCGCATTCATCCGGCGACGGTAACCTCTGATTTGGGCGACCAAGCGCTTGCAAAACTCTTCCGCGCTACGCGCTACATTTTGCAAAAAGCGATTGTCGCCAAAGCCGATGTGAACCGAATGCCCAAGTCCTGGCTGCTACCGCATCGCGGTAGAGGCGGGAAATGTCCACGCTGCGACCGCGAATTAAAATCGGCAACGATCGGCGGACGCACGGCGTGGTTTTGCTCGCATTGCCAAAAGAAAACCGTTTAGCGCGGCGGCGTTCGCGTTTACTGGATGCGTTCCCAAGTCAACAGGTACTCAAACGACTGCCCACCCTCTAAGAGTGGCGGAGTAGATAGTAACAGGCGGCTTCCGTCGAATCTGTAATAGCGAAGCTGGTCGCTGCCAACCCAATTCGGAAACGACGCGCCCCGGACATGATGCGTCACGGTTTGCGTCTGCGGATCGATCGTATAGGTACCGAAATACGAAACATGGCCCTCGAATGCCGCACGGATCTCCGCGTCTGTCCCTCGAGCGGGATCTTTCGAAGCAAAGCATGGTCGGTCGTTTCTCATCACATGCGCGGACATGTTGCCGGCAGAATCGTAAATGAGTTGGCCGGAGACCTGTTCACCCAACGGGTAATGAATCTGGCCTTCCGAATCGCGCGCTTGATACGACACCAACTGCCACGTTCCCAATAAAGTTGGTGCGGGCTGCGCCTGAGCCATGTTTGAAGTCGCCTATTTCGAAGCGGGGACGTGTCCGCGCACTCCAAAGCTACGCCGCGGCAGTAAGTCGTTTTGCTTCGCCTCGTTCGTACTCGTAAAGGAAACCGATAAATTGCCGACGATGCGCCTGCTCCTGCGCAGTGATTTCCAAAATGAAGTCCTGCGTCACCAGATCAATCGGGTCACACATTTTGATAAGTTTCTTGTATTGATCGATCGCTTCATCCTCGGCGCGGATCACGCCCCTGATCACCGCGATGACATCGGTGCTATCCTTGGGCGGCTGCAAATAGCGCTGCGCCCGATCCAGATCAAGCGAGCCGGGCACGCGGCCTTCGATCACCTTGATCCGATTGCCCAACTTCCGGGCGTGACCGAGCTCTTCTTCAATGTCGCTCAACAGCGCCTTTTTGATTTCCTCTGCGCGCACGCCATCGAGGTCAATCGCGTTAGCCAGATAATTTTCCACCGTCTCCAATTCCATCGCGTAAGATTTTCTCAGTTCCTTGATGATGTCCTGATTGGTAACCATTGGTGTTTGCCCTCCTTTTAGAGGAATCGTTCGAGGCATATGAAGCGGTCCTTTTGCGACGACCGATCCGAACCTGTTGTATGACGAAAAGAGTTTTGCTCACCGGTCGCCCCGGCTGCGGGAAGACGACGCTGGTCAAGCGCGTCGTGAACAAGCTGGCGCGACTGACCGGCGGTTTTTATACCGAGGAAATCCGCGAGCGCGGCCAGCGCGTCGGATTCAAGCTCGTGACACTCGATGGCAAAGAAGCCGTATTTGCCCATGTTGATTTTCCGGCAGCCACCGGACCGCAGCGCGTCGGAAAATACGGGCTGGATCTCTCCGCACTGGAAACAGCCGGCGTTAAAGCAGTTCGTGAAGCAGTACACGCAAAGCACCTCGTGCTGATTGACGAAATCGGACCGATGGAAATCCGTTCGGCGCTTTTCCGTGACGCAGTAAACGAAGCATTGGAGAGCGGTGCACCAATCCTAGCCACGATCACTGCGCGGTCATTGCCATTTGCCGATGCCATCAAAAAACGCGCCGATGTCACTCTGATCGAGGTGCGCCCGGGCAATCGCGAGCAACTCGTCTCCGAATTGTCAGATCAATTCAAAAAATGAAACCGCGCGCCGGATGTTTCGAAACGCTTATTCAGGGAGGATTTAAAAAATGAGGTTTCCGGATCCAGTAAAAGCGAAAGAATTCTTCGATCAGAAAATGACCTTTACCACGGGGTGCTGGAACTGAGCCGGATGTTGAAGGATGAAACATCAACGTCGTGGATGTGCGCGCGACGGGTGACTTCGCCTAAGGCCATGTGCCGTGCGCGGTGAATCTGCCCAAGGAAAAAATGGGACACAGCGCCGAGGGCCTGAAGAAGGACAAGATCAACGTGTTTTACTGCTACACCCAGCAGTGCCACCTGGCGGCGACCGCCGCACTGGAGTTTGCCAGCAGAGGCTTTTCAGTCATGGAAATGGAAGGTGGGTTCGAGGCCTGGAGAGACAACGAGCTCGAAGTCGAAAAAAGAAAACCGACTGATCAGCGTAACATTTCGAGCAGCGTGAGCGCGTTTCGCGGAGCGGCGCCTTCGGCGTCGTTATCGAAATAGACATGCACGGCGCGGTTCTCTTTGAGCCAGTGCCTGATGCGCTTCGCCCATTTTTTGAGCGCAGACTTGTTATAGCTGGATGCATATTTCCGAGTGTGACCGTGCAGGCGGGTGTAAACGAGGTCGGTCGTCACCCGGTCCCACATCGGCCAATCGGGCGCATCGGATAGACAGACGGCGACGGCGTGGTCCTTTAAGCACTCGGCTACTTCGTCATCGAACCACGATTTGTGTCGAAACTCGATGGCGTGTCGCGTGCTTTTCCAGCGGCTCAGGATTTTTACAAACTTCTTGAGTCGCTCGATGTCTTTTTTTAATGACGCAGGGAGCTGCCAGACCACGGCGGCGAGCCGTTTGCCCAGCGGCGACGCGGCGTCACGGCAGCGAATCACTGGCTCTTCGACGTCGATCAGCTTTTTGTTATGCGTGACGTACCGGTGTCCCTTGATGGCAAACGAAAAATCTTCCGGCGTCTGGTCGCGCCACTTCTTAAACGTGCTTTTCTCCGGCAGCTTGTAGAAGGTGCCGTTCACCTCAATGCCGGTGAAACGTTCCGCGCAAAAAAGCAGCCATTGTTTTTGGGGCGTGTCGCCGTAGAAACCGTCCCGCCAGGTTTTGTAATTCCAGCCGCTGGTGCCGATGTATAGTTTGCCGGGCATCGCCACAATTGCAGGTCAGCGTTTTATTTCTTCAGTTCTTTCTTAATGATTGCGTCGAGCCGCCTGCGCGCAGCTTTGAGTGAGCGCACAGAGCGGCGCAGATTTTTCCACGGATCGGATTTTTGGCTGAGACGCTGAAAAATGTTTTTCATGTTGAAACTCTGCGCATTCAGCTGGCTGTCGGCGAGTTCCTCCCAACTCAGTGGTGTTGCGATCGGTGCGCCTTCGATCGCACGCACGGCGTAGGGCGCGACGGCATGCTGGGCGTAGGAGTTGCGCCCGGTATCGAGATACAGCCGGCCGTGCCGCTTATTCTTACGCGGCTCGACGGTGAGACGCTTCGCGTGCCGATGCGCAAGAACGCGCGCCACGTCCTGGGCGAACTCCCGCGCGGTATCGAAATCCTGCTTGCGATCGAGTGCTGCGATGACGTGCAAACCGCGTGAGCCTGTAGTTTTCACGAACGCGCACAGGCCGAGCTCATCGAACAAATCACGGAGCGCCTTCGCGGCGAAACGAACGAGCGCAAATTTTTTTTCCGGCGGATCGAGATCGAAAATTAATTGGTCGGGACAATCGAGCTTGTCGCGCCGGCTCAGCCAGACGTGCGGAGTGAAGCACGCCTGGTTGGCCACGTAAACGAGCGTCGCCGCGTTATCACAAACAACATTATCGACTTTGCCGCCTTCTTTTCGCGGCGCGCTGACGCGCTTGATCCAGCTCGGAAAATAATCGGGCACCTCTTTTTGAAAAAAACCTTCGCCCTCGATGCCGTCCGGGTGCCGACGCATGGCGAGCGGGCGCCCCCGCACATGCGGCAACATCACTTTCGCGACGCGTCTGAAATAATCGACTACGTCGCCTTTTGTAATCTTCGCCTTCGGGAAAAAGATTTTGTCCTCGTGCGAGATGTCGATCTTGTGGCCGCCGATCTTCATTGTTGACGAAAAATTCGAAATCCAAATATCGAAATCCGAAACAAATCCAAATGACCGAAATTCAAATCTCTAAAACGGCACCACAGTTGGCGTTTCGACCATTCGAATTTTGGATTTCGTGCTTGTTTCGAATCCTTCATGTTTTTTCCCGGATCACGTCCTTCGGTTTTTAACGGCGGATCGCCCTTCTCGATCTTGCGCAATTTTTTTCCAAGGTCGCGCAGCAGTTCGTCGTCATACCCGGTACCGACCATGCCGGCGTATTTAAGTCGCTTGCCTTTGTAATAACCGACCAACAGCGCGCCGAAACCCACACGCGAGCCTTTTGGATCGGTGTAACCGCCGATGACAACTTCCTGCTCGTTGACGCATTTGAACTTGAGCCAGTCGCGTGAGCGGCTATGGACGTATTCGCCGTCAACATTTTTTGCGATGAGTCCTTCCAGCCCAGCTTTGCAGGCTTCCTTGTAAAATTTTTCTCCCTTCTCGCTGCAATGCGCGCTGAACCGAAGCGGCCCGGTGAATTTGATCACTTTGCGCAATAGCTTTTTTCGGTCACGCAGCGGCAATCGCGTCGTGTCGTGGCCATCGAGGAACAGCAGATCGAAGAGGTAATGGTAAATCGCGATGCGACTTTTCCGTGCCTCTTCCGGGTCGGTGATTTTCATCCGGCCTTGAAGCCGGGAGAAACTGGAGATGCGCCCTTGGAATGCCACGACCTCACCATCAACAATGAAATTGCCGTTGGGTTGTTTTCGATAAGCATCGACCAACTCGGGATAGGTATTGTTAAGCAACTTTTTGTTGCGCGAGAGCAAACGCACGCGTTTCCCCTGCCGAAAGACGAGCACGCGCTCGCCGTCGAGTTTTCGCTCAAAAATCCAGTCCGGATCAGAGAACCGCTCATCCGTCAACGTCGCCCGCATCGGCGCAGTCCACGAAGGCTGTTTTTTCTTTTTGAGCTTTTTGCGCGAATTCTCTGGCAGACTCTTGAGTAGTTTGTTCACTCTTCTTCTTTCTTGATCTTCTGCATCGTGCGGCCTGTGAGCGCCGACTTCGTTTCGCTTTTGGTTGGTTTGCGGCGCGCATCAGCTTTTTCGTCTGTCATTTTCACCAGGAGCCACCGCGGCTTCTTTCCTTTAGCGATACGGCTAAGCGCATAACCGCCTTTGAGCTTTTTGCCGTCGAGCCAGACCGCGACGTGTCCGCGCTTCAACGCCTTGGTGATCGGAACTTCCTTGTCATCCTTCTTGGTGACGTTGCGATATGTGCCGGTGTCCCATACCATCACCGTGCCTGCGCCGTATTCGCCCTTCGGGATCACGCCTTCGAACCTCGCGTAGCCGAGTGGATGGTCTTCCACTTGAGCGGCCATCCGTTTGTCATTTGGATTCAGTGATGGTCCCTTCGGCACTGCCCACGACTTCAAGGCGCGCCCGACCTGGAGCCGAAAATCGTAATGCATCTGCCTCGCTGCATGTTTCTGGATTACAAAAATAGGCTTCCTCTTTCCGCTCGCCTTTTTCGCGCCGCCCCGGCGGCCGCCGGGCTCGGGCGTGTGCCGAAAATCGCGTTTTTTGCGGTACGTTCGGAGTGATCCTGTTGCCATTGGTCTCTCTATGATTTCGAAGCGCGCGGCAACACCACGTGTTTCGAAAAACTGTCGAGCGAACTGAAATGATGAACGGATGCGTCGCTTACTCGTTACTCAGTATCTTGATGCGGCGACTAAACCAGTCGGCTTCGTCCGCGAAGCCATCAGCGCGGCAAACCCTTTCAAGCGCGCGATAACGTTCGATGACGTCGAAACCAATACTCCATTGCAGCTTGCGCAGACAGACCGGGCAAAGATGAAGCGGGCGCCGATCGCTTTCGGCAAGGTGATTCGAGCCGTTCATCAGGCAGTTAAAATACGGGCAGTGAGCGAGCCCAAACATGTGGCCAGTCTCGTGCGCAAGCACTTTGCAGCTCCGCCGCATTAAAAGTGTTTCGTAGCCGCTGTCACGTTGTTCGCCGTAGAATCCGGGGTCGTAGCGCGCAAAGCTGTAAACGCCGACCCGCTCCCGTAGCGACGCCTGGCCGAAAACAAAATTCCACGACGGCTCGGGGTAAAGGTCCTCCATGGTGATAGCGACGACGCAAGACGCGTCCGGCGGCACTCGGCTTTTCAAGAAATTGAGCACGTCGCCGGTGAGGATCTGCGCGTTACCGGTGTATGGATTCCGGCGGCTGGTGAACTTCGAAGCGTCAAGCGCCGCCGGCGGCAGCGCTTTCGCTTCCATTGCGAAAAATGCTGCCGCAAACTCGCGCAACTTTTCGCTCGACGGACTTCGATCGGGAGAGAAATCGCCGAGCGGCTGGAGATAAATTGTATGTCGATCTCGCGTGGGCCGATTCGGACGCGACGCTCTAAATTCATCAAAGGTTTGTCCCGGCTCATGATGCGCGGCTAACCAGTCGTTGGGGCCCGGTTTTGGGATTGGCTCGAACTCAGGTGCATCCACCGCAAACGCGCGCTGGAGAGCGGGTGGAAGTCCGATAAGATCGCCTGCAGCAGCTCCTTTCACTTCCGCGCTTGGCGGTTCGAAGGCCATACTAACGATCGGCACTAAGAAAAAGACCGCTGCAGGTTTCCACACAGCCTTAATAAGCCGGCGGCGAATAGACGCTGAATGTCACCGCGCGTTCGTTGCCCGCGTTCGTGAACCTGTGCGGCGTCCCGGCCGGGACAGTGACAGCGTCGCCTTTCTTCATTTCGCTGCGCTTGCCCGAAATCTCGGCAATCAACTTCCCTTCGAGCACGATCAGAACTTGGTCACTCTCGGGATGCGTGTTTGGTCTTTCGCTACTTGATTCGCCGGCTTCCAGCGTCATACTCGCGCTCTGGCTGCGTCGCGTGGTCTCGAGAATTTTGAATCCCGTTCCGGCTGAATAAATGTTCGTCATAAAAAATTTTCTCACGCACCACGATTCAACACGTGGTGTGAAATAACCCGCCGACGGGCGATTTCTCGGCCAGTTTGTTGTAAAGCTCCACAGCCTCGGCGGTAGGGAGTATATGCGTTTCGATCTGCTTCTTCTTGAGAAAGTTGAGAGTCTCGGCAGGCACTTCGAGGCACTTCTTCATCCCGCGCGAAAGGACAACCACCTCGGCGCCATGCTCCAACAGCTCCTGCACGTCGGCGACTTGAATTCCGGGAACGTGACCGGTACCCGTCTCGCGCCAGTTCCATTCGCGCGATCCGCCGGGGAAAAGTTTTGCATCTTTGAAAGGGTCAGCTTGCCCCTCGACTTCGAGCCGACCCCACGAAGCATGCTTGATTCGCGGCGAATGTTTGCCGGCCTTCACAATAGAAATTTCGTTGGTCAGTCCGCGCGCAGTCGTGTGCCCCGTGATGTTCACATAGTTCGAAGCATTATCGCAAGCACAACTCCCAAACCGACCACACCTGCGACCAGCCAGGCAACGTAATCGCCGACATGGCCGCTGTGAATCGCCTGAAGCGTCTCAAGAAATGGATCGACTGCGTGCCGGATTCTTCTGCGAAGCACTATCGAGATTTGCGCGCCAAATAGTGCAAGCGCGCCAAACGCCGCTGCTGCAACCGTTGCTACCACACCTAGCAGCACTGATTTGGCATCGGTATGCGGAACTCCGGAAAATGAGATCGGGCCGGCTGGTTTGCCTTCAATCACAACGCGAAAATAGGCAGGCGCATCAACGAATCTTTGTGCCGCTGCGTGCGCTTGAGCAATCAGCGGTTTGAACGACGCCACCCAGGAAAAAAGGAGCAGCATCGCGGCAACAATCAGCGTAACCACCGGAACTCTATGGGGATGCTCCGGTTTTTGCTTCTCAGTAGGCGCTTTGGTTTCCTCCGGCAGCTCCGTGCGCAGACCGAGGAAAATGCCGCCCCCTGCACGAAGCACCGCGCCGGCGGACATTGCCGATGCAAGCAGAAACAACGCGATCCATCCTTTGCCGAGCGCATGCTCCATCAGCGACTTACCCGCAAATGTCCCAAACGGCGGAAGGCCCGCGAGACCGGCAGCGCCGAGTGCAAACATCGCGCCGACGATTGGCAGCCGTTTGCCTCTCCCATGCAGCGCAAATTCGTCCACGCTGGCCAGCCGATAGCGCAAAATACCGACGCACATAAACAAAACCGCTTTCACCAAGCCATGACCGATCACGTAGATACTGGCGCCGGCAAGTCCGGTGGCCGTTAGGCTTCCTGCGCCGATAAGCATGATGCCGACGTGACTGACCGTGGAGAAAGCCAGCAGCCGTTTAAGATGACGCTGCAACAGGCACATCGTGGCGCCGAGCAGTGCGGCGAGCGCGCCGAGAAAAAGAAAAATATTGCGCACCATCATTTCGTGCCCGGCAAATGCGCCGTGAAAAACGACCCAGTAAATTCGGAATGCGCCGTACAAGCCCAGTTCGACCATTACTCCGGAAAAGAGCACGCACACCGGGATTGGCGCGACTGCGTGCGCATCGGCCAGCCAGAAATGAAACGGCACGATTGCGGCTTTGACGAAGAATCCGCACATGATCAGGATGAATGCCATGACGACAAGACTGTCAGCGGGTCGGTTGGCAAGCGCATGGCCGAGCTGCGCGAGATTGAGCGCGCCGGTCCGTCCGTAAAGCAGGCCGATTCCCCAGAGGATGAAAAACGCGCCGATACTGTTAGTGATGGCGAAGTTCAGCGCACCTTCGATCGAGTTCGCTTCGATCTTGTGTGCTGTGAGCGCATAGGCCGACACGCTCATCAGCTCGAAGAAAACGAATAATGTGAAAATGTCGCCGCTCAGGCAAAACCCAACCATGCCAGCGAGGAACACGAGTATCAGTGCGCGGAACAATTCGCCAACGACTTCGAAATATCGCCAGGCGTACGCCAGCGCAGCGGTTGCAAGCAGCGCGACTAATGC
>QHNV01000006.1 GCA_003218535.1 Verrucomicrobiota bacterium
TATCACGACCCGCTCGATCGCCGTTTTCATGCGCAGCCCAATGCATGTCCCCGCTGCGGACCGCAACTCCAGTTCTGGAATGACAATGGCGTAGTTGTCTCTGAGGGAGACCACGCATTGCAACAGGCCGCCGATGTTGTCCGATTAGGCAAAATTCTCGCGCTCAAGGGCATCGGCGGCTTTCAGTTGCTTGTCGATGCACGCAATGAGGCCGCGGTCTCGCGTTTGCGTACACGAAAGCATCGCGAGGAAAAACCGTTTGCCGTCATGTATCCATCGCTCGACGCGGTGCGTATGGATTGCGAAATATCGGATTTGGAAGAGCGACTGTTACTTTCGTCCGAGTCGCCAATCGTTCTGCTCCCTCGTCTTTCCCAAATTCGCAATCCGCAAGCCGCAAGCTGCGCCGCTGTTGCTCCCCGCAATCCCAACCTTGGAGTGATGCTGCCTTACACGCCTTTGCACCACTTGTTCATGCGCGAACTTGATTTACCAGTGGTCGCGACCAGCGGGAATTTGAGCGACGAACCGATCTGCATCGACGAACGTGACGCGCTCGAGCGATTGCGCGGCATCGCCGATTTCTTTCTCGTGCACGACCGTCCGATCGTGCGTCACGGCGATGATTCGATCGCGCGCATCATGCGCGGCCGCGAACTGGTGCTGCGCCGAGCCCGCGGGTACGCGCCGCTGCCGGTGCACCTAAAGACAACGCTTCCAACCGTGCTCGCAGTCGGCGCACATTTGAAGAACACCGTCGCGCTCAGTGTCGGGGCCGACGTCTTCATTAGTCAGCACATTGGCGATCTCGAAACTGAGCAAGCCTACCGCGCCTTCCAACGCGCGGCGGAGGACTTGCCCAAGCTCTACGACGCTAAGATCGATATCGTCGCCTGCGATATGCATCCCGACTATCTTTCGACAAAATTCGCGACGCATCTGCCCATTCCCGCGCATCCCGTTCAACATCATTGGGCGCACGTCGCGGCTTGCATGGCCGAAAATGAGATTGAACCGCCCGCGCTCGGTGTGACATGGGACGGCACCGGCTACGGTCTCGACGGCACTATTTGGGGTGGAGAATTTCTCTTTGCCAACGACGAATCGTTTGAGCGCGTCGCACACTTCCGTCAATTCCGTTTGCCCGGCGGCCCGGCCGCGATCAAAGAGCCGCGTCGCTGCATGCTCGGCATCCTGCATGAAATATTCGGAGATGATCTGTGGGCGCGGCGCGATCTCATGTCGATCTTTTCTGCGCAGGAAATTTCGGTTCTTCGCCAGCTGCTCGAAAAAAAAATCAATGTGCCCGTTACTTCAAGCGCCGGGCGCTTATTCGATGCCGTCGCTTCTCTGATTGGTTTGCGCAGCAGGTCGAATTTCGAAGGTCAGGCGGCGATGGAATTGGAGTTCGCCGTTCAAACCGGCATCTGCGAGGCGTATCCTCTCGATCTGAAAGATAAAGTACCATCATGTATCGTCGATTGGCAGCCGACGATTCTTGCTTTGCTCGATGACATTGCGCGTCACGAATCTCTTGGCGTGATGGCCGCGAAGTTTCACAACATGCTGGCGGAGGCGATCGTCGCCGTCGCGCGAAAGATCGGAGAGCCGAAAATCGTTCTTACCGGTGGATGTTTCCAAAATCGATATCTCACAGAACGAACCATCGATCGCCTGTTCGCCGAGGGTTTTCGTCCGTACTGGCACCAGCGTATTCCACCTAACGACGGCGGTATTGCTTTGGGTCAAATAGTTGCCGCGGCCCGTCATCACCAACAAAATGGCACACTGCGCGCCATGAAAGTCGCATGAACCTTCTTTACGGCGAGATCGTCGAGATTTTTTCGCAAGACGGAATGCGGATGGGGAAAGTCCGCATTGCCGGCGCCGTGAAAAACATTCCGCTCGAGCTGCTGACGGATGTCCAATCTGGTGATAGAGTGTTGGTGTGCGACGGCGTGGCCGTCAGTAAGGTGACGACTTCCGCTGACAGCAAGATCGACAGTGTGTCTCGCGATTCCAGGCAGGTTGATTGAGATCATCGCCCATCCCAGTGGGATTAAGATGGGAAAGGCGAACTTTGGCGGTATTGTCAAACAGGTCTGCCTCGAGTACACCCCCGAGGCGAAGGTCGACGATTACGTTCTCGTCCATGTCGGTTTTGCCCTGAGCACAATCGATGAAGCGGAAGCGGCCCGCACCTACGAGTTGCTCAAGGAAATGTCGCAGTTGCAGGAGCTCGAGGTGCCGGAGATCCGCGAGGCGATGTCGGGAGGTCCATGAAATTTCTCGATGAATATCGCGATGAAGCTCTCGCCACCAAAGTGGTCGATGAAATCCGGCGCACGGTCACAAAACCCTGGGTTTTAATGGAAGTTTGCGGCGGGCAAACGCACGCCATCGTTAAATACGGAATCGACCGCTTGCTACCTGAGGAGGTCGAACTTGTGCACGGGCCCGGCTGTCCCGTCTGCGTCACCTCGCTCGAGATGATCGACAAAGCGCATGCGATCGCGCAAAGGCCGGACGTTATTTTCTGTTCGTTCGGCGACATGTTGCGCGTGCCGGGTTCAGATGTCGATCTTCTCGTCCTCAAATCACGTGGCGCGGACATTCGCGTTGTTTATTCGCCGATCGATTGCTTGAAAATTGCGCGCGCCAACCCGGACAAGAAAGTTGTGTTTTTCGCGATTGGTTTCGAAACAACCGCGCCGGCCAATGCCATGTCGGTCTGGCAGGCACGGCAGCAGGAGATTAAGAACTTCTCGATCCTGGTTTCTCACGTGCTCGTCCCGCCATCCATCGCTTCGATTTTGCAATCACCGCTGAACCGCGTGCAGGGATTTCTCGGTCCCGGTCACGTTTGCACCATCATGGGCTATCGCGAGTACGAACCGATCGCAGAACGCTTTCGCGTGCCCATCGTCATCACCGGTTTCGAGCCGATCGATATCTTGCAAGGCGCGCTCATGGCCATCCAGCAGCTGGAAGCTGGAACCCATGAAGTGCAAAACCAGTATGCGCGCGTCGTGCAGCGGGACGGCAACCGGGTCGCGCAAGATTTGGTCAATAAAGTTTTCGAAGTCTGCGATCGTAAATGGCGCGGTGTCGGGTCAATTCCGAAAAGTGGCTACAAGTTGCGTTACGAATTTCACGAGCACGATGCCGAGCGGCTTTTCAATGTGAAGGAGATTGATACGCAAGAGTCCTCGACATGCATCAGCGGTCTCGTTTTGCGCGGAGTAAAGAAGCCGCACGACTGCCCCGCCTTCGGCAAACAATGCACGCCGGAACATCCGCTCGGCGCCACCATGGTTTCAGCCGAGGGCGCATGCGCGGCTTATTACGTCTATGGCCGCCATTTGGAGGCGAAAAATGGAGGGCGGAGCTCCGGCGACGCCGATCGCACGAGTTCATCGCTCACTGCGGAGGTTGCTTGACCATGAATCAAGGGCTCGCGGGAGCTCGGTCCTCTATCGACAAATCCGCGGAAAATTTTCGCGACAAGATTCTGCGCAAGTGCGGGGAGAGCGTGGAGATGAAAGAAAAGTTCTTCGCCAAATATGCGGCCGAGATCGAAACCTTGAGTCGGGAAATGGCGGAACGTTTTTCGCGGGGCCACAAACTTTTGACCATGGGCAACGGCGGCAGTCTTTGCGATGCGCTCCATTTTGCGGTCGAGTTTACGCACCCGATCATCGAGAAGCGCGCGGCCTTTTCCGCCATTCCGCTGATGACTGACGTCGCCACCATGACCGCGGTCAGCAACGACACGGATTACGCACGAGTCTTTGTCGATCAACTGCGTTTGCTCGGTCAGCCTGGCGACATCGCGCTGGCCGTGAGCACAAGCGGCAAATCACCGAACCTGATTTACGCGTTGGAAGAAGCGCGGAAAAAACAAATGCTCACCGTGGCGTGGGCCGGCAAAGACGGCGGACGCTTCCCGGAAGTGGCCGATTATTGTTTTATCGTCCCGTCGTATAGCATTCATCGTATCCAGGAAGTGCACGCGACACTCGTGCATGTGCTCTGGGATTTAACTCATATCGCATTGGGAGCCGAAGATGTCATCTGACATCCCGGCCGACTCCGAAACGGCTGATGTGGATCTTGGCGCATTGCTGGGCGCGTGCCCATTGCCGCTGACCGATTACAAGGAGGTGGTGCTCGCCCACGGAAGCGGCGGAAAACTGGGCCATCAGTTGATCGAGAAGTTGGTGTTGCCGCAGTTCCGCAACCAATTCCTCGAACCGCTGCATGATGGAGCCATCTTTGCGGTAGGCGAAACCCGCGTTGCCTTCACCACCGATTCCTATGTAGTCAGTCCAATCTTTTTTCCGGGCGGCGACATCGGGAAGCTAGCGGTCCACGGCACGGTCAACGATCTCGCGATGTGCGGGGCCAGGCCGCTGCATCTCTCCGCCGGATTCATTTTGGAGGAAGGTCTGGCGATGGAAGACTTCTGGCGCGTTGTGCAATCGATGCGCGAAGCAGCGGACGCAGCCGGCGTGAAACTCGTGACCGGCGACACAAAAGTGGTTGATCGCGGCAAAGCCGACAAGATTTTCATCAGCACCTCCGGAATCGGCGTCATTCCGGAAGGTGTGAA
>QHNV01000007.1 GCA_003218535.1 Verrucomicrobiota bacterium
TTCGATGGATCAATCGCTGCGCGGTTTCATCGACTCCCCACTCGACTCCGGCAAACGAAGTCGCGGCGTCGAAAATGTTCTGCCCGTCATGCAGATATAAAACCGGGTAACGTCTCGACGAGAAATGCCGATAACCAGGCGGCAAAAAAACGAGGACATCGCGCCGGTTTCCCAGGATCTTGGAGAGAAAAGCGCGATGCCGTTTGATATTGCCGGTAAGCGTGTGTTTGGGCATTGGAAACAGACGCTTCGTTGAAGATGTCGGTTTGTCCAACACGCGCACGGTACAAAACGAAATTGCTTTGACAGAATGAACAAAATCAAACCGAATGTTCAGCTGTCGAGCCTCATTCTTATCATTTTGCTAATTCTCCAGAATCTGTATGAACGAACGTTACATCAAATGGTACACGCCCTGGCTCAGTCGCGAGTTTGAGATGCTCGGGTTCGGAAACGGCAGCGGGCTGCCGCTGATTTTGTTTCCGACTTCGGGCGCCCGCTATTATGAGAACAAAGATTTCGGTCTGGTCGGCTCAATTGCCGGGTACATCGACAGCGGCAAAATCACCGTTTACTGCCCCGACGCGATCGATTTGGAAAGTTTTTATAATAAATCGATTCACCCCGCCGATAGAATGCGGACCCATAACGCGTACGAAAACGTGATCGTTCGCGACGTGTTCGATTTCGCGCGCCGCGAATGCGGTCGCCATCGCGTCGCGGTTTCCGGCGCCAGCTTGGGCGCATACCACGCTGCAAACATTGCGTTTCGTCATCCCGACGCGGTAAGTCATTTGATCAGCTTGAGCGGGTCATTCGATATAAGTTCGTTTTTCGACGGTTACCATGATGACAACATTTATTTCAACAGCCCGTTCGAATATCTGCCGAACCTAACCGACCCGTGGAAATACAATCACATGGGCATCATCATCGGCACCGGCGAATGGGACAATACGCGCCATGAATCCTATCGCTTGGCCGAAATTTTAAATTCAAAAGGCATCAAGCATTGGCTGGATGACGGAAAATGGCGCGGGCATGACTGGAACTATTGGTGCGACATGCTGCCCTATTATTTGTCAAAGCTATAAAGGTCCGTGGATAGACGGTTCCCCCGTCACCAGTCGAGAATCTTGGCGAAAATGAGTGGCGCGACGATCGTGGCATCAGATTCGATAACGAATCGTGGAGTATCCACGCTTAGTTTTCCCCATGTGATCTTCTCGTTAGGCACTGCGCCGGAGTACGATCCGAAACTGGTTGTGGAATCACTGATCTGGCAAAAATAACCCCACTCCGGCACGGGCGTGCTGACCACGTCTTGATTTAACATGGGCACAACGCAAATGGGGAAATCGCCAGCGATGCCGCCGCCGATCTGGAAAAAGCCGATGGACGAATCCTGTGAAACGCGGCGATACCAGTTTGCCAACGCCATCATGTATTCGATTCCAGAGCGCACCGTGTGCACCTCTGTGATGGCTCCCGTAATGCAACGCGCGGCATAAATATTTCCCAGGGTCGAATCCTCCCAGCCGGGCACAAAGACCGGAAGGTCCTTGTGTGCGGCGGCGATCATCCAGCTGTCCCCGGGATCGATCTCGTAAAATTTCTTGAGCCGGCATTCTTTGAGAACCTTGAAAAGGAATTCGTGAGGGAAACCGCGCTCTTTTTTCTTCGCTGCGGTGATCCATTCGTCGATGACCGTTTTCTCGATTCGGCGAATCGCTTCCTCTTCCGGGATGCAGGTATCGGTCACCCGATTCAGATGGCGACGGAGAAGCTCTTCTTCCTGTTGCGAACTTAACTCGCGATAATTCGGAAGGCGCAGGTACTGGCTACGCGCGACCAAGTTAAAAAGATCCTCTTCCAGATTCGCTCCGGTGCAGGTGATAGCATGCACCTTGTCCTGGCGGATCATCTCCGCGAGAGAAACGCCCAATTCAGCGGTGCTCATGGCGCCTGCGAGCGTGATCATCATTTTCCCGCCACGATCGAGATGCGCGACATAAGCGTCAGCGGCATCTTTTAGCACCGCCGCGTTGAAATGCCGGAAATGGCGATCGATAAACTGGCTGATGCTGCCCATCTTTACTTCGTTAACTTTCGCAATCTTTATTCTTCGCTTTAATGCGAAAAGTTATACCGCGGCAGTCAAGTATTAATCACGCTTTTTCTGCCGAAATTTCCTACGGCATGGCGGCGAGGATCCGCCCGGCCAGCGCATTCGGCATTATACCGAGCAAGAGAATTAGCGCAGCAAGCACACCGATCGTGATTTGCTGTAGCAAATCGGACGGCAACGCTTCCAATGGGCCGGCAGTTATTGACGAGGACGCGTCAACGAAAATCACTTTTAGCACAATCAGGTAATAATAGAGGGAGATGAGACTGCCAAAGAGTGCAACCGCGACAAGCCACAGCAGCCCGTGGCCCGCGTCGGCGTGAAGCGCGACGCTGAACAGATAGAATTTTCCAAAAAATCCGGCCAGCGGCGGTATGCCTGCCAAGGACAACATAAAGATCGCCATGCATCCGGCGAGTAGCGGCGAGCGCGAATACAAGCCGGAGAAGTTTGAAAAATTGTCGCCGCCCGTTTCGCGCCGCACCACAGCAACGACGCCAAATGCACCAACCAGTGTGATCGCGTAGATAGTAGTGTAAAACAATGCTGCAGAAAATCCATCGCGCCCACCGGCGACGAGTCCGATCAATGTGTAACCCCCGTGTGCCACCGCAGAGTACGCGAGAAGTCTGCGCACATTCTGTTGCGCCAACGCAACGAGATTTCCGACCAGGATTGATAACGCTGAAAGGATGGCGAGCACCGGCGACCAACCGGCAGCCATCGCATGCCAGTTTGCGCTTCCATGCACCGGCGCAAATCCGACGAGCACAATTCTCCCCAGCACGACAAACGACGCGACTTTTGATCCAGAAGCGATGAACGCTGCGCTCGGAACGGGCGCGCCTTGATACGCATCAGGCGCCCAAAGGTGAAATGGCGCGGCAGCAATTTTGAACGCGAAGCCGATGAGCGTCATGACGATGCCAACCGCCAGGACCGGCTGCACCGAGGCGCTGGCCAATTTTTGAGAAATTGCTACGAGACTAGTCGTCCCCGACATGCCGTAGACCAGGCTGATTCCGAAAAGTGTGAACGCGCTCGATGTGCTGCCGAACAGAAAATATTTCAAGCCCGCTTCCGCCGAGCGGATATCGGTCTTGTCGAATGCGGCCATCACGTAAAGTGACAGACCCAGCAGTTCGAGTCCGATAAAGATTATCAGCAACTCTTCGCTGCCGACCAGGAGCATGAGGCCAACCGTTGCCAGCAAAAGAATGGCCAGATACTCGCCGGGATGACGCAGAGACTTCTCTGGCTTCGTTAGGAGGACCGCGAAAAAGGCCAGGCCGATGCAAATGATTTTGAAAAGCGACGTCAGCGGCGTGATCACCAGAGTCCCGCCAAAAAGCGCCGCATTGTGAGGTAACAGAAGCACCGCGCCTATTGCAATGATCAGTCCGAGCGCAGCAATCAACGAGCACCTGTCTGTAGCGGCAGCAGTGTCGGCTGCAGGCTGCTGAGCTTGCGCGGTTGACACAGTCACCCCCGACGTTGCGCGTCCAGTCGCGAGCCCAATGGCAAGCACCACGAGCGCCGTAACAACCACCACAGCCTCTGGTGACGCGAGCTTGAGTAGTTCAAGATATGACATCGTTGAATTGGCGGATTTCATTTCAAGAATTTCATCGCTTCAACAGCGGGCATGATGCGATCGAGTAGGAGTTTAGGATAAAGCCCGATCGCAAGCGTTGTGAACATAAGCAGGCAAGCTCCGATTTTTTCCGCGACCGTAATGCCTTGTTGCTCATTCCAATCCGGATCCAGCGCTACCCGGCCTTCCTGTACGAGGACATTTGAGTCTACCTCACCAAAGAAGGATTGCTTCAACGCACGTAATGTGAATGCAGCGACGAGCACCATGCCCGCACCAGTAATCCAAACCGCCAGCGGATAAGCTTTCCATGCGCCGATCAGAATTGTGATCTCGGCGGCAAATCCACTGAATCCCGGAATGCCCATCGACGCGGCTGAAGCAATCACGAAAGTGAACGCCGCAAACGGCAGGGCATGGCTTAGATTCATGGCGGCGAGCATGTCGAGGTCGCGCGTGTGCGTGCGCCGATAGACCATTCGTCCTGCCACGGCGAAAAGCAGGGCCGCAATCGCCCCATGTGAAAACATTTGGAGCACTGCTCCCGAGACGCCGAGCACGTTTGCCGTAGCCAAACCAAGCAGCACGAAACCCATGTGGCTCACGCTGGAATAACCAATAACGAATTTCAGATCCCGCTGGCGCAGGGCCACCGCTGCTGCATAAACAATTCCGACGACGGCGAAGACGGCAATCCATTTGCTCCACACTTGGAATCCTTGAGGGAAAACATTCATCGCGACGCGCAGTCCTGCGTAGGATCCGAGTTTCATTACGATCCCCGCGAGCAACATCGAACCCGCTGTCGGCGCGGCGACATGACCGGTCGGCGCCCACGTATGCAGGGGCCAGATTCCGGCGAGCACTGCGAAGCCGAGAAATAAGACAGGAAATGCCCACGATTGCAGTTGTGGCGAAAATTGGAATTGCGAGAGCTGATTCAGATCGAGCGATCCGGCGGTTACGTAAGCGATAAGAATCCCCACGAACACAAGCATGCCGCCAAAAAACGAGTACAGCGTCAGCTTCATCGCGCCGTATTCCTTGTTGGTCGATCCGAAGATCGCGATAAGAAAATACTTCGGCACGATCACGAGCTCGTAGAAAACAATACCCGTGATAAGGACCATCGTGAGACTGACCCCATCAATCGCCAGATGGTAATTCATCCCCAATGCGGGCACCCACGCTACGCGCACGATCGTTGTGAAGCGTGCAAGACTGGCAATGGGCGTGGCACCGAACGCGATCAGGCCCAACCCCAGGGCTGCAACGGTCGTAAGCAGCGCAATCCAGCGAGCAATGGCGCCTGGAAAGAACAGCAATACAACTGCGCCCGCGAACGTGATGTAAATCGTCCACGCGATCATGCGCCTTTATTCGTCCGATAACGTGCTGTATTTTCGGGCACAAGACCCAATTTCATGATTCGGCTTTTCTGGCGGGACCGTCAGCTGTCGGATCGCCTCGAGAATCGCGCCGATTTCATGTATGATAGCAATCTTGCGGTAAGCGGTTGTTGCTTCGCCGTCTGCGTTGCGCAGTTGGCGCAGAAGCTTATTGGACCCGGACTGGCGATAAACAGCGACGATCATTGGTCACCTTTTTTGTTACGATTTTTGAATGGGCGGGTCGAACATATTTGCTGCGCTCCGCACTTAATGGTTGGTTTAGAACCCCCGCAATTTTCCATGACGAGAAGCGAAACAGGAACGATCGAAACGCCGAGGAAAGGAATTCTTTCCGGTCCGGCCGTTTGGCGCGGCTTGCCAGACTGGTTCAGCGACCAGCAAGGCGCTGCCTGGCAGAAGTTTGAATCGATCCCACGGCCAACGCGAAAAGACCAGGCATGGCGATTTGCCAATGTCGGTCTTCTCGATCTTACGCCGTTCAAATACGGGGAAACGTTGACCGAGGAAGAGCGTACCGCGATTCTGACGCGTTCTCGCGTATTGGATGAAGTCGCGGGCCGCATGATCTTCGCTGGCGACCAGCTCATTGAGCGCGACGTAATATCGGATCAATTGAAAAAGCGCGGCGTCATTTTCCAACCGCTCGAGCGCGCAATGGTCGAGCACACCGAGTTATTCCGCAAACACTTCATGTCGCAGCCGGCCACTCTCGGGTCGGCCAAGTTCGCTGCGCTGCATCAGGCGCTGGTTTCGTCAGGAACATTTCTTTACGTGCCGCGCGGCGTCGAAATTGAGTCGCCAATCGAAATTTTCCATTGGCTCGATGGCGAGAACGCTTCAGTGTTTCCCCATCTGTTGTTAGTCACGGACGAACTCGCAAAGGTAACCGTGATCGAGCATTTCCGCTCGGTAAATGAACATGCGCCCGGATTTGCATGCGGAGTAAACGATCTGGTGGCGGGGCCCGGCGCGAAGGTGACCTACGTCTGCGCGCAAAACTGGTCGGATAATGCCGCAGCGCTTCAAATAAACTCGACGGTGGTCGATCATGACGCGTCGGCCACGAGCCTGAATTTGCATCTCGGCTCACGGTATTCGCGCTTCGAAAGTTTGAGTCGGCTGATCGGCGAAGGCGGTCGCAGCGACTTGCTCGCTGTCGCAGTCGCCAAACACCAGCAAGAATTCGATGCGCGCACATTGCAGGACCACGTCTCGCCGCACACCGCGAGCGATCTCCTTTACAAAAACGCGCTCGACGATCGCGCTCGCACCATTTTCGGCGGTTTGATTCGGGTAGAACGGCATGCCCATTTCACCGATGCGTATCAAAAGGTTCGCAATCTTCTCTTGAGTGATGACGCCGAAGCGAACTCAATGCCCGGTCTCGAAATCCTCGCCGACAACGTCCGTTGCACCCACGGCGCCACGTCCGGTCAGATCGACGAGGACGAACTGTTTTACCTTCGCAGTAGGGGGATTCCGACAAAGAGCGCACAACGCCTCCTCGTCACCGGCTTTCTCGACGAAGTCATCCAGCGCCTCAATCACCCAGCGATCGCAACGCATTTGCATCGGCTGATCGAGCAGAAATTCGCCGCGTAAGTCTGAGGCGCGTGCAATCCCCGGAAAAATCGGCAGGTCGATCGCTATCACTTCGCGGTCTCCTGGTCGGTATTTAATTCGAAATTGATTTTGACGTCGTAATGATCGCCTTTGATGAGCTCCGTCGGGGGCGGATCAACTTGCGTGACTTGTTTCGCAACCGTCGCAACGGATTCATTCACCACAATATTTTCAGACGGCTTGATGATTTCGAATGTGGAAACGCGCCCGTCCTTTTCGATGCGGACCTTCACCAAAGTCGAAATCTTGGTGCCGGCGACGATGTTAGTCGTCGGCTGGACCCATGCGCTGTAAAAGCGATCATGCAGCATATTGCCATACCAGCCGAATTCGGATGCGCTGCTTCCGCCTC
>QHNV01000099.1 GCA_003218535.1 Verrucomicrobiota bacterium
GGTTTGTATGCTGGTCTTGTCGACCGCGTGGACGGCAACCTTGAGGTGCTTGCGGTGCGTTTCTTCAATAACTGCCGCAAGTTCAGGAACTGTGAGATTCTCATCCGCCGCAACCTTGATCACGTCGACGTTTTGAAACGCATTCCGCCGGACTGCCTGCCGCGCACGGTCTGTTCCGTCAATTAACAAAAACTCCTGCTCAAGGATCGCCTCGGCAAGGGCGGGATTGAGGTTCTGAACGTAATCACCGCGCGTGATGAGTTTGCGTCCAGAAGCCAGAATCCTTGGACCGGAGACGCGGCCAGCCTTGATCGCGTCACGCAGTTCAGTATCACCATCAATGCCAGAGTGGCCGAGGTTGCGAACGGTCGTAATGCCGCTCTCGAGATCTTCGCGAGCCATCTGCGCGCCCAGCAAAGCGCGCTTGGTGGGAGATTCCACAATGGCGAGCAGGAGTCCGGGCGCAAAAATCCCGTTCTCATGGCGTTGTGCCTCCGCGTCCGGCAGCCTGACGATGTCGAGAAACAGGTGAGTGTGGCCGTCAATCAAACCCGGCAGCAAAGTTGCGCTGCCGAGATCGATCGTCTTCACGTCGTTAGGCGCGTGACCCTGCACTTGTGTCGGCGGGCCGACTTCTTTGATTTTGCCGTCCTCAATTATCAACGCGGCCGGCGAAAGAACATTGCCGGAGCGCGGGTCGAGCAGTCGATTGGCTTTAACTAAAGTTGTCGGAGCGGGGGACTGAGCCACAAGCTGTCCCGCGATAAATGTTGCCGCTGCGAAGGAGATGATTCGGTAGGCATTTAGATTCATATGGCAGTCATTGATCAGATGCGCGAGACTCAAAATTGTTCCCCGCGATCGAAAAATTTTGAGACCTGATCACTCACGCAATCACGAGACCGCTGGCTGTTTTTCTCCACTTGCGGGAACAACCGCCAGCCTGAGCACTCCCATATCGGGATGACGGCGACATGGCCGCCGACTTGGAGTTTGAAAAGTTAGTGAACCTTTACTATCGCGATCTTTATCGATTTGGACTGAGTCTCACCGGAAGTGAAGCCGATGCGTCCGACCTTACTCAGGAAACCTTCTACGTCTGGGCGAACAAAGGTCACCAGCTCAAGAGTCCGGCAAATGTTAAAGGATGGCTCTTCACAACGTTGCACCGCGAGTTTCTCAAAACGTGCCGACATCGGAAGCGGCTGACCGATGTGCCGATCGAAGAAGGCGTGGCGAGTCTGCCTGATGCGGCGACCGACTGCGCAAATCGAATCGATTCACAAACGCTGCTACATTTTCTCCGCGAGATTGATGAAGATTTTCGCGCGCCGCTCGTGCTCTATTACATCGAAGACCTATCCTACAAGGAGATCGCGGACGTGTTGGCGGTTCCGCTTGGGACGGTGCAGTCGCGAATCGCGCGCGCAAAGGTTCAACTTTTGCGACGTCTGACCGAAATGGATCGCTTACACACGCAAACAAAATGACTACGAAGCAGGCCAAAGAAATCTTGCTGCTGTATCGTGGGTCAATCGACGACGGCGATCCCCAATTCCGTGAAGCGTCAGCGCACGCGCAGGGCGATCCAGAGCTTGCGCAGTGGTTGCGAGAGCAGACCAGTTGTTACAACGCGATCCGATCGAAACTTCGTGAGCTTGAGCCGCCGACTGATCTCAGTGAAACGATCATCCGTCATCGTCCGATTCCATTTCGTAGAGATTGGATGCAAATTCTGAAGCTTGCAGCAGCAATAATTGTGTCGGCAAGTATAACTGCCGTTGGCTTCAAATTGTCGGAGCGCAAAAGATATTCCATCGCGCAAGGACAGGAGATCCTAGTGAAAGGCGAAGTGCTCGATATGACGTGCTACATTGCCTACAACTTGAGTGGTCCCGACCACGCCGAGTGCGCAAGAGTCTGCATCAGGAATGGGCTGCCGGTTGGGATAAAGAGTGAGAATGGCAAGGTTTACTTGCTGACTGGCAAGCCCGGACACTCTGTCAACGCTGAACTGGCAGATTACGCTGCTAAGATTGTTACGATTAAAGGTAAGGAAAGCATTCGCGACGGTTTCGCGCAGCTTCAAGTCGAAGAGATCCGGAAATTCTGAAGGATTCGCGATCCGATTCTCTGAAGAAAGCAGGACGTAGAAAGTAGAAATTAGAAAACTTTCTGCTTTCGTGCATTCCTGAGAGATTCTCCGGCAGATGAATGACAGAAAAAAATTCCGCGTATTTGCCACAGCGCGCATTGGCGATGCGGCGGAGAATCTTCTTCGCGAGCGCGGTTACGAGCTTGAAGTTTTTCAAGGCCCAGAGGCGCCGCCGAAGAAGTTGATCATTGAAAAAGTGAAGAGCGGTGTCGACGGGTTGATTACCACACTCCGCGATCCAATCGACGCTGAAGTGTTCGAAGCAGGAAAGGGGACGCTTAAGGTCGTGGCGCAGATTGCCGTGGGGTTCGACAACATCAACCGCGCCGACGCCAACAAATACAACATCCCCTTCACGAACACTGCCGACGTGCTCACCGAAGCGACCGCCGAGTTCGCGTTTTTCATGATGGGCATGCTCGCGCGCAAGATGTGGCAGAGCGAGCGCCTGGTACGCGAACAGAAATGGCCGTCGTGGCATCCATTCCTGCCGTTCCTCGGCGACGAGATCACGGGCAAAACGATCGCCGTCATCGGCACGGGACGCATCGGGCTGGCGATGATCAAGAAATGTTCGGGGTTCGACATGAACATCCTTTGCTACGACCCTGCGTATCACAATGACAAGTTCGTCGCCGCCATCCAGGAGCTAATGGACCTTCGCCACACGCGCGGAATTCAGAACGACAAGACCTCGATCAAGTACGTGGAGTTCGAAGAGGCACTGCGTGGCGCCGATTACGTAACCATCCACGTGCCGCTGTTGCGCGCGGGCGAAACCGATAAGCCGACTTATCACCTCATCAACGAGAAGACGCTGAAGCTCATGAAACCAACAGCGTACTTGATAAACTCGTCGCGCGGGCCCGTGGTTGACGAGAAAGTGCTCGCCAAAGCGTTAAAAGAAAAAGTGATCGCAGGCGCGGCGCTGGACGTGTTCGAGAAAGAACCGCTTCCGCCGGATTCGCCGCTGCTCGATCCCGAAATTGCCGATCGCTGCCGCGTCTTCCATCACTTCGCCAGCGGCGCGCAGATCACGCGACTCTCAGTCGATCCCGACAAAGGCATGGCAGGCCGCTGCGCCCAAGGTTTGATCGACGTGCTCGAGGGGAATTATGGCGGTGATCCGACCAAAATGCCGTACGTGGTGAATAAGGAAGCGTTCACCCCGTGAGATAATGTTGGATGGCGAATCGACCACATGGCGATCTATCTCATGGCGTGAATCCGTGAGATACAACAGTCGTGCCGAAATATTGCTACGTTTACGTCTTGAGCTCGCAGATTGAATCAGTTTTATGTTGGTCTGACGCAAGATTTACCAGCACGGGTTGGCGCGCACAACGATGGACGCGTTAGCTCGACGAAAAGCCGTAGGCCGTTTGAGCTCGTGTATAAGGCTGTCGGAATGAGAGCGACGCAGCCCAACGCGTGAAGTACCTCAAAACGGCGTGGGGAAAACGCTACATAAAAAGGCGGCTTCGCCGTTATCTCACGGGGTAAACGAAAGCGACGAGTGATAAATGATAAGTCTTTGAAAATTGCTGTCGCACGAACCTTGCCGCGAGTTCATCATCATTGACAACGAATAAGCGCATGAAAGCATTTACGTTTCTTGTTCCCAGCATCATAGCGCTGGCATCGGTCGCAACGAACGCGCAAACAGAGAGCTCATCGCCGCCAGTGGGCGATCTGGCTGCGGCGCAGGAAATTCGCGGCTGGCTTGATCATTGGAGAAAGGCGGTCAGCGCCAAAGACATTGATCGCGTGATGGAGTTGTACACGGATGACCTCGTCGCTTACGACGTTGTGCCGCCGTTACAATATGTCGGGAAGGCGGCCTATCGCGCTGACTATCAACAATTCTTCTCCCAGTACGACAGCGACCTTCATGTCGAGACGCGCGATCTGCACGTCGAGGCTAGCGGCGAGCTGGGTTACGCGACCGGATTGCAAATGATCAGCGGAACGCTGAAGCATGGCCAAAAATCCGGCATATGGGTTCGGTTTACGTCACTTTACCGCAGGATAAACGGCA
>QHNV01000052.1 GCA_003218535.1 Verrucomicrobiota bacterium
AATCGATCTCGCTAAAATCACATGTGTAATCAGGCAGAAATCCAATGCGCCGAAACGATTCGACAATCTGCGGACGGCGTTTGGCAACATCTGCACCAGTACCGGGAATTAGCACAACCTCACTCGTGCAGCGCGAAAGTTCTTCGGCGATCCGATCGTCATCGCGCTCCTCTCCGGAATAAAACCAGATTGCGATCTGAAAATATTCCTCGCTACAGTCCCGGGGAAGTTTTTGCTTCAAATCGGCAAACGACTCGCAAACGATGGCTTCTCTTCCCAACGCTGCAAACTGCTCCTGCAATTGTTCAGAGCCATCTCCCACGATTAGAAATCGGTCACACTTGAACATCCGCGAGACGATTTGCGCAAAATCGGGGCGCAAAGAATGCAAAGGCGATCGAAACACCGAGCACATTATATCGGTTGAAGCACGGCTGAGGCAAATTTACCCTGCGACACCGTTCACCGTCGGCTCTGCATGCTTGATTTTGTCGTTTATCTTCTTTATCGCTTAGGATCAGCGATTATTGGCGGGCTGCCACTGCCGCTTCTTTTTGTTACCGGGCAATTTCTTGGTTTTTTTGCTTGGATTGTTCTTGGGAAATATCGTCGCCTCGCGCTGCGTAATCTTGCTATTGCGTTCGGAGAGGAAAAGTCTCCCCTAGAATTGCGCCAATTAGGGTGTCGTCATTTTCAACGCCTGGGCGCGAATCTCTTGTGCAGCGTCAAACTCACCCAAATGTCGCCAGAAAAAATTCTGCATCGGGTGACGGTCGAAAATATCGAAGCGATGGGGGGCCGTTTTCGTGCCGGCATTCCGGTAGTTCTGGTGTTAAGCCATTTAGGCATTTGGGAGTTGTTCGCCCAATTGATGCCGAAGTTCGTCGGTTACGTACGAAACGCGAGCGTGTACCAAAGGCTCGGAAATCGCTTCATTGATGAGCATGTGCGGCGCACTCGTAGTCGCACTGGCTTGGAACTCTTTGATCGTAAAGACGGTTTTCAGCCAGTCATCGAGTTACTCCGCTCCGGTGGCGGTGTGGGTGTTCTGTGCGACCAACATGCCGGTGACCACGGAGTGTGGACACCGTTTTTTGGAAGGCTGGCTTCCACTTCACCGCTGGCTGCTTTGCTCGCCAAACGTACTAGGGCTGCGCTCGTTGCTGCCGGCGTTTACACCGACGGTCTTGCTCGATGGCGCATGGTGTTCATCGAGCGCTTTGATACGGCAGATGCTTCCGCCGCAGCGCTCACATCCAAAATAAATCAAATTATCGAACAACAAATCCGGCGTGCACCGGAAGATTGGTTCTGGGTGCACAATCGATGGAAAACTCCCCGGCCTCATTTTCTCCTGTCCCAATATAAGCGTGGAGTTTATCTACCGGATGGTCCCGCGGCAGCGAGAACACGAGACTTGAAACCGTTTCGTATCCTCATTCGCTCAGGCAATTGGTTAGGCGACGGCGTGATGAGCGCGCCTGCCGTGCGCGCAATCAAGAGTGGACGACCTGATGCACAAATCACGATAGCTGCACCATCGAAAATTGCACCGATGTGGGATTTGATTCCAGAAGTGGACGCAGTTATTACTTTCCCAAGCAATTCACTTCTGGCGGCTACCCGTTTGATCCGGCGCCAGCCATCTTTCGACGTCGCCATCCTTTTCCCGAATTCGCTGCGCGCCGCATTGGAGGTTTATCTGAGCGGCGTGGCCCGCCGAGTTGGTTATCGTGGTCATTCGCGGCGATGGCTATTAAACCAACTTGTGCGAGAACCGGAAAAACCGGCGCCACTCGAACATCAGAGCAATCGTTACTTGCGGATTGCACAGGCTTGCGGCGCCGAAAGATCGAACGTCGAACATCGAACATCGAACGCCAAAGCTCCAAATCCCAATCAGACATCAGACATCAGACATCAAACATTCCTCGGCCTTTGCGCCGGTGCGGAGTACGGCCCCGCCAAACGCTGGTTGCCAGAGCGTTTCGCCGAAGTAGCCGCGGCTGTCACTGCGAAAATACAGGTGCACTGGGTGCTCTTTGGGACTGCCCAAGACACGGCAACCGGCGAGCAAATTTCCAGAGCTCTAGGCGATCGCTGCGTGAACCGAATCGGTCAAACTACGCTCGATCAATTCATCGATGAATTGCGCGAGTGCCGTTTGTTGCTGACGAACGACACTGGCACGATGCATCTGGCTGCTCTGCTTGGAATCCCCACCGTGGCTATCTTTGGCTCGACTGAGCCCCGTCTTACCGGGCCGCTCGGGAATGATCACATTATCTTGCGACATCACGTCGAGTGCAGCCCGTGTTTCCTTCGCCAATGTCCGATCGACTTTCGCTGCATGAAAGCAATCAGCGTCCAAGAAGCGACTGACGCGGTTATGTCGATCCTGCAAAAGAAAAGGTCGCAATTTGGCGCTGAAATTGACTGAAGAAACCTGCCGGATCCCGTCATCTCCGCGCGTCAGGCGACTCAGTTAAAGCGCAAGCATTCCAAACTTCGTGGAGAAATCTGCGAACGACTTTAGGCGGATTCACTTCCATTTTCCCGAGGTGTTTCTTCACCTGCGAAAATCGACATTGTAAACAAGTGGCAGTCGAACGCGACCGCCACTTTCGAGACACTTTCGGCGTCAAAGACCGCAGCTACAGTTATGACGATTTATATTTTACCGAGCATCCGTACGGCCTTGTCTGGGGTGTCGTGACCGGTTTGCCTGCCAGGGATTCGTCCAGTGCGGCTTTAACGTAGTTTGTGGAGTTTGGGATATCGGCAGGATTTGGCGTCGCTTTGCTGTCGATTGCGCCTTCATAGGCGATTTTTCCCTCTGGATTAACTATCACCATATCCGGCGTATTCTTGGCGCCATACGCCCGGCCCACTTTGCCGTCCGGATCGAGCAGCAACGCGGTCTGACGCGTTTTCCAAGATGCCGTGATCTTCTGCGCCTGTTCCGGAGTGACGTTGCCCTCGGTTCCGGGCGCGTTGGAGTCAATCGTCAGCCAGACAACGCCCTTCCCGGTGTATTGCTGTTGTAATTTTTGCATGTTGCCGCTGCCATAATGTTTCTTCACAAACGGGCACTCCGGGTTGAACCATTCGAGCACGACGTATTTGCCCTTGTATTGTGAAAGCGAATGTGTCTTGCCGTTCGCATCGATAAGCGAAAAATCCGGTGCCGCGCTCCCAACAGGAGGCGGATCGAAGGCAAAAACTGCGGTGGCCATGAGTGACATCAAAATGGTCGGGATCATTGTTGTTTTCATGATTTTGTTAGAAAGCGAAGTTCTCAGGATGGTTCAAATTTCTCGGGAATAGCAGCTTTGCAAGTCATCTTTGGCGCGCTCGGCGGCTGCGCCCCACCATTTATTCCTCAGCCCTTAAACCGCTCCGCCAAGCTGCGAAGTCCGTCGGAGAAATTTCGGCTCATCAGTTCGACCAGTTGCGCTTCATGTTTCGGGGCGATCTCAAATCTCGATGACCACTCGACGTAAGAGCAGTCGCCATCGGTAATCGGCAACACTCTCAGCGTCGTCCGATGGTTCCGAACGGGAACCCGGGAACTGGCGAATGCGTACGAATAGAAATGTTCAGCATCCGAAAGTGCAACGAGCACCTCGCGAAACACCCCTGCATCTGCCTGAGTCAAAACGCGAACACATCCAACGCGAGTTGGATCCCCGCCATCCTCGATCGGGCTCGATTTCACAAACGGCAGCCACTCGGCAGCAGCGTCGAATCGCCAAATCATCGCCCCACACCTTGTCCGCAGGCACATCAACTACGCTGCTTATAAAGACCTGCGCCATTGTAATTATTGCGCAGCGACCGCGCGCGATGTGTGTTCGAGTTTTTCTAGGAGCATGCTTTTGGTGAGCAATTCTGGGAAGACAATCGGCTCCTCATTTTTTCCGGGATAGAGTACGTAGAGCGGCACGCCGGGCCGACCGAACTGTTGCAACAGTTTCGTGATCGCGGGGTCGCCGTTGGTCCAATCGGCCTTCAGTTTCACGATGCCGTGGCGTTGAAACGCCTGTCGCACCGCACCGTTCTCAAGGACATTGGCCTCGTTAAACTTGCAAGTCAGACACCACGCGGCTGTGAAATCGACAAATACTGCGCGGCCTTGCTCCAGTTCCATCTGCAAGCGCTCCGGTGTAAACGCCTGCCAGTCCCCTCGGAGACGTGAATCGGTTGAGGCAAGATTCGTCGAGCGAAATTTCCCGCCGATAAAATAAACGCCACTTCCGAGAACGAGCACGAGCATGAGGACGAGCGCAACGCTTCGCTTCACGGCTGATGCATTTGGCAAGACGAACACGCCTTTCATCCAGCAGGCGACACTGATCACGAGCAAAAAGCAGCTTGCCCAAATCGCTCCTTCCACACCGCGCTGAGCGCCCAGGACATAAAGAAGAAACAGCAGCGTGGCAAACAGCAGAAATCCCATGAATTGCTTCACGTGCACCATCCAGGGGCCCGGCTTTGGCAAAAACCGCAGCCAGGTGGGCTGAGCGCTCAAAAGCAGATAAGGCGAGCTCATGCCAGCGGCAATGGCAGTGAACATCGACAATATGATTAGCGACGACTGCGAAAACGCAAAACCGAGGGCGGTCCCGAGAAACGGCGCAGTGCACGGTGTCGCAAGCACGGTGGCGAACACGCCCTGAAAAAATGAGCCAAGATCGTCCTTACGCTCGGTCGTTGAAACCAAGCCGCGCCTAATGCTTTGCGGTAACGAAATTTCGAACACGCCAAAAAGATTCAGAGCGAACACCAGGACAATCACGCTTAGCGCGAGAACGAAATAAGCGTTGGTGAATTGAAATCCGCCCCAGGTAATATCACGACCGGCCGCCTTCAGCCCGATCAAGAGTAAGGCCAGCGCCATGAACCAAATGAAAATGCCTGCAGCAAAAGCGATCCCGCTGCGCAAAATGTTCTGCCGGCTTTGGCCGGCGTGTTGAATGAATCCAAAGACTTTGAGCGATATGACCGGCAACACGCACGGCATCAGATTTAAAATAATGCCGCCGAGGAAACCGAATAGCAGAAAAGTGAAAATTCCCCGCGTGGCCGCTGGACGAGACGCCGAAGCAATCGACGGCGTTGCAAGTTGCCACGCCGCGCGGTCCTCGCCGTTTGGTTGCTGGGAAAAGACGATGAGGCCGGCGATAGACGACAAATTCTTCTCCGAAGACTCAATCGGGATGCGAAAGACAACTTCTTTTTTGTTACGTGACTCGATTGTTGGATGGCCGATCACGGTGCCTTGCTGCGGCAACGGATAAATTCGGTATTCGCCGGCTGGCTCGTTGTGGATACCGGTAACTCCAACTGCAATGTTGCGCTTCCAGGAATACAGATTTTTTCGCAAACTAACCAACTTGCGTCGGCGGAAAGTTTCACTGATGGATTATCAATCTTGGACGGCGGCCTGATTTCTTGGATGAGCAGGACTTCATTTTCGTATCCGTAGGTTTGAATATCGCCGGGATCGATTGTCTTTAGTGGAATCGGCCACTGAATCTCACTCACCTTCGAGCCCGGTGGCAGTTTCCAGTTCAATTCCGTAGGAAGACCGGCGTCGCCAGAAAATTTCCAGTAGGTGTGCCAGCGCGGAGCCATGCGGAGCAGCAAGCCCACCGTAAAAGTTTTTCCCGGAACGACTGCGTTGGTGTCCGCCAGCAATTCCGCTTTGACGAGTTGTTTTCCTTCGTATACCTGGCCTTGGCCTTGCGGCGTAAAAGCAAGGATCGACGAATAAACGATCGCGCAGAAAACAACTCGCGACGCCAGTATCATCTTATTAGGTAGCACTCGCGGAAGTTCGCGGCAATCAGCCGAGGCAGGACGTGGAATCGCCGCGGCGACCGTGTCCCAACTCACGGCACAATGAAGATTTTATCGGTCCAGGGATCTTTTACTTTGGTACCTGAGGCGTAGCCGCTCACGTCGACATACCTGCCACTGGAATCAAATGGGCTGACAACATAACCGGGCTTGCCCGGAACCACTTTGGCCGTTGGGAATTCTGGTTGCGTAGATGATGTACGCGACGTGGAGGATGTTTTCGTTTTTGATTGCGTTGTCTCTCTGTGAGTCACACCCGGTGAAGACTCTGAAATCCTCTCCTCTGCGGGCTGCGGCTGTCGCCTTCGTGTAACGTTCGCTTCTGATACCGGCACTGACTGAGCTGTACTCGGAACGTCGGATGAAATGGTTTCCGTGGCGACCGCCGCCGATCCCTCGCCTCGTTTGCGCAAAGCGTAATGCACGGGCGCGGTCGCAACTCGATAGGAACCCACCGCGACACCGCGCGTCACATGATAAGAAGTGACGGCAACATCCCGGGTCGCTCGACACCCAGCGAGCACCGCTGCTGTTAAAAGTAAACCTCGCGCAAGCCTGTTCATTTTGCCTGTACAGACGCGTTGAGACCGCGATGCGTTCAATGATCCAGTGCGACTATATCAGCAATGAAATCGGATATCTCTTCCGCGGTGGTCGCCCATGAACACATCAGGCGATAAACATCCGGCTCGATGAATTTGTAAAAATGCCAGCCACACGCGTGAAGCTCGCGCACGAGTCGCTCGCCCATTCGCACAAAAACCGCGTTGGCTTCCACAGGAAATACGATGTCGATCTTTGCTTCGTTTTGCAGGCGGTCCGCAAGGCGGCGCGCCAAACGATTGGCGTGCTGCGCATTTCGTAGCCAGACATCATCCGTTAAAAGGCCGAGCCACGGCGCGGCAAGAAAACGCATTTTTGAGCCAAGCTGGCCGCCTTGTTTCATTCGGTAGTCGAAGTCGCCTGCGATTTCTCTATTGAAGAAAACCACGAGCTCGCCGGCAGCCGCCCCATTTTTTGTTCCGCCGAAACAGAGAACATCAACCCCGACCTGCCATGTGATCGCCTTAGGCGGACAATTGAGCGACGCAATTGCATTGGCGAAGCGCGCCCCGTCCATGTGGAGAAACATATTGCCTGCGCGGGCAAACTCGGTGATAGCCGCAATCTCGGCAGGCGTGTAAGCCGTCCCGAACTCCGTTGCTTGCCCAATGCTGATGACGCGCGGCTTGTGCGAATGCAGCTCGTTCTGGCGCGCAATTACTGCTTCGGCCTGAGCGATGTCAATCTTGCCATTCGCGCCGTCAATCAGAAGCAGCTTCGACCCTTTCGTGAAAAATTCCGGAGCGCCGCATTCGTCGGTCTGAAGATGGGAATACTCGTGACAGATAATGCTGTGGAAAGATTGGCAAAGTTGCGCGAGCGATAACGCGTTTGCAGCCGTGCCATTGAAAACCAAATAGACATCGCAATCCGTCTCGAACGTTTCGCGGACCCGATCGCAAACGTGTGCCGTCCAGCGGTCCTCGCCGTAGGCCGGCGTATTCTTCTCATTCGCCTGTTGCAACGCCGCGAACGCCTCCGGACAAATCCCAGCAGTATTGTCGCTAGCAAACTCATAACGCGCCGGGTCCGCACGCATCTCGTCGTTTGCTACGCGAATTATTGATCAAGAGCAACCATGAGCAGGAGATGGGACGAGATTGCCTGACAGACCCGAGCCCTGGGCCTCCGGAGTCCGCCAGGCAAATCTCCTCACTTGCTCCCCGAAATTCTGTACAGCAGTTCATTTATTGTTTCGAACGGAGCCCGCTAACTGAGCGTGTTCATGCACGATTATTTTCCGTAGGCACGGCCTAAGCTTGTCCCGAGCGAAATTCGAAGGAGGCGCGCCCGGATGGAACTTTGCCTACGGGCTAACGCCAGATTAATCTTTCAAATGAGATCGCTCCAAAACGAGATCGAGCAGCGCGGCATGCGCATTTTCGAGCTCGTCGATCAGCATCCCGAACCACTTTTCAGCAAGGCTGGCTTTCATCAGCGAATGATGGCGCTCTCAATGCGCGATGAGCGACTCAAAGTGCAGCTGTTTCGCTTTGTCGATGTTCTCCCATCATTGGATACGTCAGCTGAAGTCATTGAGCACCTCCAAGAATACCTCGCCGATACGCGAAACGGCTTGGCGCCGTTTATTCATGCTGGTATTCGCCTCGCCCGAATCGCTCCCTGGGCTAGTGCGCGCGCCTTACGTTGGAATGTCTCCGGAATGGCGCACCAGTTTATCGCCGGAAAAAATCCGCGCGAACTAATGAAGACATTACGAAAGCGCCGAACGCAAAAAATCGGGTTCACTGTCGATCTTCTAGGGGAAGCTGTGGTCAGCGAAATAGAGGCAGACCAATACACCGCGCGTTGCCTCGGACTGCTGGAGACTCTCGCCCGCGAAACACGAGGCTGGTCCGATCCGCTCGGCAAAAATTCAGAGCTCTTTCCGGTTGTAAACCTTTCCGTTAAAATTTCTGCGCTGTATTCGCAAATTAATCCGGCTGCGCCAGCTGACGCCATCGCGCATCTCGCGTCGAAGCTACGGCCGATTCTGCGCCGCGCACGAGAGCTCGGCGCCTTCGTTAATTTCGACATGGAAAGTTACGATCACAAAAACATCACGCTTGAACTTTTCAAAACGATGTTCACCGAGCCGGAGTTCAAAGAGTGGCCGAACGCCGGGATCGTGATCCAGGCGTATTTGCGGGATGTAGAGACCGATTTGCGCGAGCTCCTCGACTGGGGCCAGGCACGCGGCACGCGATTCACCGTGCGACTCGTGAAGGGCGCTTACTGGGACTACGAAACAATGAAATCCCGCCAGAACGGCTGGGATTGTCCGGTATTCTTTCAAAAGCCGGAAAGCGATGCGAATTTCGAGACTCTTACTCGATTACTGCTCGAAAATGAGCCAATCGTGACTGCTGCGTTCGGGTCACACAATGTTCGCAGCATCGCATATGCCCAGGTTCTCGCTGACGAACTAGGTATCGACCGCAGCCGTTTCGAGTTTCAACTGCTGTATGGCATGGCCGGATCGGTCAAGCGCGCACTCGTTGAATTGGGATATCGCGTCCGCGAATACTGCCCGGTTGGTGAACTCCTGCCCGGCATGGCCTATCTGGTCCGGCGTTTGCTCGAGAACACTTCCAACGAGGGATTTTTGCGCGCAAAATTTGCGGAGAATGTTTCGGAAAAAGAGTTGCTGCGCGATCCTGAGGAGCTAATCAAAAAGAATGGAGCCACGCGCTCCGTCGTGTCCATGCAAGATCGACTTCGCGAAAATGACGCTTCCCTTGACACCGCCTCCGGCGACACTTACGAGAACTCACCACTTGTGAATTTCGTTTACAAAGATAGCCAAGACAAAATGCAGAGCGCATTGCGCGAAGTGCGAAAACGCTTCGGCGAAAAGTATCCACTTGTCATTGGTGGCGAAAAGGTTTGGACCGATCAGCTGACGCCCTCGGTGAATCCCAGTGCTCCGGATGAGATTGTCGGTTACGGAAGCGAAGCAGGAATTCCCGAAGCGGAGCGCGCCGTCAAAGCTGCGCGCGAGGCGTTTGGCAAGTGGAGCCGGATGCCGTTCGAAGAGCGCGCGCGCTTATTGGAGCGGGCCGCCGACATCATGGAACGCCGGCGCTACGAGCTCTCCGCAGTCGAAGTATTCGAGGCCGGCAAGCCGTGGAAGGAAGCGGCCGCGCGGCGTCGCATTTGTGGTTGCACCGTGGAATTTTCCGATAGCGATCCTCTGTGGCATGGCCTCAGCCGCACTCGTAACGGGCAACACCGTGATCATGAAACCTTCCGAGCAATCGGTAATCTGCGGTGCCATGCTGATGCAGGTCTTCGAAGAAGCGGGTGTACCACCCGGCGTTTTGAACTTTCTGTCCGGCCGCGGCTCCGTCATCGGCGCGCATCTTGTCGACCATAAAGATGTCGATTTGATCGCGTTCACCGGTTCCCGCGAAGTCGGCCTGAAAATTTGGGAGTCGGCTGGTATCACTCGACCCGGCCAACGCGAGTTAAAGCGGGTTATTTGCGAGATGGGCGGCAAAAACGCAATGATCGTGGACTCCGATGCCGACATCGGCGAGGCGATCGATTATTCCATTTATTCCGCCTTCGGTTACCAGGGACAAAAGTGTTCTGCGCTGTCGCGTCTGATTCTGCTCGAGGAAAATTACGATCGCGTGATGGAACGTTTGATTCCGGCCGCAGCGAGTCTGCGCATTGGTAATCCCGAAGAACCAAGCATGATGGTTGGCCCGGTGATTGATGAAGCCGCTTACCGGCGCATTTTGGATTATATCGAGATCGGCAAGAGTGAGGCGACGCTCGCCTATCAAGCGAAGGATGTTCCACCGCACGGATATTTTATTCCGCCGACCATTTTCACCGACGTAAAACCCAATATGCGGATCGCGCGTGAAGAGATTTTTGGCCCAGTGTTAAGCGTCCTAAAAGCGCCCGATCTCGATGAAGCGATCGAAGTAGCCAACGGCACTGATTACGCGCTGACTGGCGGATTTTTCTCACGTAGCCCGGCCAACATCGAACGAGTAAAAGCGCAATTGGAGGCGGGAAACGTTTACATCAATCGCTCGTGCACCGGGGCCATTGTCGGGCGTCATCCCTTTGGCGGATTCAAAATGAGCGGCGGCGGCACCAAGGCCGGTGGCGAAGATTATCTGTTGCACTTCCTGCTGCCGCGCGTTGTCACTGAAAATATCAGCCGCCACGGCTTGGCGCCTGAAAAGGCACTGGAGGATCGGGACGAGTTCCTCTGGCCCAAACCGAAACAGTAAAAGGAACGAATCTGCCCGAAACGGCAGCCCCAATTCAATTCAGCGGCCGCCCCTTGCTCAGCAATTTCACGACGGTGACGATCATGTAGATGACCGGCCACGCTGCTGTCACCACAATAAAACCAAACACGACCATCTCCTTGGCTCGTTCGCGCGCGGCTTCAATACGGAATTCACGACCTAAATTGTAAAAATTCCGGAATGCCGATCGATCTTCCCCGTCGTATGGCGACCAGCCGCGCCATTGGCCGAACCCTGAATGAAAGAAGTAATCCGTCTGCGGAAACCGCGTCTTGCCAGCAGCTGACGGATCCGTTGGTTTCATGGCCAATGCCTCGGAGTCAGGACAATACTAGAGATATGATACCACGTTGACAAAAAGAAGCAGCTTGAAAAATGGGCTCCCGCATGGAGCTCGCCGCCCAGATTCTCGTTCTCGGAACACAATCTCGCTGCTACGCCTCTTTATCGCCAGTGGCCCGGAATCCAGACCCAGCCGCCGGAACGACGCACCCAATGGCCTTCCACCCACACAGCCACCGGGCTCGGACGCACCACCCACGTGCCGGGAACCCAAACGTAGTCGGTCCCAGTCCAGCGCCAATAACCACTCGTCCAGACATATCCCGGCCCTGGCGCGACCGTCTGCGTTTCGATCCGCACCGGCGGCGGTGGCCTCGTCACGACAACCTCGCGGGCCGGCCCCGTGGTGGTGACTTGCTGTGTCGTTGTCGTCGTCGTCACCGTTGTAGGTTCCTCCGCGCAACCAACCAAAGCTATCAGCCCTAGCATCGATAGATAAGAGCCTGTTTTCATGTTATGCCTCCTCTACGAATTCGTTTTACGGCAGCGCGTCGGCTTTGTGGAAAGTCTGGGGAACAGTCTATTGCCTCATCGCCTCGAGAATTTCGTTGGCAGCTTTACCGATGACGCTGATGTGGTCGCCGTCAGCGACGGGATGGAATTTAACGATGCTGGGAAAGGTTTCTGCCAGTTCGCGGCTCATTCGGATCGGGATGATGTCGTCATTTGTTCCGTGGAAGATGTCAATCTTGGGCGACGGCGAGCGGCGCGATAGCTCGCGCAGCGCGCGGCGATTATCGTAATTCTCGATCAGCAAGTGCGAAAATGGCGAGCCAACCATAGTGGCGGCTTCCTCGCGCAACGTGGTAAAAACGGCAATCAGAATGACGTGTTGCACCGGATGGCGCGTCGCGAAATCGAGCGCCGCAGCCGTTCCCCATGAATGTCCGATCAGATTCAAGCGGGATTCGATCTCGCTTTCATCCACGTGCAAATGATTCGCCAATGCATCGAGCGCCTTATCGGCTGCCGCACGGGTGGTCGCAATGGTTGCATAACCTTCGCTTTTCCCGTAGCCAGGATAATCGATCAGAAGAAATCCCTCGTCGGACTGTCGATCTTGCACGATAAGCCAGGTCCAATCGAGCGCTAGCGAACCGTTACCGCAAAACGCAACCCAAACACGCCTCGGTAAACGGGAGTCCGTGCCTTGGGGCAGATAAAATGCGACCTGCTTGCCCGCAAACGTCGTGAAGTGCAGTTCGACCCCGTCTTGCGGCAAAGAATAGGCATAGCGAGGATCGTACGGCCGCGGGTGGTAGAGCATCGAGTGTTGCCGAAAAAAGAAAAAAGACGCGATCGCAAAGAACGCGAGGCAAACACATACAGGGAGCCAAATCCACCATCGCCTATGACGCCGTGTTCGCATTGAGACTATAGGCTGGCCTGCGCTCGGTCGACAAGAAAGCGCTGGCAATGGCGTCGAGCAAACTGATCGCCGGATAATGGAAATCAATTTTGTCGATGTGGCGTGAATCCAATTCATATCGCATGGTGCGTGATGTTGTACGTGGTAGCTACGCCGATCGGCAACCTCTCCGATATGACGTTGCGCGCACTGGAAGTATTGAAATCAGTCGATCTCGTCGCCGCCGAAGACACGCGCCATTCTGGAATGCTACTTAAACATTTCGGAATTAAGAAACCGCTGCTGAGTTACCACGAGCACAATGAAGCGATGCGCACTGCACAGTTAATCGAGCGCCTTGCCGCGGGTGAAAACGTGGCGCTGATTACAGATGCCGGAATGCCCGGATTCTCCGATCCCGGAACGCGTCTCGTTCGTGAGTGCATTAAGCTCGGTTTGCCTCTGACCATTGTTCCCGGTCCATCTTCAATTCTAACCGCGCTCCTTGGCTCGGGATTTTCGACAGAAAGATTTTGTTTTCGTGGGTTTCTTCCAGTGAAAAGCGGACAACGCGAGCGCGAGCTGCGAGCAGCAGCTGGACGCGAAGAGACCACAGCCTTTTTCGACTCGCCTTACCGCCTGACCAAAACGCTCGCGTCGTGCATCGACATTCTGCGCAATCGACAGCTCTGCGTCGCACGCGAGCTCACCAAAAAATTCGAAGAATTCCGGAGAGGTACCGCAAGCGAGCTACTCGCGTATTATGAGGCGCATGCCCCGAAAGGCGAAATCGTGCTGATTGTTTCCGGTAGCGGCGACTGACCTCAATCGCGCTGTCGCCAATCTCGATCACCTGCCACGCGGGCGAATTCCCTCCGTCGAGACCCTAGCCTTTCCTCTTGTCAAAATCCAGTATCTATGGGATTTTGCGCGGCTTTTCCCCGAAGCTTTCACTTATGGCTTACGCAATTATCAAGACCGGTGGGCGCCAGTATCGCGTTGCTGAGGGCGATACTATCGATGTCGATCTGTTGGACATCGAGCCTGGCAAAACCGCAACCTTCGGTGAGGTATTAATGTTTGCTGACGGAAAAAGCCTCACACACGGTACTCCGCTCATCGCGGGTGCAAAAGTTACGGCCGAAGTTCTCCAGCAGCGCAAGGACAAAAAAGTCATCGCGTTTAAATACAAGCGGCGCAAAGGGTATCACCGTACTGTTGGACATCGGCGCAAATTGACGCGGGTGAAAATTAAGAGCATCAATGTAGGAGCAAAAAAAGCTGCGGCGAAGAAGACCGAGGAATAAAAATGCGTCGCAGGCTAACAACTATCAACTCTCAACCAATAACTCTCTTCCATGGCACATAAAAAAGGGCAAGGCAGCGTTAAGAACGGTCGCGACAGCGTCAGTAAACGGCTGGGTGTGAAAAAATTCGGCAGCGAGATAGTTGTGGCTGGCAATATCATTGTGCGCCAACGGGGAACGAAATTTTTACCAGGAAAAAATGTCGGGCTCGGACGCGATTACACGATTTTTGCGTTGGTCGATGGCAACGTGCGCTTTGATCGCGGCGGCCGCCGTGTGAATGTTGATCCTGTCGTGGCTGGAAATTAGCCGTTGACCCCGTTGTCCGGCTTCGAGCCGCCGAGGGTATAAGCCGAATTCGATAATGAGATATAACACATTCATTCTCTTTGGTGCTCCGGGCAGCGGCAAAGGCACCCAAGGCAAAACTCTCGGCACCATCCCGCGCTTTTATCACTGCGCCTGCGGCGATGTATTCCGCTCCATAGATACGCGCACCAAGGTCGGCAAAGCGTTCCTCGAATATTCGAGCAAAGGGCAGCTCGTTCCGGACGATATCACCGTCGAGCTTTGGCGAGAAGCGATCGGCGCAGCAGTCGAAGCGCACAAGTTTAAGCCCGACATTGATACGCTGGTCCTTGACGGTATTCCGCGCAATGTCGGACAAGCGAAAATCATGGAGGAAATGATCGACGTTAAAAAAATCTTCCATCTCGCTTGCCCGGACCGGGAAACGCTGTTCGCTCGGCTGAAAAAGCGCGCTTTGAAAGAAAATCGCCTCGACGACGCGAATGAACAGGTCATTGAGCGACGGCTTGATATCTACGAAAAGGAATCTAAGCGGGTGCTCTCATATTATCCGGGGGACCTGATCACAGTGGTTGACGCAACTCAGCCGCCCTCCAAAGTTCTGCTCGATATTCTACAGAGCGTGAACGACGGCGTGTATGAACCAGCAACAGTTTGAGAATTTCACCGCTTCGAGTCTTTATTGCGAAAAATGCAAAACCTCGATGCCGGTGCGCGAGCGTTTGCTTTTAGTTCTACCCGATCGCGAGATTTTCGATTATCTTTGCACTGGCTGCGGCTCATCGGTTGGTCGTCGCGAGGTCACAGCTGGTGACAGACTGATGGCGCAAGCGATGGCGGCGCGGCACTCGCGGCGAGCCGCGACCGTTCATCAGTTGACGCCGTAGTTCGGCATGCGGATCATTTTCATCGGCGCGGGCCAAATCGGTGTCCCGACGCTGCAGGCTCTGCAAAAATCATCTGAGCACGAGCTCCTGGCAGTCGTTACTCAACCAGACAAACCAGTCGGACGGGCCAAGCGCATTGAGGCGCCGCCAGTCAAAAAAGCGATCGCAGGAACGACGATACAAATTCTGCAGCCGGCGCGCATCAGAGATCGGCAAGCGATCGAAGAGATTCGCGCTCTGCAACCGGACGTCATCGTCGTCATGGCCTACGGCCAAATCTTCCCACGTGAAGCGCTCGAAAGTCCACGTCTGGCTTGTTTGAATTTGCACGCATCGCTTCTGCCGCGCTGGCGTGGGGCGGCGCCAATTCAGGCGGCAATCGCGGCGGGCGATCGCGAGACAGGCATCACCGTGATGTACATGAGTGAAGAGCTCGACACCGGCGACCTCCTGTTGCAGCGCACCAGTGATATTCGGCAAGATGATACGGGTGGATCGTTGCACGACCGATTAGCACAAATTGCGCCTGAAGCATTGCTTGAATCTTTGCGAATGCTTGCGAAGGGAAACGCGCCGCGCATCGCACAGGACAACTCGTTTGCGACTTATGCGCCAAAGCTCAACCGTGAAGACGGCAAGATCGATTGGTTGGAGCCGGCGGAAGTGATTGAGAGAAAAATTCGCGCGTTTAATCCATGGCCGGGAGCGTTCATGAAGATCGACGGGCGAAACTTGAAGATATTTTCCGCATCTGTTGTCGATCTCCGCAGCAAACCTGGGGAAATTTTGTGCAGCGAAAATGAGCTAATCATTGCCGCTCGCAAAGGCGCGCTATCACTGCACGAAGTCCAATTAGAAGGAAAACGACGAATGAACGCGCGCGAATTCCTGCGCGGGCACGCACGGAGTTTGCGCGCGGCACGTTGATCCTTGGGAAGCACAGGCCGCCCGCCTGTCGTTGCCGACAGCTTGCCGGCAACAGTCCAGGACATCCATCCCGAGGCAGTGGAGAGGATCTCGGTAAGCTGCCGAGATGAACAGCCTAGGAGCTTGTGCTCCCAGACAATGGCAGCCCCACTAGCATTTTGCTTTTCAAGAGCATCGTGGTTGTTGATGATTGCTGAACATGCAAACCGAGACGCCAGTTTATGAACGCATCGTGCTAAAGCTAAGCGGCGAAGCAATGCAAGAGCGCGGCGCCCGAGATAATATTTCACTAACGGTCGTGCGTGAGATCGCCGAGCGCATAAAAGAGGTACGCGACCTCGGTGTGCAAGTGGCGGTTGTCATCGGCGGCGGAAACATCTGGCGCGGGCTTTCCGCGTCGCACCGGGGAATGGATCGCACCACAGCCGATTACATGGGAATGCTGGCGACTGTAATCAACGCGCTGGCGCTGCGCAGCACGCTCGACCAAATGGGCGTCGAAACGCGCGTCCAGACGGCCATTGAGATGAAAAATGTCGCCGAGCCATTTATCCTTGGCCGTGCAATCCGGCATCTCGAACTGGGTCGCGTAGTGATTTTCGCCGCGGGTACCGGTAACCCCTACTTTTCTACCGATACGACGGCGGCACTGCGCGCGAGTGAAATTCGCGCCGACGTCATTTTGAAAGCCACCAAAGTTGAAGGCGTCTACGATCGGGACCCGAAAACTCATGCAGACGCGCGCCTCTACGACCGCCTCAGCTTCACTGAAGCGCTGACCAAACGTTTGCAGATCATGGATTCGACGGCGTTCAGTCTATGCATGGACAATAAAATCCCCATTGTCGTGTTCGACATGTATAAGCCCGGCAGCATTCGCGATGCCGTGCTGGGCCGCAAAGTCGGAACCTTGGTTTGCGACGAGGGGCAACTGAAGTAAGAATTCAACGCCATGAGTAGAGACGACATTCTTCTGGAAGCCGAGATGTCGATGGAAAAAAGCGTTAATCATTTGGTGCACGAATTTGCCGCGGTCCGCACCGGCAAAGCTTCGCCCGGGATTGTGGAAAATGTGGATGTGCAAGCCTATGGATCGACGATGAAATTAAAGCAGCTGGCGCTGATTACTACGCCGGAGGCGCGTTTGCTGGTCGTTCAACCGTTCGACGCAGGCACGGTGCACGATATCGAACGGGCGCTAAAGGAATCGAATATCGGTATCATGCCTGCCGTTGATGGAAAGATCATTCGGTTGCCGATTCCGGAATTGTCAGAAGAACGGCGCAAGGAGCTCGCCCGTTCCCTTGGAAAAATGGCCGAGGAAGCTCGGGTTCGCGTTCGCAGTAACAGGCGCGCGGCGCTCGACGAGGCCAAAAAACTGAAGGCCGCAGGCGAACTGACTGAGGACGGCTTGCGCGACGTGGAGGACGAAGTGCAAAAGCTGACCGATCGCTTCGTAAAAGCGATCGACGACCATCTCACGCACAAGGAAGCTGAAATCATGAAGGTGTGACGAGAATGACCAATCTGCAGCCGCGGTGATTCGTCATTTGTGCTTCGTCATGTCGCCCAATTGTCATTCCGAGCGAATGCGAGGAATCCCGCAGGCTATTGAAATCACGCTCTGTAGCTTGGGCGTTCCGAAAGTTGAGTGTAGATCCCTGGCTTCGCTCGGGATAATACGCAACGGGATCAAATCACAATCGCACAAGATCTACTAGGAACTGACACCAAAGATAAATCATCCCGCGCCATGAGTATTTCACGTCGCCTCCGGCAGTTTGTTTAAGTACGCCCTTGCGGATATTGTGCGCGATTTGATCGCGGAGGTCGTTTTCCATTTCTGTCTGAATTCGCTCGTCATCAAGCGCATCGATCGCACTTGCGTCCACTCCATTTCGTCGAAGAAACTCGCGATGGCTTTGGTAAAGCTGCCAGAATGATTGATCCGGCCGCTGACGATTGATACGGAAATGCGGGGTGAGCTTTAGGCCATAGGAAAGTGGATAATTCCACGTCGTCCAAACTGTGCCGTTCTTCGCGCGCGATGAAATTCGGAGGTAGTAAAACGAGAGATCATGCTGCTCATTCAAGCAAATGGCGGCTTGGGCGCGGTCTTCCTCCTTGTAAAACAATCGGAAGAACTGGCGGTAATCCTCCCAGTCCCAGCCTGCGTCTCCTACGTGCGCGAATCCTTCATCCTCAATCTCGCGCGTGATCTCGCTGAGCGCAGGGAACGTTTCGGAAGATGGTGGACTTTTCGGGCGAAGCTGTTTTTCCTTCGGCAGCCGAAGGGCGCGAATCCGAGTGAGAATCTCCAGCCACGGCAAGAAGAGCCAGCTCACCGCTGCGGCCAAACTCAGCGCCCAATTTCCGCTAATAAAATAAATCGCAAGGAAAGTAGTAACGAGAATTCCGAGCGCTCCCGCTTTCTGCGCATACGAATTCTGAAAACTACGCAAACCGACGCTGAGCAGCGCCGCACCGAGCGTTACAAGAATGGGAAACAGCATCAAGGATTGATCTGGTGCTCGTTCAGAAATCTCTCGAGCTGACCGGTATCGAAATTGGCCAGGACCATGTCGCCTGCTACGAAAGTGGGCACATAGGTTTGAGCGGATAGCTCTTTCATTTCCTCGTATGCTTTCCGATCCTTGCCGACGTCAATCTCCAGAAAGCGGTATCCCTTTTCGCTGAGATAATCCTTCGCGTCAATGCACCATGAGCACCATTCCCGACTGTAAAGCTTTAATTCCACAGCTGCGCGGGGGAAATAAACAAGAGGCGACCACTACGTCAACTGAGGCTGTCAGGTCGATGATGATGTTAGTACGATTTCGCCCAGACGACCCGACGTTGACTTGCTTCGCCGGTAAAGATGCATCGCCCGGGCTCAGAATCCCCCAATGGAATAACGCGAATGGTGACCTTGAGGTCGTTCTTGATTTGTTCTTCGACTTCCCGCGAGCCGTTCCAGTGCGCGAGGGCAAATCCGCCGTGGATCTCAGGCTTAGCCGCGTTCTTCGGCGTGAAGAAATCGTAGAATTCGTCTTTGCTGCCGATCACGCGCGTGTTCGCATCGGCAAACTTTTTGGCGCGATCATAAAGGTTTTGTTGGATCGACGTGAGAATTTCAGGAGCCCGCACGATGAATTCTTTCATCTGCATTGGCTGTTTCTCCTTCACAGGCTGGTCACGTCGGCTGATTTCCACTGAACGTTTCTCCAGATCGCGCGGACCGATTTCGATGCGCAATGGCACGCCCTTTTTGATCCATTCCCAATTCTTAACGCCGCCGCCGATCTCGCGCCGATCGATTTCCACTGCGATCGGAAGATCGACATAGCGAGCTTCGCCTAGTCCCTCTGCCAATTTATCGCAAGCCTCTAGGACGGCGGCGCGGGTTTCTTCCTTCGGCATGATCGGTAGAATCACGATCTGGGTTGGCGCGATGCGCGGCGGCAAAACGATCCCGTCGTCGTCGCCGTGCATCATGACCAGCGTGCCAATCAGCCGTGTCGTCATTCCCCAACTCGTAGTCCAGCCAAATTCCTGCTTGCCTTCGCGGTTTTGAAATTGGATGCCACTGGCGCGCGCAAAGTTCTGGCCGAGAAAATGCGACGTACCGGCCTGGATCGCCTTCCGGTCCTGCACCATCGCTTCGATCGACAACGTCTGCACCGCGCCGGGGAAACGCTCGCTCTCGGATTTTTCCCCGGTGAAAACCGGGATCGCGAGATGCTCGCGCACGAACCTTTCGTAAAGATCGAGAATTAACTTTGCTTCCGCGCGCGCCTCGGCCTCGGTTTCATGGACAGTGTGCCCTTCTTGCCAGAGAAATTCAGTCGTACGCAAAAATAGTCGCGGCCGCATTTCCCAGCGGACAACATTCGCCCACTGATTAATCAAGATCGGGAGATCGCGATATGATTGCACCCATTTCGCATAGCTCGCGCCGATGATTGTCTCCGACGTTGGTCTCACGACCAGCGGCTCGGTCAGCGCGCTTGCCGGTTTCAATTTTCCATCAGCGTCCGCCTCGAGCCGGCTGTGCGTTACCACCGCGCACTCCTTGGCGAAGCCTTCAACGTGCTCGGCTTCCTTCTCAAAATAACTCAGCGGAATGAAGAGAGGGAAATAGGCGTTTCGATGGCCGGTCGCGCGAAACATCGCATCGAGCTGTCGCTGCATGTTCTCCCAAACACCGTAGCCCCACGGACGGATGACCATGCAGCCGCGCACCTCAGACGGCTCGGCCAACTCAGCCGCACGGATTACCTGTTGATACCATTCAGGAAAATCTTCCTCGCGCCGCGGCCTGAGTGCGCTTTTTGTGTTCGTTGAAGTCGCCATTGTGAAAAAGGAATTGTAGGAAGGGTGCGTCTGCCGCCAAGAGATGTTTTCGCCTGCGACGCTTTGCACGCCTCAGATGAAGTTGTGCATCTAAAGTCAATCATTGCTCAGGTTGACAGCTACCTGCGTCGCCCGTAGTTTTCGTGCCCTTTCTGCCGTGAAGAAAACGTTTTCTGCCAAAGCCAGCGAAGTATCCCGTCACTGGTGGCTCATCGACGCCAAAGACCAGGTGCTTGGTCGCGTCGCGGTCAAGGCTGCCAACTTGTTGCGCGGCAAAGGAAAGACGATTTTCACTCCACATGTGGACACGGGCGATTTCGTCATCGTAATCAACGCGGACAAAGTGCGACTGTCCGGAAAAAAAGAAGAGCAGAAAACCTACATGAGCTTTTCCGGCTATGTCGGCGGCCACAAATCCGAGAGTGTCCGTGCGCGCCGTGCCCGGCACCCGGAATTGCTAATTGAGCGCGCGGTGCGCGGGATGATTCCGCACAATCGGCTGGGGCGCGCAATTTATCGGAAACTCAAAGTTTACCGCCGGGATTCTCATCCGCATGCCGCGCAACAACCGCAGCTTGTCAAACTCGCGTAGAGATAATCTTATGCCAGACGCTCAGGAATTCACCGCCACGGGTCGCCGCAAGACATCAGTCGCCCGGATTCGCATGTCGCCAGGGAACGGCAAGATCGACATCAACGGCCGCAGTTTCGAAGATTATTTTCCTACCGCGTCGTTGCAAAATTCGGTCCTGCAGCCGCTGCAAACCGCGAAACTCGTCAACGCTTACGATCTCTGGATTAACACAAGCGGTGGCGGCGCGAGCGGTCAAGCCGGGGCCGTGCGGCTGGCGATTTCGCGTGCACTGCTTCAGGTGGATAACAGTCTGCGCAGTACGTTGAAGACTGAGGGTTTGCTCCGTCGCGATCCGCGCATGCGGGAGCGAAAGAAATCAGGGCAACCTGGAGCACGAAAACGCTTCCAATTTTCGAAGCGGTAGCGTTTTATTGGACCAATGCGCCCCATCTGACTCGGAACTCGCGAGAAGATTCCAATCTTTACGGTTTCTGTCCGCCCGGTGTCGGCGCAGATGGTGACCCTTCCGTCGGAGGACGCGTTAATAACGGCGGAATGGGTGACGCTGGCGGCGGTTGTTCGCTGACGCTCAGCAGCCGCAACTCTTGCGCGGCCTCGCCGGCCCAAAAGCTTGTCCGGTATTGCGTCAGGATATTTTCGCAGACACGGCGCGCCTCATCCAGTCGGTTTTTGGCCTTCAGCAAATAGACCTCCGCAAGCAGCGCGAGCGGCGCATTAAAACTGTTCTGGTAAAGCGATGCAACCTGCTGGTACGTGGACAGCGCTTCATCCGTTTTTCCCATCAATTCCAAATTCGCGGCTAGCGCCATCCGCGCGGTGCTCACGAGCTCGTGGTTCGGATTTTTCGTGATGAAGACTTGAAGCGTTGCGTTCGCATCTGCGAACTTTCCCTCCCTTCGCTGCGCTTCTGCGAGCAGAAGATAAGCGTCAGCCCCTGCGGCTGTATTCGGGTAACGCGCGAGTACGTCTTGATAATCCTGCGCGCTTTTTGACCGGGCCAACAAGGCTGACGCTCCTGCCGATTGTTTATCAGCGTAGGCACGATACGCGACAAAGCCGACAGCAGCGACGGCAACGACAACGATAATCGCGACAATTTGGCCTTTGAACCGCTCCCAAAAGACGCGCGTTTCAAGCGCGACATCACGGGAAGGAGGCGGGGCGGTTGGCATAACTCAATTACTCTCGCCCGATTTGCACCGCGCGAGCGTGGTCTTATGCCACGCGAAAGTTTGTCGCGCAAGCGCGGCCAAAACCGGCATGCATACGACAAACTTTCCCCCGGCTATACAATCTCAACTATGAATTCATTCTCGAAGTTTTTGGAAATATTGCTCGGCCTGAGCGCCGAGCCGAAAGATCTGACTTTTGTTCAAGTCTCTGTGCGTGGGATCATAGTTTTCCTCGCGACATTGATCATGGTCCGGTTCGGGCATAAACGCTCGCTCGCACATAAAACGCCGTTTGACTCCCTTCTCCTGGTGATTTTAGCCGCTGTCCTTTCACGCGCCGTCAATGGCTCGGCGGCTTTTTTCCCCACCCTCGGTGGCGGCGTAGTTCTGGTATTGCTTCACCGTGTCTTCGCCCAGCTCGCATATCATTCACACCGGTTTGGAATTTTGGTGAAGGGCTCGCCGGACACCATTGTGCGTAATGGCGAGCGCGATCTTGACATGATGCGGCACAACCATGTTTCCATCCATGATCTGGAAGAGGACATGCGCCTGAACGCCCACACGGACGACATTTCGCAGGTGCGTCTGGCCCGCGTGGAGCGAAGCGGCGATATCAGTTTTATCAAAGAAGGCGAGTAGAATCCGCGTCCGCAAAAAAATCTTCCCGGCCCTTGTAGCGCTGTTGCCCTCCGGGCGCTAATTTTTGTGCGTGGAACCGCATGATAAGCTCTTTACTCCCGGGCCGGTGGAGGTCTCACCAAAAACTTGGATGGCATTCTCGCGCCCGATGATTGGACATCGCGGCGAAGACTTTAAAAATCTTTACCGCGCAATTTATCCAAAGCTCCAGAAGCTATTCGGCACCAGACAACCAGTTTTTCTTTCCACTTCTTCGGCGTGGGCTGTGATGGAGGCCTCGATCCGGAACCTGGCTGATCGCGGCGTCCTTTGCTGCATGTGCGGCGCGTTTTCCGATAAGTGGTTTGATGTTGCGAAACGCTGCGGTAAAAATGCCGAGCCGTTGCAAGTCGATTGGGGAAAACACATCGATCGGCGGGACATAGATCGACAATTAGCGACTGGAAAATTCGACACGGTCACATTGGTTCACAATGAGACTTCGACTGGCGTGATGAATCCACTCGAGGAAATCTGCTCTATTCTGGCAAAGTATCCTGATGTCGCGCTGATTCTCGATACCGTCTCGTCATTTTCTGCAGTTGAGATCGATATGGACGCGCTTGGGATCGACGTAATGCTTACCGGCGCACAAAAAGCTCTCGCGCTGCCCCCCGGTTTTTCGTTGTTTTCCGTGTCCGAAAAAGCATTCGCCCGCGCGGGAAAAATTGCAAACCGCGGATTTTATTTCGACTTCCTGGAGTTCAAGAAAGAGCAGGCACAGTGGATGACGCCTAGCACACCCAGCATTGCGCATATTCACGCGCTGCAATCAAAGCTCGACGAAATTTTCGAAGAAGGTTTGCAGGCGCGCTTTGATCGGCACGCGCGCACTAACGCGCTGGTGCACGACTGGGTTCGTCGGGCTGGGTTCGATTTCTTCGCCGAGGAAGGATTCCGATCAAAGACGCTCACCTGCGTGAAGAACAATAAGGGGATCGACGTGCTGGAGTTTGCGAGGGAGCTTCGGCAGAAACATCATTTGGTGATTGATCCCGGCTACGGGAAGATTCGCGGCGAAACCTTCCGTCTGTCGAATATGGGAGACGAAACTGAGGAATCCGTCTCGCATTTGCTGGCATGCCTGGACGACGTCTTGTAGCAATTAGCGGGTCATTATTTTGCCCACCCATCATCACCACGTAGCGTCATAAAGGACCGATGCCAGCAATTGAAGCTTCCAGATTGACTAAAGTCTATCGTACTTACCGCAAAGAGCGCGGTCTCTGGGGTTCGGTGAAGGGCTTGTTACGCCGGCGGTACGACGAAACCCGCGCAGCCGACCAGGTCTCGTTTCAGATAGAGGAAGGCGAGTTTGTCGGGTTTCTCGGCCCCAACGGCGCGGGAAAAACTACAGTGCTCAAAATGCTTTCCGGATTGCTCAATCCTACTTCGGGTGATGCGCGGGTGCTCGGCTTTGTTCCGTGGGAACGGTGCAATGAAATGAAGCGGCAGTTCAGTTTGCTTATGGGACAAAAGAATGCCCTCTGGTGGGACTTGCCCGCGCAAGAATCGCTCGAGCTCAACCGGGCAATTTACGGGATCGACCGCGACCGCTTTAAAAGGGTCGTGGACGGGTTATCGGAGCTCTTGGAAGTGCGAGATAAAATGAACGTGATGGTACGTGAACTTTCTCTGGGCGAGCGCATGAAAATGGAGCTGATCGCTGCGCTTATTCATCAGCCGCGCGTGCTTTTTCTCGATGAACCGACCATTGGCCTGGATGTGGTCAGTCAAAAACGCGTCCGCGAGTTTCTGCGTATTTACAACGAGGAACATCGCATTGTCACGTTGCTCACCAGCCATTACATGCAGGACATCGAAGAACTTTGCGACCGTGTGCTGGTAATCGACCACGGCAGAATTTTCTTTGACGGCCCGCTGGCCCAAATCATTGATCGCTTTTCCCGGCACAAAATTCTCAGTCTTACTTTTGAAAAAGAACGAAAGCGTGATCTCTCCGCGTTCGGGGAAGTGACCGAACAAACGCCCGTTTCAGTGCAACTGAAAGTTCCCCGCGCCAAAGTCACCGAAACCTGCCGAAAATTGCTCGAAGCATGTGATGTGAGCGATATCAACGTTCAGGAGGTGCCGGTGGAAGAAGTGATCCGCCAACTCTTCGGCGAACGGCACGAGAGCCATCGCACCGTGGACGTGCCGACGATAGAAGCCGTGCAGATGACTTAGGAAGGGCACGCTCCAAAGCTGGGCAGAATACTTTTTTCCATTGCTTGAGCGAACGTGGCATACTGTGGGGTCCATCCGAGGCGGCGCAGTTTCGCGTTGCTGACACGCTTGTTGCTCGCGCCACGCTTCGAGATTGACGTCGATCTTCCGATTGGCGGAATTGGCCGACTCAATTTCTTCGCCAACCAGCGGTAACATTCGCTTTGCAAAATCGGCTGATTGTCAACGACATTGTAAATTTCTCCACCCACTGATTGTCGATTCAACAAAAGAAAGAGCGCAGCAGCGATATCGTCCCGATGCACCTGATTAACGAAGCGATCGTTTTGCGGGTCAATGATCGCCAAACCGGTCAGAAATTTGCTCAACAGCGCTGAACGTCCAGGTCCGTAAATTCCCGCAAGTCGCGCGACCACGCCGCCGCGTGCGAGTATCAAACTTTCCGTTTCGAGCAGTATTCGGCCAGTTTCGCGCTCGGGTTTAGTCTCGCTCTCTTCGGTGACCCACGAGCGGTCCCGTTGCGCATAGACGCTGGTGCTACTCGTGAAGAGCATTCTCGCTCCGGTAAATCGATCGAGGAGATTACGCGCTCCATCCAGGTAAATTTCGCGGTAAACGCTTGCGTCGCCCCCGCGTGAGCTTACGCAATGGATTACAGCATCAAATCTATCAACGGCTACAACGCGTGCGGAGACCTCAGTCGGGTCCGCGATATTGACTGCAAAAACGGGATACGGTTTGGTCGATAACCTGGCTGCAGATTTTCTGGAATTTACCCAGCCTTCCACTATCCAGCCACCGGCGTAAAACAAATCTGCGGTGGCTTGGCCGACATAACCGCACCCGGCGATCAGGACTCGCGGCATGATGGTCGATTTTCACGCGGCTGCTGCTGCGATTTCAATCTCTGCAAAAATGTTTTTCTGAGTGGCGCGAACCTGTTTAAGACGGATGAGTTCCAAAAGCGCGAGAAAAGTCACTGCGATTTCGACGCGGGACACGATGGCCCCAAACAAATCGGAGAACCGGATGGGAACTCCTGCTGCCACCCGCCTCAAAATTGCATCGATCTTTTCCGAGACGCTAAAACGTTCGCCAAAAATCTCCTGCACGTCCTGTCGCGCTTCGATGCGCTTAATCACACTTTGGAACGCGTTAATCAGCTGAAAAATCCCAACTTCTTCCAAGCGAAGCGGATTCTCCGATAACAGGCATGCTTCCCGAGCAAAAATGCTCTCTTGCTTCACTTCGCGCAGATGCAGGTCCGCTGCTGCTTCCTTGAATTTTTTGTACTCAATCAGTTGTCGGATTAGATCCCAGCGGTTGAACGTCTGGAGATATTCAAGGTACTGGCGCGTAATGCGCTCGATCGAAATATCGTAGATGTCGATCTCGTCCTGCTTGATTAGGTAAAGCAGCAGATCAAGTGGTCCCTCGAATACCTCAAGCTTGACCTTGTAATCGGGGTCCATGCGTCCGTGTGGGACTTTAGACAACCGCAGATCAAAGTAAATCGCCGCCTGCCAATTATGCTTCCATCAAGCGGGAATATGACGATGGATCCAGACGCTGTTCACGAGGCCGAGCCCAAACATGATCATGAGGACAAACGAGCCGCTGTAACTGATCAAGGGCAACGGCACGCCGGTAATTGGCAACATCGCGATCGTCATTCCCATGTTTTGGAAAATATGTGTGAAGATGAGCGTAGTGATCCCAACTACCAATAGCAAACCTAGATGATCACCTGCAAAAAAAGCGACGAAGAGACAGGTCACCAGGAGCAAGGCGAACCCGCCGATAAGAAATATGCCACCGATAAATCCCCATTGCTCGCCGATAGCAGAGAATATGTAGTCGTTATGGACGGCAGTCGCCGGCAGAAAACCAAGTTCGATTTGCGTGTTTTGCGCTTTGAATCCCTTTCCCGACCAGCCACCTGAGCCAATCGCAATGAGCGACTGATTGATTGCCCACGCCGATCCCTGTTTGTCGATATCAGGATGAGTGAAGGCCGTAATCCGTTGCTGTTGATACGGTTTTAAGCCGAAATTTATAGCGATTGGAATAAAGGCCAACCCAATAAGAATTATGCAAATCAAGTAGCGCAAAGGCAGACCGCTTACAAATAGCAGCGCCAATAGCACTGGTATCCAAATGACAACCTCGCCCAAGTCTGGTTGCAACAAGATGAGGAGACAAGGCGCACCGGCGATTGCCCCACAGAGAAGTAAGCGCAGTATCGGGTGGATTTCGCGGAATTGCGTTAAGCACAATGCCAACACCATAATTCCAGCGACAACCGCGAGCTGAGCGGGTTGAAAATTGATTGGTCCCAAGTGCAGCCAACTGCGGGCGCCGTAAACTTTTGTTCCGATAAACTTCGTTAAAATCAGAAACAGGATTCCAGCCAGATACATCGGTAACGCGCCCCAACGAGTCCAGCGGTAATCAATCAGGCTTGTGAGAATGAACGCGAAAACGCCGACGGCCACCCAGTTTGCCTGTTTTCGCCAGAAATCCGCCGCGTAGGAATCGGCGCGCGAAGAAGTGGCACTGTAGATTGCGATCACTCCAAAGATGGCCAGCCCAAGCATAGTCGTTAGGAGGAGCCAATTTTGGCCGAGCAACTTTCGAAGAAAAGGCATCATGCGATTAATCTCCGTTTAAAATTCCGGCACATCGCGCGAAATTTAAGACAATTATACGCAAGTTGCGACCTTGGCAAAAGTAAGAAGCGCACGGTTGGCTTCGCCACATCAAGTCGTTAATCGCGGAATCGTAGAATCGACGTAGCACTTCAGTGTTTCTAAGGAATCAAACTGGGTGATCGCAGGGGATAAGCCCCTGGAGTCACGCTAATTATAGAAATTTAATTGTGAATAGTATGCTCTGCTTGTCACTTGATCTGAGGCCCACTAAAATACCTTACACGTGTCGTTTTTTCGGGGGCAAATCAATGGCTAGGAAAACCAAAAAAAAGAAAAAGACCAAACGAAAGCTCGCCCGCCCGCAGTTGCCGATGCAACGGCAACTGAATTTGCGAGACGAAGAAACGTATTTCGATCTGCACCCAATTTTCGAGCGGATAAACCAGCGGTATTTTCGCGGACGGCTTCGTGACTACAAAGTCGTATGGAGCCGGCGACGAAAACATCGACCGAGGGATCACTTCGTGTTTGGTACAATCCAAGAGGAAGATCGGGTGATCCGAATCAACCGGGCGCTCAATCAACCCTTCGTGCCGCTTTGGTTTCTTCAGTACGTACTCTATCATGAGATGCTGCATTCTGTCGTACCGGACGAGATTGTATCGCTTGGCCGCCGGCGCGTGCACACAGAAGAATTCAACCGGCGCGAACGTCAATTCCCGGGGTATCGGCGTGCCCGACATTGGGAGGAAGAAAACCTGTCGCGTTTTTTCCGCTAGCAGATCGTTGCGAAACCACGTTAGCGCATGCTCAGCGCCGTTCGGTGGCTGTTGGCTGGGAACGTGGCTCAGACGGCGAGGGCGTCGTCGCTACGTTCTTTTTGATGAGGTACCAGAGCGTTGTCGCGAGCAGGAGCGAGATCAACTTCGCGCCCCAGTTTTTCAGAATGAGTTTCTTCAGTCTCTTCATAGTCTCCATGCAACAAAATTTCCGCGATACGTTGACGAAATGTTTCGGGAGTAAAATTGCGCTCAATTCGTCGCCGATGACAAATGGAAATGCTACCCGTCTCTTCGGAAACCACCACCGTGACGGCGTCAGATTCCTCCGTAATCCCCAGACCGGCGCGATGACGGAGGCCAAGGCTCCGATCGAGTGTTTCCCGCTGGCTCACCGGAAAAATGCATGCCGCTGCCGCAACCCGTCCGTTGCGCAAGATCACGCCCCCATCATGCAGGGCGGCTTTCGGGTGAAAGATCGCCAGGATCAGCTCGACCGAAAAATCGCCGTCGATCATCACACCCGTTTCCTCGTAAACGCGAATGGACGTGTCGCGTTCGATGGCAATGAGTGCGCCAAACTGCTTGTTGGCCAATTGTGTCACTGCTTCGGCCAAATCGTGCACTGTCTCCCGCTTTTCGCTCGTTAGGGAAAAAATCGGATGCCCACCGAGTGCCGCTAGTCCGCGCCGCAGTTCCGGTTGAAAAATAACCACCAGCGCGATTGCTAGGAACACCGAAAAACTGCGCACCAGCCAGCCGATTACCACGAGGTTTAGCAACGTCGAGATCAGCGTCAGCGTCAGAAAAACGATTGCCAGCCCAGTCAACACCTTGGCGCCGCGCGTCCCGCGAAAATAGAGGTAGCCGTAGTAAATCGCGACGGTCAGCAATAAGATTTCCACAACGCTGCGCCAGCCCCTGAACCAGAGATGAGTGAGTTCCTGAATCATATTGCCCTCTGAAGAATCGCTTCCGATAGCCGTAACGCATCTGCGTTCTCTTTCACATCATGGACGCGGAAGACGTCTGCGCCGCGCTCCCGCAGCAGCGAGGTCAAAGCCAGCGTGGGCGCCAGGCGCGATTCCATCTTTGAGGCACCGGTCACTGTCGCTAGGAAGCCCTTCCGCGAAACGCCGATCACTAGTGGCCGATCGTGCACCCGAATTTTTTCCAGTTGCGCGAGCAGCTTAAGATTATGCTCCAGCGTTTTCCCAAAACCGATTCCCGGATCGAACGCAATCGCCATTGGATCACTGCCGCACTCTATGGCGCACCTATACTGTTGTCGAAGAAAATTAGCCACTTCCGCGACTACATCCACGTATCGCGGCTCGACCTGCATCGTCCGCGGACTACCCTGCATGTGCATGATGATGAACGCGGTTTTCGTGTCGGCAACAAGCGGCAGCATCTCTTTGTCGCCGCGTCCCCCGGTAACGTCGTTTACAATCGAGACTCCTGCCTCAATCGCGGCGCGCGCGACCAGAGCCTTTGAAGTATCGACCGAGATCGGGATGTCGATCTTCCGTCGCAGTTTTTTGATGACTGGGATAACGCGATTTAGTTCTTCCTCTAGGGCGACCGGTTGCGCGCCCGGTCGCGTCGATTCGCCGCCAATATCGATGATGTCGGCGCCTTCCGCAGTCATTTGAAGGCCGTGCTCGATTGCTTCCTCCATCGCGAAAAATTTCCCACCATCGGAAAAAGAATCTGGAGTCACGTTCAGTACGCCCATGACCAAGCCGCGTTTGGAAAGGTTGAAAACCTGCTTCCCAATTTTCCAGATCCTCTCGCACATCACGATTGAGACTAATTCAAATGCGCGATTATTCGAACCGTAGTCGCTTCCCTGTGCGAAATGCGGCAAAAATCGCCTGCATTCGGCGGTCGCTCTGAGCTGAGCTCCGGCGCGGAACCAGACCTCGCTATGGTTACTTTTTGCGCGAGTAGCGGCCCATTAGTTCGCCTTGCGCAACGATGTGGCCTTTCATCGCCGCATCGACTTGGCCGCGCTTTGCGCCGAACGGCAAATCCAACTCGCGATCCAGCGCGAAAACCTTGAAGTAATAACGATGCGCGCCAGATGGCGGACATGGCCCGCCGTAACCTGATTTGCCGAAGTCATTCGTCCCTTGTACGCCTTTTGGCGTGCTTCCTTCAGCGATCGCGCCAGCTTGCGGTGGAATATTCCAAACCATCCAGTGCGTGAACAATCCGTTCGGCGCATCCGGATCATCAACAATCAGGGCAAGGCTCTTCGCGCCGGAGGGGATATCGGCAATTTGCAAAGGTGGGCTGGTATCCGAGCCGTCGCATGTAAATTGCCTTGGAATATTTGCACTTTCCTGAAAAGCAGAACTTGTGATCTTCATCTTGGCACCTCCTGCGGCAAACGAAACGATAACTGTCAGTGTAATCGCAAACGCACTCAAAATAATTGCTTTTTGCATTATCGACCTCTGCTTGAAACCACGTTACTTCGGGAAGAAACCTACAAGATTGTTTCGCTGCTATGAGTTTAAACGGACGTAAACTTTGGGAACAAATCCTTGCCGTCCTCAGGCGCAAAGATTACCGACCGATGGATAAAACCGAGATCGGACGCGAGCTTCGGTTAAAAGGGAGGGAACGCGTCATCCTGCGACAGAATTTACGCGAGCTGGAACGCGCGGGTGAGATCGCGCGCATTCGCAAGAATCGCTACGTGCTGCCGACTGAGGCAGACCTGGCGACCGGAAAGCTGTCGATTCACCAAGCCGGCTACGGTTTTCTTACCAGCGAAGAACTAGGCGAGCCAGACATTTTCATCGCGGCGGAAAATATCGGGACAGGGATGCACGGCGACCGCGTGGTTGTGCGTATATCGCGCGATGCGCCTTACGGGCGGATCAAAGGACGGCGCGAAGGGCGTGTGATTCGAATCCTGGAGCGCGCTCACGATACGATCGTAGGCACGCTGCAGCGGTCGCGAAACTTTTACTACGTCGTCCCGGATGATCCGCGGTTTGTGCACGACATCTACGTGAGCCCAGATCGCGATGAGCGCGTGGGAACATCGGCGAGCGTCGGCGACAAAGTCGTGGTCCGCCTGGACGCGTGGGAATCGCGCCACGTCAATCCTGAAGGCGAAATCGTCGAAGTACTCGGACCGGCATCCGCGCCGGGCATCGACATGCTTTCGATCATCCGCAAATACCACCTCCGCGCAGAATTTCCGAAGGATGTTTTGGATCAAGCGGAGCGGATTTCCGAACGAATCGATGCGCGACAACTCGAAGGACGTGAAGATTTGCGCAAAGAATTTATCGTCACCATCGATCCTGATGACGCGCGCGATTTCGACGACGCGATTCAGGTTGAGAAGATAAAGAATGGTTGGCGCCTCGGTGTGCACATTGCCGATGTCGCGGCTTACGTGGAGCCCGAGAGCGCGCTGGATCGCGAAGCGCGCCGGCGCGGCAACAGCGTTTATCTGCCCGACCGCGTCATTCCAATGTTGCCAGAGCGGCTGAGCAATGGTGTTTGCAGTCTGAATCCCGGAGTCGATCGGCTTACACATTCCGTCTTTGTTCATTTCGACAAGAACGGAAATGCAAAAAGCGCGCGCTTTGCCCGCAGCGTGATCCGCAGCGCCCACCGCCTTACATACAAACAAGCGTACGCAATCTTAAAATCCCCGCCACGCGACCAGCTAGGCGAACGGCTGCACGTTGCCTGGGAACTCGCTGCGTTACTGCGGCGGAAACGATTCGAACACGGTGCGCTGGATCTTGATTTTCCAGAGGTAAAAGTGTGGGTCGATAAACAAGGCCATCCAGTACGACTAGAACGCGTTGAAAACGACGAATCGCATCAATTGATCGAAGAGTTCATGCTGGCCGCAAACGAGGCCGTGGCACGCGAGCTCAAGAATCGCGCGATTCCCACGGTCTATCGCGTTCACGAAAATCCAGATCCGGAAAAACTCGCAGAGTATCGCGAATTCGTGCTTAGCTTTAACTATAGGGTTGGCGATCTGACTCATCGCTCTGAGTTGCAGCGATTGCTCGCGCTGATCCACGGCAAACCCGAAGAGCAAGCTCTCAAGGTTGCGCTGCTCAAAAGTTTGAAACGCGCGCGCTACTCTGCCCAGCCGCTCGGTCATTACGGCTTGGCCAAGGCGAATTATTTACATTTCACCAGTCCGATCCGGCGTTATGCCGATCTGGGGGTACATCGATCACTCGGTAGGGACACAGCGCTGCGGCGTCCCTACCAGACAGACAGCCGCGAGATCGCTTCGATCGCGGAGCACCTTTCAATGACCGAACGAACCGCAGCCGATGCAGAGATCGACGCTGCACAAATGAAGAAGCTAGAATTTTTTCAGCGACAACTCGACGAACGCAATCCGCAGATTTTTCGCGCTTCGATTGTCGATGTCCGCAACTACGGGTTGATGGTGGAATTGCCGGATGCGCTGATCACCGGGCTTATTCACGTCTCCTCACTGACCGATGATTTTTATGTCTTTGAACCCGCTCGCCGGCAGCTCATTGGCAGGCGGTCGCGCAAACGATTCAGTATTGGCGACGAGCTATCGGTCTATGTCGCCCGCGTCGATACTTTCAAACGGCAGGTGGATTTCGCAATTGCGCTTGCATCGGAAGGGCCCGGGAGACGTCGCCGCGCAAGGCGGCGATCCAGCGTTGCCCCTGCAGCGAGTTGAAACCGATCATGTTATTCCGCGTTTATTAAATCGTGGCGGACAAACTGAGCAAACATCCTGAGAACGCAGCTGGAGAATGGTACGTGGATACAAGTTGCGCGTTGTGCCGCATGTGTCTCGAAGAAGCGTCAAATCTCATCACGTACAATCGCGACGAAACTGCTGTTCATTTTTTTAAACAACCGGAAACGCCGGAAGAAATCGCCGCGGCACAGCGCGCCATGGAAGTTTGTCCCACGCTTGCAATCGGAAATGATGGGTAAAATTTGCGACGCTGGCGAATCCCCGCTACAAGAGTTGCCATGACCGAAGCCACTGCTACCGCTGCCGCTGCTCCCCCACGCTACACGCGGGCGAATCCGTTTCCCGCGCGCATGCTCGTGAATCGCCGTCTCAGCGGCCCGGAGTCTGAGAAGGACACCCGCCATTTCGAACTCGATCTAACCGGCTGGGGTTTGAACTTTGAAGTGGGCGATTCGTTGGCTGTTTATCCAACGAACGACCGGCAACTGGTTTGAGGGCCATTGCGCAACGGGCCTCCGCCGCGCCTACGTTGAGTTACCTTCTCGCTCCAGACCGCAAACAGGACCTCGAGACTTACCTCTGGGGCATGGAGGTAATCGATTTCCTCCTGGAACACCCCTCTGCCCGTTTCGCACCGGAAGAATTTGTCGGCCTGCTCACGAAATTACAGCCACGACTTTATTCAGTGGCCTCGAGCTTAACGGCGTACCCCGATCAAGTGCACTTCATCGTGGACGTCGTCCGCTACGAAAGTCATGGTCGCGTCCGGAAAGGGGTTGCTTCTTCTTTTCTTGCGGAACGTGCTGATGACGTGCCGGTGCCGGTGTTCCCCAGCGTGGCAAAACATTTTCATCTACCGGACGATCCTCACACTCCAATCATCATGGTGGGTCCCGGGACGGGAGTGGCGCCGTTCCGCGCGTATCTGCAGGAGCGAAAAGCCACAGGGGCGAAGGGCAAAAACTGGCTCTTCTTCGGATCGCAACACGAGGGCTGCGATTTTGCCTATGGAGATGAGTTCAAGACGTATCTGAAGAAGGGCCTTCTTACACGACTCGATTGCGCTTGGTCACGCGATCAACCCCAGAAAATCTACGTCCAGCACAAAATGTTGGAAAACGCTGCCGAGATTTGGGACTGGATCGACGCCGAAGGCGCACACTTCTTTGTGTGCGGCGACGCCCGCCGCATGGCGAAGGACGTGGATGCAACGCTGCGCAAGATCGTGCAGGAGCAGGGCCGGAAAAGTGTCGATCAAGCAAATGAATACGTTGAGAAGCTCAAGAGCGACAAGCGCTACAAGCGCGATGTGTATTAGCAAGAACGACGAAGGAATGACTAGATTCCGAAAAAAGCGTGTGACGTATCTCGTGGGTCATTTGAGCTTCTACATTGTTTCGTCATTCGGATTTCGTCATTTTCTTCATCTGTGGCATAATAAACAAAAGACTTTAAGGCTATGTACGAGAACACTGAATTTACATTGAGCCGTGATTGCGTGGCCATCCAGATTCCGAGCGGCCAAAAAACAACGATCCCAGCCGGAACACGGGGCGTGATCACCCAAAGCCTCGGAGGAAGCCACACCATCGCAACTTACCAGGGCCTGGCGCGCGTCGCGGAAAAAGACCTCGACGCCCTGGGTTTGGAAAAACCGCAGCCGCAGGAAACGCAAAAATCTGCACGCACAGACGGTGAAGTTTCAGAGCAAGATGTCTGGAACCAGCTGCGGCAATGTTACGATCCAGAGATACCGGTCAATATCGTTGATCTCGGTCTCGTTTATGATTGCCGCCTCATCAAGAAAGAGGATGGCGGGACCCGTGTGGAAGTTAAAATGACGTTAACCGCACCAGGTTGCGGAATGGGACCAGCCATCGCGCATGATGCGCAGAGCAAAATTCTTAGCATCGACGGTGTGGATGAAGCAGACGTGCAGCTCGTCTGGGATCCGCCTTGGAATCAAAATATGATCAGCGAAGCAGGCCGGATGAAGCTCGGCATGATCTGAGCGGATTTTCTCGCCTGCGTTTTGGAGTGCGGCGATGCTGCGCCGCTTCGGCGATGTTAAGCCGGCACGAAACTGGTGTTGGATAAAGTGCGGCTAAAAAAATCGCCGGAATTCTAATCGCGCGTTGACAGCGCGTGTCGCGCTTCTATACTCGTCACCCTCCGAAGTTTCGAGATTGAAAATTTCTCAGCGCGCCTTAGGAAAGATCAAGATGCCCACAACTGAACTGATTTTGACTGAAAATGTTCCGGGTTTGGGCGCGGAAGCGGATGTCGTAAGAGTGCGACGCGGCTACGCGCGCAATTATTTGCTGCCGACAGGCAAAGCATACGAAGTTACTCCCGCAGCTTTGCGTCAACTCGATAATTTGAAGAAGAAACGCGCAGACCGTGAGGCGCGCGAATTGAACGAAGCGGAAGAACTCAGCCGGCGCATAGGGAAACTGCGCGTGACCTTCACGCTCGCGACCGGTGAAACAGGCAAAGCTTTCGGCTCGATCACCGCGCAGGATATCGTTCATCGACTCAAGAATGAAATCGGAGCTGAGATCGATCGCCACAAGATTATACTGGAACGACCGATTAAAGATACCGGCGAGCACGTGGTCCTGATCAAGTTGCATCACGACGCGACAGCACAGTTTGTTTTCCAGGTAAAATCCGCAGAGGAACCAAAGACTGAGCCGGTGGGCGCTACGTCCGAGGAACCTGAGGAGAAGAAGAAACACCGATTTTTCCGAAGAAAAAAAGAAGGGCGAAAAGAAACGAAATAAATGGCGACTCAATCGTCCGCATGGACAGGAGAGAAGCCTCGCAAAGCGGGAAATGGCGCTGGCCGAGGTTCGGCGGCGCGGAGCGGCGAAAAAGTTGTTCCCATTTCGCCCACAGGTTCTGCGCAGGATGTTCACCGCACACCGCCGCATAGCGTGGAAGCGGAGCAGGGCGTTCTCGGGTCGATGCTCATCTCTCCGCGTGAAACGATCGCGGAATGCGTCGAGAAAATTAATGAAGAATACTTTTACGTCCCAGCGCACCGGACGATTTACAACGTCCTTGTCGATCGTTGGAATGCGGGACAGGCGATCGACCTGATCACATTCACACAGGTGCTGCGTGATCGGCATCTTCTCGACAGCGTAGGCGGCGCGGCATTTGTCACCAGCCTTTTCACCTTCGTTCCGACCGCTGCGAATGTCGGGTACTACCTCGAGATTGTTCGCGATAAGTATATCCTGCGCGAGATCATTTCCGCCGCGACCGAGAGCGTACGGCGCGCCTACGAAGAGCAGGACGAGGTGAATAATCTGCTCGATGAAGTGGAACAAAGAATCTTCGCGGTCGGCGAAGACCGCTTCAAAGGTCAGATGCTTTCCATGAAGGACCAGGTAATGGAGGCAATCGAGTCGATTGAGAAGCTCTACGAACGAAAGGGCGGAATAACAGGGATCTCCACCGGGTTCGTAGAGTTCGACCGAATGACCAGCGGTCTGCATCCCTCAGAGATGATTGTGATCGCCGCGCGGCCAAGCATGGGGAAAACCGCACTTGCCATGAACATCGCGGAACATGTCGGTATTAACGAGAAGCTCCCGGTCGGCGTGTTCAGCTTGGAAATGAGCAGCCAGCAGCTTGTGCAACGTCTCCTTTGTTCGCGGGCGCGAGTTAATTTGCAAAAAGTGCGCGACGGATTTTTGGGTGAGCGCGATTTCCCAAGTCTGACTGCCGCCGCGTCGAAACTGGCCGAAGCAAAAATCTTCATCGACGACAGCGCGAGCCTCAGCATTCTGGAATTGCGGGCGAAAGCGCGTCGGCTTAAGGCCCAGCAGGATGTGCGACTTATGATCGTCGATTATCTGCAACTGCTCAGATCGACATCTCGCCGCGCGCAGGACAATCGGCAGCTGGAAATATCCGAAATTTCCGCAGGACTGAAAGGCCTGGCGAAGGAATTGAAAATTCCGATCGTCGTAGTTGCGCAATTGAATCGCCAACCGGAGCAGCGCTCCGGTGGGAAACCGCGATTAAGCGACCTGCGTGAATCGGGTTCGATCGAGCAGGATGCCGATCTCGTCGCCTTGCTTGTTCGGCCGGAACTCTACGAGGAAGATGAAGAGGCGCGTGTGGAAAAAGCTGGCGAGGCCGAATTGATCATCGCCAAGCAGCGGAACGGTCCTGTAGGCGAGATTCCGCTCACGTTCCTCAAAGAATTTACCCGGTTCGAAACTCGCGCGCGCAATGTGAGCGAACCGGAAGAAGCGCTCTAAACGTCACGTTCTGGGGAGCGCGCGCGGCCCGCGTGCGCTACCCGAGACTTTTCGCCGCGTCGATCGCATGCTGCGCGTCGATGCCGCGCTCCTTCATCACTTCCGCGCCGGGCGCGCTCAAGCCGAACTCGTGCAGCCCGACGACTCGTCCATCGAGACCCACGTACTGATACCAAATCTCACTTACTCCAGCTTCGATCGCGACGCGTTTACGACATTCGTTAGGCAAAACTTCTTCGCGGTATTCTGAAGACTGGCGATTGAACCGCTCAAAACACGGCATTGAAACGACACGCACGCCATCGCCGAGTTCTCTTGCCGCGGCCAAGGCGTGTTGCAACTCACTCCCGCACGACATGATGATGAGATTGAGCTCGCGAGTTTCTTTCTTCGCGATGTAACCGCCGCGCAATACTCCTTCGCGACGCAGGTTCGCGTCGATTTGGTTCAATATCGGAACCGTCTGACGCGTGAGCGCGAGTAGCGTCGGTCCCTCTATTCGCTGCATCGCCGCGACAAATGCGCCTGCGGTTTCTTCGGGATCCGCTGGGCGAATCACGTCGATGTTCGGCATCAGACGAACCGAGCTAACCGTCTCCACAGGTTGATGGGTCGGACCGTCTTCACCCACGCCGATCGAGTCGTGAGTGAAAATGTAAATGTTGGGAAGCTTCGCCAATGCGCCGAGACGAATGGATGCGCGACAATAATCGGTGAACACCGTGAAGGTTGCACCTGAGGCGCGAAACAGCCCGTGATACGAGATACCGTTCACGATCGCGCACATGCCGTGCTCCCGGATGCCGAACCGAATATTGCGACCGCCTGGATTCTCGCGATTAAAATCGCCGCCGTCCTTGATGTAATTCATGGTCGATCCGTACAGATCAGCGCTACCGCTCATCAGCAACGGCATCGCTTGCGCGATCGGCTGCAACACTTCGCCGCCGGCTTTGCGCGTGGCCAGCTTCGCGTCATTCGGAAATTCCGGAATCTTCGCTAAGAGATCCGCGGGAACTTTTCGCGCGACACCGTCATCGAGCAGCTTCGCCTTGCCAGGGCTTTTCTTGCGCCACGCGTTGTAAGTTTCTTCCCAGCGATCGTACTCGGCGAGCAGCTTCTTTTTGTGATCGGCAAAATAGTTGTACACGTCCTGCGACACGAAATAATGTTCGTCTGGCAAGCCGAGCGCCTTCCGCGCCGCATCGACAAATTTTGCGCCCGCCTCTCCATGCGCCTTGTATGTCCCCTCGACTTCCGGGACGCCTTTACCGATGAGCGTGTGCGCGATGATGAACTGAGGTTTCCCGTTGTCACGCCTTTTGGTGACGTTCAACGCGTCTAGAAACTCTTGCATGTCGTGACCGTCGATTTCCTGAACGTCGAATCCGTAGGCTTCCATGCGTTTGCCGGTGTCCTCGCTCTGCGTCTCTTTCGCCGCAGCGTCGAGCGTGACGGCATTCGAATCGTAGATGAAGATCAAATTATCGAGACCCCAATGAGCGGCCAGTGCGCACGCCTCGGAAGCGACTCCCTCCTGCATGTCGCCGTCGCTGCATAAACAGATCACATGCTGATCGAAAATCTTGTGCTCATCGGTGTTGAAACGCGCCGCAGCCATTTTTGTCGCCACGGAAATGCCAACTGCGTTTCCAACGCCCTGCCCGAGCGGTCCCGTTGTGCACTCTACTCCTGGAGTATCACCAAATTCCGGGTGCCCCGGTGTTTTCGAATGCAGCTGTCGGAACCGTTTGATTTCCGACATCGGCAGGTCATAGCCGCTCATGTGCAGCCATGCATAAAGGAACATGCTGCCGTGGCCACCAGAAAGGACGAAGATGTCGCGATTGATCCAGCGCGGCTGATCCGGATTGTATTTCAGCGCATAGCCAAAGAGCACTGCGCCCATTTCCGCGCAGCCGAGTGGAAGTCCAAGATGCCCCGATTGTGACGCCTGCACAGCGTCCATGCATAACCCGCGCGCCTGAGTCGCAGCTTTTGAAAGAATTTCAATGTTTAAACTCATGCAAGGCTTATAATCGGAGCTAAGCCACTCGTCATCGGATTTTGCAATTACCTTTCCTCATTTCAGATGAATCAGGCAACACTTTTGCAGATTGCCGAGCGACTTGAAGCTCTTGCAGGTAAACTTCCCGAGAAAATTCGCCGGCCGGTGCTGAGCGAACTGACTCCGCTCAAAGAATTGTTTCTTAGACAGCGGCGACCGCGGTTTCTCTTTGTCGGCTCGAGCAGAATGCCAATGCACCGAATTGTGAACATGCTTTTCGCTCCAAATGCAGCGGAGCATGTGAACCTTACGCTAATGCCAGTCCATCGATGGATCGACTGGAACATACCTGGTCACGGAACGGTCTCGATCCTGGATGCGCGTGATGCCGCAGGTTCGGCCGTACTCCAGGTCGAAGAAGATCTGAAGCGTGACCCTGCTGACATAATCTTCTTTTTCGACGATGGCCAATCGGATTTAAAGGATCTGCTCGTTCCCAATTTCCTCTCGCACATGAAATATGAATTCGGTATGCGCTTGGACGCACCGAAAATCATTGGCCTTTCAGTCGGACCTGAAAAGCGGGTTGCGCAACTGAAACAAGCGTTCGATGCGCAGCCGGCCGTGCCCAATCGTTTAGTAAGTGTGGTCCGCCTCACCGAAAACGGATCAGCCGAACAACAGCGTTTGATGTCGATCCTTGCCGAAGAGCTGCCGAACGAGGCTAAGATCGAGATGATTCGGATTTCGCACGATCGTAAAGCGCAGGCTCACGTCGCGAAGATGCTGATAAAATCGGTAACTGCGATTTGCACGGCGATCGGTGCGCAGCCCATTCCGCTGGCAGACCTGCCAATTCTCACCACACTCCAAGTAGTAATGGTCTCAGGAATCATGTACGTAAGCGGCCGCGAGCGCAGCTTGCGGGGTGCGACCGAGTTTATCGCCGCGCTTGGAGCCAATGTGGGTGTGGCGATGCTTCTTAGAGAAGCGGCGCGCGCGATTCTGAAGTTCTTCCCGGGCTGGGGCAATGTTGTCTGCGGCATGGTTGCCGGAGCCGGGACATATGCGATCGGTCGCGCGGCGACTGCGTACTTTCTCGAAGGAGCTTCTTTGAAAGACGCGCGTCGGACCTATCTGCGGAGCCGCAAAAAGCGGGCGCCTCCTGGCCTGGAGATGCCTGAGTGAAAGCGCACGTTGCATGGGACACATACGTGGCAGTTGTCGTATGAGCCATACGAGTGAATAACTTGTGAACAAGTTTTCTGCTCCAGCATATTTTGTTCGCAAACTTTTGTGAACAAAACAGCAATCTTAGGTAGGTGGTAACGCGTTCGTAAACATGAAGCTCACCGAGATTCGCGCGTCGCTTCGGGAAATAGAAGTCTCGCCGGTCAAAACTCTCGGACAAAATTTTCTGCACGATCAAAATCTCGCACGCTGGATCGTCGATCAAGCAGAGATAAGTCCGAATGATTACGTCGTCGAAGTCGGACCGGGTCTGGGCGCTTTGACTGAATTGCTTGTTCAAAAATGCTCACACGTTCTAGCAATCGAAAAAGACACAAGACTCGCTAATTTTTTGCGCGAGCGATTCAAACATTCGCGATTTGAAGTAATCAACATCGACGCGCTCAACTTCGATTCGCGTGTTCTCTTCTCATGTCGTCGCGTAAAACTTGTTGGCAATATTCCTTACAACATTTCGAGTGCGCTGCTTTTGAAATTTCTGCAATATCCTAGCCCTATTTCGTTGCTGTTGTTTATGTTACAAAAAGAGATGGCATTGCGACTTTCCGCATCGCCACGCACGCAAAGTTATGGATCGCTGACGTTGCACGTGCAGACGAACCACCACGTCAAGTATTTGCGCACGATTCCAGCGTCAGTTTTCTTTCCAAAACCGGAAGTCGATTCTGCGTTAGTAAAAATCTCGCCGCGCGATCCGCTTGAATTACCGCCGCACGATTATGAGTTGCTCGAAAGATTGGTCCGACGCGGTTTTTCGCAGAGACGAAAACAACTAAGGAAGCTGCTCAGCCCGGAAATTGTTCACGACTGGGACAGCGCAGCCTCGATTGTCAGATTTGATCCTAGAGCTCGAGCCGAAGAGCTGTCACTTCCTCAATGGATTGCATTGGCGAATTATATCGCGCCACGGACGGCACCAAACATAAGCGCGACATCCGAAGAACGCTTCCCGGTTGTAGATAAAAATGATCGCATTCTGCGCTACGCACCCCGCTCGGAAGTGCATGGGAATAACTTGCGGCATCGCGCAATTCACGTCCTGATTTTCAATCAGGCAGACGAAGTTTATTTACAGCAGCGCTCGCGCTGGAAAGATAGGCATCCTCTCAAATGGGATTCGAGCGCTGCTGGGCACGTAGGGGACGGGGAAAGCTATGACGAAGCCGCCGAGCGAGAGTTGCAAGAAGAACTAGGCGCCAAGATCAACCTTAAAAGGATTCTAAAGATTCCGGCCTCAACACGGACCGACCACGAATTTATATGGCTTTATCGAGGAGAAATTTTGGGCGGTCTCCAGCCGAATACGACGGAAATCGAGACTGGCGTTTTTTACCCCCCGGCAATCATTGATGGTTGGGTCGCAGCGCGGCGGGAAGATTTTGCGCCTGGTTTTTTGGAGTGCTGGAAAGCATATCGACAGAAAGAGCGGTCCAACGCGAACGCACCTACCTAAGTCCCACGAATTTTCTTCGAGGCAAACGGCGTAGGGTTGCCCGTTTAAACTTTCGCGCGGCGCGTCTCGCTCCTTTTTTGCCGCCGTAAAGGCTGTCGCTGAACATTCTGGTCACCACACGATCTCCGCGAAGAAAGTGAACCTGAAAACCATGCGTCTGCTTCTTGGCGCGCGATTTCGTGTCGATGCGACGGATGTTTGCTTCCGAATCAGGATTGGGACGTCTTCGCTTTCGCATGGCACTAACAAGAAGCTAACCAAGCAACGCGATGATTCAATCAGCGGATGAAACCGCGCGGTGAACCGCCTCTGGCAATGGCAGGTTCCAAGCGCGCCATTTCTTATCGTACGCGGCGGCCGGTAACAGCGCGTAACAAGGATGCCGTGCTGCGCGCAGCCACGTGATCAACTTAACGAGATCTGGTTCCGCCATCGTCGTGCAACCCGTGGTTGGCCGGTTTATGCCGCGCCGAATATGGAAAAAGATTGCGCTGCCTGCGCCCGGAACAGGCGGATTCGAGTTATGTCGAATCTCGATAAGCCAGTGATACGCGAAATCGCCCGAGCGCATTTTTTCATGCGTGTAATTGTCGGGTAGATTCTTTGGATCGATGAGAATATGCCGATTGTAGTTAGGTGATCGCGGGTCATCGCTCCACACGTCAGCTTCCGTGACTTGGTGATACGGATAATCCGCTCCAGCAGGGAGGTGCGGATCGTATCCAAATACCTTGCCGATCTCGAAAATCCCCGCAGGCGCGCGACCGTCTCGCTCTTTTTTTCTAAGGCCGGGCTCATCTTGACCGGCGAGTCCTGTGCCCCAAGCAAGCCCACTTTTGCCGAACAATGCCGGGAAGGGGCCGGCGACAAGCTTCCAGTCCCCGCCGTGTGAACGCTCAAACAATCGCAAGTCGCCGCGCATTGAATTCCACGTCGGCGCGATTCCGAGAATCAGCTGAGTGCAATCCTCGGGAATGCCGTCGGCATATACGCTGACGCCAATCAACAACAACAAGTAGATCGCTAGGCTGCGCACGATCGACATAAGCTTCTACAAGGAAATCATTTTAACGATTCCGCCAGTTTGTTTTCACATCCGCAGAAACGACGACTAACGATTCTTGTGTGTCGGCTCGCACGAGATTGAGCCTAAACCCCTATTGCTTATGAAAACATTATTTTCACTGGGAGCCTTTGTTGCCGTTTTGGGTTTGGCCGGGGCTTCTACATTCGCCCAAACCCAGAGCACTACGACGAGCAGCAACACGACTTACGTCCAGACCAGCAAGCTCGTCGGCACGAAGGTAAAATCGTCCCAAGGAGAAGAGATTGGTACGGTCAAAGACGTGGTTCTCGACCGTAATACGGGCTGCATGGCTTACACAGTCCTTTCAACCGGCGGAGGTGGAGCGCGTGTCGCCGGAGGCGGCAAGTTAGTGGCTGTTCCCTGGGCGGTATATTCGCCGACAGCAGACGTCAGTGCCCTTACTGTAACGGTGGATCGGGATCGGATCTATAACGCGCCGGTGTTCGACTACGCGCGTATCGATGAATATTCCAGGCCCGATTACATCAGCAACGTCTATAGCTATTACGGCGTAAGCCCCGGCGCAGGAGCGGGTGCTGCAGTCTCGACGACTACAACGGGCGCTGCCGCAAGAGCGGGCGCCACGGCGAGCCCAGGAGCAACTGCTTCGCCGGCTGCGACCGGCTCACCCGGTGCCATGAGATCGCCCGCGACGACGGCTTCACCCGCTGGTAGAGCATCGCCAAGTCCACGCGCCACAACCACGGCAAGACCGCGTGCGAGTGCACCGACACGACCATACGCTACTGCATCTCCGGGCCAAGAAGGCGCGGCAACTGCAAGCCCGTCAGCCAGAGGAGCACGCGGCGCTAGGGGCAGGCCAGAAGTCTCACCGGGTGGCGGCGCCGAGACGGCATCGCCAACTGAAGGACGGGAAACTCCATCGGAACGCGGCGCTAGGAGCAGGCCAGAAGCCTCGCCGGGTGGTAGCGCTGAGACGGCGTCGCCAACCGAAGGCCGAGGAGGTCCATCGGAGGGAGCAAGCCCTGGGGAGAAAACTAGGACTTCGCGGCATCACGGGAAGCCAACTGGCACACCGCCAGAGAAGCCACAAGAACAAGAATAATCGGTATTTGTTAGGCAAGATTCGTTGCAATGAGCCCGGAGCCTCGCGGGCTTTCTGCCAGACTGGGAATCAGCCGCTTGGTTCGCCGTCCACTGCGGCCGTATCGGCAGGCAGATATTTCACACCGATCAGCCATGCCAACCCCGAGGCAAAGATGATGCCGGACACGAAAAGAAATGCCACATGCATGTTAGTATGACCACCGAGGTAACCCAGCAGCCAAAAGGCCTGCACGTCGCCTAACGCGTGTACGACGAAGATATTTAGGGCAAACGCCGTCGCGCGCACCGCCGGCAGCGAGACATTGGCCAGCGCCGTGTTTGACGGGCCTGTGTTCACAAACAAGAAAAAGATGGCGACAAACATTGTGATCCACGCGGCGGGAAACGGAATGTAGAGAGTCGCAATGAAAAATGGACACGCGGTCAGCATCCCAATTCCCGAGACCCAGAAATAAGAGCCCGCAAAACGCGGGCGCAATCTGTCGGCGATAACACCTCCAAGAAGCGTCGAGAACAAACCCGCGACTACGGTGATCAAGCCGAAGATTGTCCTGCCCAAGGCCGGACTTTGATTTCGATAATTCAAGTAAGCCGATATCCAATATCCGAGGCCGCCGGTTACAAAAGTCATCAGTGTTTGCGCAATGCAGTTGATGAGATATGAGCGCGTACGGAAAAGCTTTAGGTAATCCCCTACGCTTCGGCGCGGCGACGCCAGCGCTAATTGATGTCCAGCGACGCGCGGGTCGCGTTGGAAGAAGCACAGTAGGCCCAGCAGCAAACCCGGTGGGGCAACCAGATAAAAGGCCCAGCGCCAGCCCAGGTGAGCACCGATCAATCCGCCGATTACATAGCCGAGGGCGCTGCCAACGGGAATCGCTGTGTAAAAAATCGCCATCATGCGCCCCCGCGTCTCGATCGGGAAAAGATCGGACAAAATGGTCGGTGCGGCCGGCCCGTAGCCGCCTTCGCCAATTCCAACGCAGATTCGAGTAGCAAAAAGGATGGCGAATGTTGCCGCTAAACCGGAGCCGCCGCTAGCCAGGCTCCACAAAATCACGGCGGAACCGACGATGATCCACCGCGAGAATCGATCGGCAAGGAACCCGAGAATCGGTGCGCTGACCATGTAGGTGACGAAAAAAGCGTCGCCGAGCAGCCCGGTCTTCGTCATGGCATTTACGTCGCTGGCTGCGAAGAAACTGGCGCGAATATCCGGCTCGAGTGCGGCCAGAATTTGCCGGTCGATGTAATTGAAAAGATTGATGGCAAGTAAGAGCAGCAACGCTGCTCGAGCACCGGATGCTAGGCGCGCCTGGGTTCCCATCGATAATTGCCGATTGCAGTTTGCCTCGCACCGATTGTAAATCATAAACGATGTCTTCGACGTCCCCGACTGAACGCGCCCTCTATTTCATTGGCCGACCACTGGTGCGTTGCTTTTACCGGGTCACAGCGCTCGGTCTGGAAAACTTGCCCGAGGATGGGTTTCTTCTACTGCCCAATCATATTAGCTGGGTAGACGCCCTCGTTCTGCAGCTCGCCTGCCCCCGACCGATCCGTTACATCATTGACCAGGAGTATTATCACAAACCGATCCTGCCCCCTTTTTTGCGCGTGCTGGGCTGCATTCCGATTAATACCCGCCATTCGCATCTAGCCGTGCGCGCGGCTACGGAAAAAATCGCCGAGGGCGAGATAGTCTGCCTGTTTCCCGAGGGCCGGCTCGAACGCGCCGCTACGTTGCTGCGTTTGCAACGCGGTTACGAATTGATCGCGCGACACGCCAACGCGCAAGTCGTGCCCGCATGGCTGGACCAGCTTTGGGGCTCGATCTTCTCGTTCCAAGGCGGAAGATTTTTCAGAAAATTACCAAAGCATACTCGTTATCCAGTGACGGTCGCTTTCGGCAAACCGCTCGAGGCCAAGGCTGCCGACACAGCAGCGGTCCGCGAAGAGCTGCTTAAGCTCGGCGAATTTTGTTACAGTCGCCGTCCTTCGTTGGATCGACATCTTGCCGAAGAATGCGTGCGCGGATTGAAGCGCCGCCCGTTTGCGACCGCCGTCATCGATGGACTCGATCACAGCGTCTTAAGCCGATCGAAATTGCTCGGAGCCGCCGCGGCATTGAGCCGTGTTCTTCGCAAGCAATTCACCAACGAACGAATCGCCATTGTATTACCAGCAAGCAAGGGATCGATGCTCGCAAACCTAGCCGTTACGCTGGCGGGCAAAGTTCCTGTCGATCTTAATTTCACCATTGGACGCGCGGCTAACGAGTCGTGCTGCAAGCGCGCAAATCTGCAGGTCGCCATTTCGGCCACGCAGTTCATGGAGCGGATCAAAGATTTCCCGTGGCCGGAGCACGTTTTGGAACTGGATGAGCTGATGCCGCGACTGAAACGTCAGATAATTTTCTGGTGGATCATGTCGGTCTTGCTTCCGGCGCGCTTGCTTTTGCGGCTGTTGAACGTTCCTAAAATAGGAGGACACGCAGACGCAATCTTGCTTTTTACGAGCGGGACGACCGGCGAACCAAAGGGAGCTGTGATGAGTCACCGCAATGTCGTTGGGAACGTCTCGCAATTCCGGGAGCTGCTTGACGCGAAAAAAGATGATGCCGTTCTCGCGTCGCTGCCATTTTTTCACACCTTCGGATCGACCGTTACGCTTTGGTATCCACTCATCGAAGGCGTGCGGATTGTCACGTACCCAAATCCGTTGGAAGCGGCCAAGTGCGCGGCGCTAATCGAGCGGTACAAGCTGACTCTCCTGCTGGCGACGCCCACGTTCTTGCGCGTTTATTTGCGCAGAGCTGAGCCGTATCAGCTCCACAGTTTGCGTCTCGTGATCGCTGGGGCGGAAAAATTGCCGCTCGATCTCGCCGAAAAGTTCGAGGAACGCTTCGGCAAGAAAGTTTTCGAAGGATATGGGCTCACCGAGACCGCACCGGTGGTGAGTGTAAACTTGCCGGAGCCTGTTCCAAATGCCGAGCCAACCAGTCGCCTGGGTTCCGTCGGCCGAATGGCCCCAGGAATCGCAGCCGAAATTCGCGAGCCGGAGACAGACCGCAAGCTCACCTTGTACGACACCGGAATGCTTTGGCTGCGCGGCGTAAACATTTTCGCAGGTTACCTGCACGATCCGAAACGAACGGCGGAAGTCCTGCGCGACGGCTGGTTGAAAACGGGCGACATCGGCCGATTCGACAAAGATGGATTCCTCTACATCGAAGGCCGACTGTCACGCTTTTCAAAAATCGGCGGCGAAATGGTGCCGCATGAAACAATCGAGGGCAAAATTGTCGATCTCCTTGGTTTGTCTGGAAGAGATGAACGCCCGATTGCCGTCATGGGCGTGCAAGATGCAGCCAAAGGTGAAGCGCTAGTCCTGCTGAGCACGGTAGATGTTGATCTTGACCAGCTCCGCAAAAAACTTCACGAAGCTAAGGTGCCAAACCTGTGGATACCCAAGCAGGTGCAACACGTTGAATCCATCCCCGTCCTCGCCTCCGGCAAACTCGACCTCAAAAAATGTCAGGAACTCGCAAATCAAAAATAGCCGCGCTCACGCGGTGAAGGTCCAATGCAACGATTCTTTCACTCGGTTGCAAACCATGCGGCAGCGCTTCTGATGAAACTGCTGTTTGGCTACTCGTCACAAATTCACGTCATCACGCGAGAAAGAGCGAATTGTGTGGGCGGATTTCTGCTCGCGGCAAATCACATCAGCCATTTCGACCCGTTCATTATCTCGTCGGTGGTGCGACGAAAGATCGATTGGATGACGATGGCGGAATTCTTTCGATTTCGGTTTTTCCGATTTCTCTTGCGCGCCGTCGATGCATTTCCAGCAGACCGACACCATGCCGATCGCAAGACAATTCGCACCGCAATCGAGCGTCTAAAGAGCGGGCACGTCGTAGGCCTGTTCCCAGAGGGCGGCATTCGGGATGGCGCACGTTCGCTGCTTCAAGGAGCCCCGCTCCGGCCAGGCGCAGCGACGCTGGCCCACATCGCAGCAGTTCCAATCGTGCCGTGTGTGATCGTCGGAAGCGATCGCCTGTATTCGGCAAAGCGCTGGCTGCCGGTTCGGCGCACGCCCATCTGGATTGTGTTCGGCAATCCGATCCCACATTCTCCGGAGCTGCCAAAATTAGAGGCGCGCAAGCAAATCGAAGCCCACCTGGCTGCCGCGTTCGAAAATTTGTACGCGGAGGTGCGGGAAAAATTTCGACTCACGGTTGATGATTTGCCTCATTCACCGCAGGAACGTATGAAGAAATCAGCGCTCAACGAAAACGACGTAGGTATCGCTGAAATCTCGTCGAACGTCGGCCTCTTTCGTGAAAGAGCCAGACGTAGCGCGATCCGGCGCTTTTCTGCTAATGCGGTCGATTCGGTTATCTGCACATCGATGAATCTGTTGCAATCGCGTCATCGGCTCCATGCGCGCAGCCGCGAGGAGATGCAGCGGTATCTGGCTGAGTGCGAGAAACTGACCGCGCACGAGTATTACGCAGCGCCAAGCAATGGCGATCTTGCGGGCGCTATCGGAAATGGCACGAGTGTCACGTGGCCCAGTCCAATCGAAACGAAATTTCCCGTGAACAACATCGCGCGCGCAGATCTTTTCAGATCGGCGCGCGGTTGGAGCGCCCCTACTATTTTCATATTGCACGCGCTCATGTCCGCGACGCATATCGGGTATCGGCGCTTGGCCGCGCGACTTAATGAGTTGGGCTGGAACGCATGCTTTGTCCATCTGCCATTTCACTATTCGCGTGTACCACGCGGCTACTGGAATGGTGAGCTCGCGATCACCGCCGACCTCATCCGCAACGCCGAGGGGCTGCGGCAAGGTGTAATGGAGGTGCGGCAGCTGATGGCTGCGTTACATGAGCACAACTGCCACGAGTTCGGTTTGCTCGGCACGAGCTACGGCGGTTGGATCGGCGCGCTGCTCGCCGTAGTTGAACGAGATTTTCGTTTCGTCGCCCTGATGGCACCGATCGTGAACGTCGAACACGCAATCTGGGAAAATCCGGCTGCGTGGTTCATGCGTCGCGAACTGCGCAGGGCAAATATCGAGTCGTCTCTTGTTGCCCGGCATTTTCATTTAAGCTCGCCGATGCACAATCAGCCGCTATGCGATCCAGCTCGCATCCTCTTTGTCGCCGGTGAATTCGATTTGATCACGCGACCTGAACACATTGAGGCGATCCATCAAAAATGGCGCGGCTCAGAACTGTTGCGCGTGCCGCAGGGGCATTTCGGTTACCGCATGATGCGCGACACGATCACACGACTGAAAGCGCGCGCATTATAAATGTCGATTTTACCTCTGATTTTCCTGGGCCGGCAAAGGCGACTTAATTCCAAGAAATTCCAAACTTGATCCAAGATCGCTGAACGCGGCGGCTGCAAGGACATTGTGACCTTCGCGGGAAGCATGCCAGCCATCAATTTCGTGAAGTAGTTCCACGCGACTCAAATCGGCTCGCGCCAACGCATCCGAATATCGCAACTGAATGTTCCCCCCATCCGCAAGCTTATGATTCAGCTCTTCCACCATTGCGCGCAGCTCTTCGTTCACCATTAACGCGAGACGGATCAAATCGCGTCGGTAATCTGGCTGGAAGGACCGAAAATATTTGTAAGTGGTTTCCAAGTGCGGATACAACCGCCGATCCCCGGCTCGCAGGCGTTCTGCGGCTTCACGACCGTTAAAGTACGCTTCGAAATTGATTAGGCCGTAAACCACTACCGCGACCCGATGCTGCTGGCTGCGCGCACGCTCAGTAAGTCGCTGCACCTGTCGGGCAAAATTTTCACGAAAGGACTGGCTGATTCCTTGCAATCGCTTTTCCGGTTTCGCAAATTCGCTGCGCGGACATCGCCACGCCCAATCGACGTTATTGTGACCGATTGAAATCAGGATCAAATCGGGGAATCGCGCAGCGCCAAGGAGCCGCGCAACCTGCCCGGAGAAATTGCACGTACCCAGAATGCGACGGAAAAAATTCTGCCGCTCGCGCTCATCGTCGACGAGCGCGCCAACACCGGCGTATGCGGTGGCGACGAGCGGTGTGAATTCGTCCAATCGTTTCGACACGCTGCGCACCACCGGTGCAGGATCGAGATCAAGAAACCAGTTTCCGCCACGGCAAGTGTGCGCGCGCCAGAACGTGCTCCAGGGTGATGAGATGTAAATGTCCAGACAGACGCTGTCGCCGATCATAGCGACGTGGGGCAGCCGGGCAGTCAATTCGTCATCCGTGATCTCGCCGTTTCGGTAGGCAAGATAATCTGGGTAAAATCGCGACATAGGATCAGCGATTCGCTCTAAAAAATTTGTGCTGGTCACAGAAACAGACTTCATAAGCAGCGTTTCGTCTACGCTTCCCGATTTTTAGTTGAGCCAGTCCATCGCGCTAAGAAGGCGACGAAACTCCGCATCGTCTGTGGACAGAGCGGGTAACCATTCGCCGATCACTTCACGTTTCCACCATGCTTTGTCGCCGAGCGGCGTGAATTGGTAACGATAAAGTCGTGCGCGGATATAATGCGGCGGCGTACCGGGGAACGGATTGTTCGCCAGAAGCGACAGCGTGCCGCGATCGTTGTGCAGGAGTTTCCAGACGAAGTGCAGCGTCCACGGATATTCTGCAGGCGATGCCATAGCGGCGAACCAGATTTGCCAGTCAATTCGCGGCTGGTAAGGCGCGACGAACGGCGGGCGTCGATTGGGATCGCCGGGTTTTGCTTTGAATTCGTACTCCTTCCATTTGGTATCGCCGGTTATTGTCGAATCATCAGTGCCCTCAAAAATAATCTCGTCGCGTTCGCGCCCAACCGTACCAAATGCCCCATACGTGTTCACGAGATCAAATCGGTTGAACGATGTATTCATGATCTGCCGGCCCGAAACGAGGTTGAGCACCGGCGCGATGCTTAAATAGGTAACCAGGATCAACAACGCGATCGCAATGGCGTTGTTGATGCGAGATGGTTGCGATTCCTGGGCGGCCTGCTCGGCACGCTTCACGAGTGGCCTGGGCAATAGGCGACGCAGAAATGTGTCATCAAAGCAGGCAAGAAACGGAATAATCGTCAGGTAATTAAGGAACGAGAGGTTGCCGCTGATGATGAGAAAAATTTGAAAGGTGACAAGCAAAACGCCAGCGACATGACGGGCGTGCCGCGGGCCGAATGAGAACCACGGCGCAACCAGTTCGATGAAATGGTTCCATGCCGTCTCAAATTTGTGAAACCAATGTGGCGCAAAATGCAGATAGCGACTGATTGGGCTCGGGATTGGCTGCGTCTCGTAGTGATAATAGAGACAGGTGAGATCGCGCCAGCATGGATCGCCGCGCAACTTAATCAGACCGGCGCCAACCATGATCCGAAACCCCAACCAGCGAAAG
>QHNV01000053.1 GCA_003218535.1 Verrucomicrobiota bacterium
ATTTAATGAATTTTCGCAGCGGGATCACTTTCTCTTCCTCCGCGGGATCGATACCGCGAATCAGCGGCGCGAGCCGGCGGTTTTGAAACTCCACGATCACCGGTCCCTGGACATACGGTGCAGTTGCAACCACGCCCGGCGTCTTGTCGATCTTTGCTTTGAGCGTTCGCCAATCATGCAAGACATCTTCCGTGCTCACGAGAATGTGCGCGTCGAAATCGATCACTTTCTGGCGCAGCTCGCGATCGAACCCGGTCATCACTGAGATCACGAGAATGAGCACGGTGACACCAAGCATCACGCCGAGGACCGAAATCAAACTGATGATCGACAGAAATGTCCTCTTCGGCTTCAGATACCGCAGCGCGAGAAACAGACTAAACGGCAGTTTCAATTCGCCGATATGGTGAGCGCGATCCGGTCGGTTTTCCAGAGAGGAAATTGTAGCGGCGGTCTCTGACCGCCGAAGGGATGCAGAGATTGGCTTAGAAGCTCACGTCTTCAGCGCGTGAGCTCTTAGTTCTTCCAACGTGACAAATTCGAGCGCGGAGGCGTGAGTCGCTTCAAGGTCGACAGGCGCGCCGCGATTGTGATCCAAGGCATTTTTCCAGCGCGTGACGCACACGCACCATTTGTCGCCAGGCTTTAGCCCGGGGAAGCCCCACTCCGGACGCGGCGTGACTAGATCGTTTCCATCGAGGACCGAGAAGTCAAGAAACTCCTGCGTGACTTTCACGCATACCGTGTGCAACCCGATGTCATCCGGGCCGGTGCGGCAAAAGCCGTCGCGATAAAAGCCGGTCATCGGATTGCGACAGCAACATTTAAGTTCGGTTCCCAGAACATTAGTTGGCACGACGCGATTTTAACATCGAAGGCGAAGTTTACTAGATGTTGGGCTTTGAAAACCCATGTTATGAAGCGGAGCGTATTCCTCAGAGATGAAAAAGCCAGCGATGACCTACTGGTTAATTCCGGCCAAGCCGGCGTACAGCTTTTTTCAGAACTTAATCAATGATCTTGCACGGCGATATGACGCGCCTGTTTTTGAGCCGCACATGACTATCCATGTTGGATTGCACCGGTTTGATGTTGCCGAAAAAGCGATTGCGAAAGCTGCTGCTTGCTCCGGGCGAATTGAAGCGAAAATGCTCGAGATCAGTCACTCCAGTGAGTTTACGAAAACGCTCTTCGTGCAATTTCGGTTGAACGCGAAATTGAGTCGCTTGAATGAGATTATTCGTGACGCTGCGCAGGATTCGTCTGATTACCAGCTCGAGCCTCACTTGAGCTTGCTCTATAAGAAGATGTCACCTGCAGCGCGCCGCGAATTGGCGAACTCAATTAAGCTGCCGTTTTCGCTTGTTGTTTTTGATTCAATCAAAGTCGTACGTTGCGTTTCGCCCACACAAAGCCGCGCCGATGTCGAAGCGTGGCGCGTGGTGGCGGGGAAGCGCTGCTCCATGCCGCCGCTACAGTTCGATGATGCGGTAAGGTTTTCCGGTTTTCTGTAACGCTGGCGCTGAAACATTATAGACGGGAATGCCTGTCGAAGTTTTGCCATCGAGAATGCCGTTATGAGCGTGACCGTGAAACACAGCGGTTACGCGGAACCGATTGATCGGCTCTTCCAGTCGGCTGGACCCGAGAAAAGCAAAAATTTCCGGGTCTTCTCCCTGTAATGTCGCGCGGATAGGAGAGTAATGAAGAACCACGATACGCCGATCGGTTTGTAGTTTAGTGAGCGCCTGCTCCAAGCGAACCGCGTGCGAAATCGATTCTTGCACGAATTGTTTGATGAGCGGTTCGCCCCACGCGTTTAGCATTCGCCGACCGTAGCCACCGCCAAAACCGGAGATCCCGGCAAACCCGACTCCCGCGACCTCGATGGCTTCGCCGTTCAGCACGTTTACCCCTGCATCATCGAGAACCCTGCAGAGAAGCTCTGATTGGCCCGATTCGAAATCGTGATTGCCGAGAACGGCAATCATTGGGACTCTCACGGACGCACGAATATCGGCGACAAGTTGCTCGGCTTCTTCGGGAAGTCCGTAATCAGTGAGATCGCCGCAGAACAGCAAGATATCGGCGCCTTGCGAGATCTCCGCAAAGGCTTCATGCAACATCCCACGCGAATGCTTACCGTAATGAATATCTGCGGTTGCCGCGATTCGTAACGCTCGCTCAGCCATCGCTTAAGAAACGAAACCGCTAATCTTAATGGACGCTTTTTGGAGAGGATCGAGCTCTGCGACGACGAGGATGCGGGGTCGCGGCGCGTCCTGCATGCACGCGCTCGCCGTTTCGATTGTGTTAAGATGGATGATGACCGCAAAGAGAATGGTAGACACGACGGGGAGGGAGAGTCCCAGCGATTTTCACTGTAGGTCGATGATGATGCTGCAGGAGGCGAACGTGCCGTTTTTGATCGGCGGCGCGTACGTGGTGGAGGTCTATGCTGGCGTTACGCGCCGGTCAAAAGATTTCGATCTCTATATTCGGCCGCATCACGTCGATGCAGCCATCGATGCCCTCGCCCGCGCCGGATACACGACGCAAAAGACATTCCCCCATTGGCTTGCTAAAGCAGGGCACGGCCGGGACTACATCGATTTGATTTTTCGTGCCGGCAACGGTCTGTGCGAGGTGGATGATTCGTGGTTCGAGCGGGCGCACGATGACGAATTGCTTGGCTTGCACGTGAAACTTTGTGCGCCGGAGGAGATGATATGGATGAAGGCGTACATTATGGAACGCGAACGGTTCGACGGCGCAGATATTGCGCACATTCTTCAGAGCTGCGCAGAGAGAATCGATTGGCCGCATTTGGTTCATCGCTTTGGCCCAGACTGGCGTGTGCTCCTGAGTCACCTTGTTTTGTTCGGTTACATCTATCCTAGCGAGCGCCACAAGGTCCCTGCTGCCGTTATCGATGATCTAATTGGCCGGCTTCGGAAAGAACCGCAGGCTACTGAGAGCGATCGCGTTTGCCGCGGCACACTGCTTTCACGAAAACAGTATCTGCTGGATATTGAGGAGCGAGGTTTTCGCGATGCGCGGCTGGAGCAGCGCGTCCAGATGGATTCCAGGGACATCAGGCATTGGACCAGAGCGATTGCGAAAGAGGAGAAGGCGCGGCGAGCCGAGGGTTTGTAGCTCACATGGGCCATGCCGGATTTGAAACATGCTGACGGCCGGGATCATCTATCGCGGCTCCAACGGCGACGGCGTTGACGTCGATGCCGGTATCGGGCTTGACTCAGCGGGCGATGGCGAAACCGGCGGCGTCGGAGTGGCAGATGCGCTGGCGAGCTTTGCCCTTACTTCATCGAGCAGCTTCTTTTCTTCGACGTAAATTTTCGCATCGTCGGCAGCTGCGATGTAATCCTTTGCTGCATCGATTTGATTCGCGTCGAACAGCAACAGCGCGACGTAAACGGCTGCATGCGGGTCGTGCAACTGGTCGGATGGCAGTTTTTGTATAATCTGGAACCCTTCCGTAATTCTGCGGAGGCGATAGAGTGAAAACGCATAGGTTACGGCGCAATTGACCTCGTCCGGCGCACGATCGTACGCCTCTTTCGCAAGCTGATGCGAGCGTTCGATATTTTGCTCGAGGTTGAGACCGAGCCTGGCGAGATTGGCTGTGATGGGCGCCTCGTTAGGAGAGCTTTCGTGCAACCGTTGGAGAACGTCGTAGAGCTTTTCAAGATTATTATTTGTACGATAGAGGCGGCCCAATGCGTCCAACGCCTCACGGCGCGTTGGCGGATTATTTGCGACGCGCGACCACAGTCGCTCGGATTCTGCCTCTAGATTGCATTTTGAAGCGAGACGTGCGAGGTCGAGCTCGCGCTCCGGCCGGTCGTTTGTCGCTTGTTCTGCCGAGAACCAAAGCGCTCGAAATTCGTCTTCGGCGCTTTGTTGCAATCGTCGCGTCGCGATCGCCTGATATGCCAGGCGCAAGTATTCAGCGTCGCCCCAAGAGCCGCTGCGGATCCAGCGCTTAAGGCGAGACCAGTTCTTTATGCTCGCATATGCGTCGGCGACGGCGATGGAAACAGGTGGCGAAATGAGTTTTTCCGGTGGCAACTTATCGCCCCATTTGGCCACGTCGGCAGCGAGTCCATTTTCGTTCATCCAGTTCATAAGCGAGGTGAGGTCGGACGAATCGCGGGCAGCAAATGGCTTCACTCGTTCCAGCAGAAGCCGAAATTTTTTTTCATCGAGTTTTCGATAGAAGTTCAGACAGAGCAGGTAATCGATGAATGTGACCTCCGGGGACATCTGAAGCTGTTGCGCATAATTGTCCGCCGCGGCGAGGTCGTTGTGCGTCACGGCGTCATTCAACAATGCTCGCAGCGCGCTGGTTCGAAACGGTGCGACCTTGCTGAGCCGCTCGAGGCTCTCGCGGGCTGTTGTGCTTTTTCCCGCATCGGCGGAATGAATCTGCAGAACAGCGAGATTAAACTGGTAAAGATCGTTACCAGGCTCCCTCTGTACTGCAGCAGCGAATTGTTTCTCTTGCTCAACAAGATTCCCCTGCGCGCGGGCTAGCCATCCTGCGACGACGTGAAATGCGGCTCTGTCCCGATCTCTGGGCGAAATATGATCGAGCGCCTCTCGCGCACGATCAATTTGCCCAAAGCGCAACGCCGCCGAAGCGAGATTGAGTTGACTATCCAGATCGTTTGGGAGCAAGCGAGCAATTTGTGCGCGCCATGACACGGTTTCCTCAAGGTTCTGCTTCTCGGTCGCTTCCGCCAGAATATAATACGCTGCCAAAGAATCTCGGCGCACTTTTACGACCTCGTACGCCGTTCGTGCCGCTTCATCAAATTTTTGCTCCTGGAGCAGCGAAGCTGCCGCATCCAGCAAACGCTTTTGACGCCAATCTCTGTACAGTCTTGGAGTGTAATTGCTGAGAATAATGGCCAGCAAACCAGCCAGTATGACGGCGACAATTAAAAAGATGAAACGGTGAGACGGGAATTTGTTTCGCAAGAGAGACTCAAGATCGGAGAATAACTGGCCGATTCGCCCGTACCTGGCAGTATCGATCTTTTCCGCCATTCTCGCTTCCTGTCTCCGTGCTTGATAAAAATATCATCGCGCGCACTCTCGACTCGCCCTCATCTAAGAGTGTGTCGCTGCCTCGGATTCTTCGACTACAGGAACCTCTTCGATGGATTCCATTACCTCCTCCCGCAAGCGTCGGCTCCAAACGTAGCGCGCGAGTAGAACTTTGATTGTTGCGGTCAACGGGACCGCCAGTAGCGGACCAAGCACGCCTCCGATCAAAAGGCCCCAGACAAAGATCGACACAATCACCGTCATCGGGTGCAGGCCCACATAATTTCCCACGATGCGCGGCGCGTAGAAAATGCCTTCTAAGTTCTGTATTACGATGAAGATGAGTGTTACACCGATTGGATGCAGCCAATCGCCCCATTGAAACGCAGCAATGAGAACCGCCGGTACCCAGCAGATGATGATGCCAATGTACGGCACCATTGTGAGGACGACGACCATTACTCCAATCAACGGCGCAAAATTAAGCCCGAAAAGCGTCAACGCAGTGCCAATGAGAATGCCGTCCACAAGACAAACCAGCAGTTGCCCTCGAAAGTAGGCGACAATGTAGGAATTGATCTGCGATAAAACTTCCGCCACCTCATCCTTAAGCGGCGACGCGCGTAGCGGCAGATAATCTTTCCATCTCTCCTCGATTCGCGGTTTTTCTTTCAATAAGAAAAATAAATAGATCGGAACCAAGACAAGGCTGAGCAAGAACCCTGCTACTCCAAGAAAGCCGCCGATGCTCTTCTTCAAAATCTGCCAAAACTTTCCCATGAGTGTCGGAAGCGCCTGTTCCATTTTCGGCATTTGTTTTTCGACATACGCTTGGATGCGCTGACGCTCGACACTGCTGAGTTTTTGCTCGCTTGGTCCGATGGTCTCGCTTGCGGGCGAAGGCGCAACCTCTTTGGAAGGGCTTGCCGCGGGTTGTGGAGAAGGAGAAGGCGAAGGAGTGCCAATCAGCCAGTTTGTTAGTCTCGTCGATGGAGATTTTCCATGTGTTCCGCCAGGCAACCCGAACGTTTGGTCAAAGCGATAGATTAGATCAACAATGCGATCTCGAGCTCGCTCTGTGTAGTTGGGAACTTCCTTCGCGAAGTTTGCGCTTTGCACTGAAATCATTGGCACGATCCAGGCAAGCAGCCCGCCGAGCGCAAGGAACGCGATGACGAAAAGAAAAGCGACTGCTTTTGTGCGACTGAGAGTTCCTCGAGACATTTTCGCCACCAGCGGGTCGAGGAGGTAAGTAAGAATCATCGCGATTGCCACCGGGATTAAAATCGGCTGCAGAAAACTGATGACGTTGGCGCCGGCCCAGATCGCCGCGCCTAGGATGACGAAAAGGAAAACAACGAAAAGAGCGGTTAAGGCCGCCCACATCGTCTTGCGCTGCCAGGGTGTTGGATATTCCGTCATGTACGTATTCATCCGCCGGCCTGATCTTTTAGACTTGTCCTCACTGAGTCGGATTCATTTTTGCCGGGGAACCTTTGCCGATAGTTGTCTTGGTGTTATTAATCTTGTTTGCGAGTTCTTTGTTTTGCGGATCGAGCGTCAGGGCTTTTTGCCACGATTCTACCGCCTGTGGCAGACGATCTAATTTCCAATACGTGTCGCCGATGTGTTCGAATACAATCGGATCGCCGCGGCTCATGTTCTTCGCGGCGCGAAGCAGGTCGGCCAGCGCTTGATCGAATTTGCCTTTTCGGAACTCAACCCAACCGAGGCTGTCGAGATAAGAAGCGTTGTTTGGTTCCAGTTCGAGCGCGTGTTTAATCATCTCTTCAGCTTCATCTAAATGCATGTTGTGGTCCGCCCACATGTAACCGAGATAGTTATAGGCCTCCCCCGCGTTGGCCGGATCCAGCGCGATTGATTTGCGAAGCAAGTCAGCCGCTTTGTCATACAAACCCGCCTGTTCGGCTGTTGCCCCATAGTTGAAGTAGAATTTCGCGTTTACGATTTCGTCGTCTTGATCAAGCTCTGCTTCGTGCAGCGCCTCCTCAAACGTGGCGACCGCTTGCTGAGTCTGTTTCGCTTCTCTCTGAGCGATCCCCAGATAGTACACGATTTCTGGCGCCCCCGGGAACCGGCGACGCGCCTCAGCCAGAAAGTTTACCGCGCGTTCAGGATCTTTAAGCGGCCCTAGGAGCAGCTCCGCGAGGCGCACATAGGTACCGGCGTGGTCGGGGTTAATGAGCAGACTCTGCTCGTAGTTCGCCGCTACTTTGGCAAACTTCCCTTTCGCTTCATCCAGTCGGTTTTCGCGCTGAAGGGACCGCGCTTCGTCGTCCAAAACCTGTGCCAGCAAATCATACGGCTGATATTTCTCGGGATGCTCCTTGATAATTTGCTCGAGCATCTCAACGGCTTTGCCGCGCTGGTTTGTCAAAATGAAACCAGTGGCCAATTTTTCGCGCGCGTTGGCGTCATCAGGCTGTACTTCAAGTACGCGAAGATAAAGTGGAATCGCTTCTTTTAGCTGTTGCGTTGATGCGTAGTAATCGGCCACATCTTTGAGAATTGCGGGGTCGTCGTTCGCGTGTTCGGTTGCTTTTTTGAAAATTTCGTTGATCCGTTTTAATTCCTCCGGTTTCGGCGGCGAATCGGGTTTGTAAAGGATGATTGCGTAGAGTTTCCCAAGGCGCATCCAGAAATTCGCGTCGTCGCTGCGAACTTTTGCGGCGCGATCCAAAACTTCGAGCGCTTTTTTTTCTTCGCCGGCAGCCAGCTCGATCTCCACGAGCCGATGATAAGCGTCTATGTCTCGCGGATTCAGTGCGATGGCGCGATTGGCATACTCAATGGCCTGATCAGTTTTCTTGAGATACTTCGCGTAGATGACAGCCAGCTGCCGGTAAGGCTCGGCATTGCTCGGGTTCGCCTTAATCGAGTCTTTGAGGACATCAATTGCCTGAGGAAAATCCTCCTGGCGTATGAGCAAGCCGGCAACACGCGAGGCGAGTTCCGATTGACCAGGATCGACATTGAGCACCTTCCGATATGCCTCCAGCGCCTGATCCATCTCGCCGTTCTCTTCGAATGCCATGCCTTCCACAAAGTGTGTCAGCGCCCCAGCCTTACGCTCCCCGTCTGGACGCAACGCAAGATCAGCGGCCGGCTTGAGATTGATGAAGTCATCCTGTGGGTTGGCTTTGATTGGGGCTGCCGACGGGCTAGCCGGAGGCAATAACGTCCGCTGGGTTCGCGCGAATCCAGCATTCGTCGCGACAAGTAAGCCGAGCGTAAAAATGAAACAGCGCAACGGCAAACGCCTCCGCTTCCTCAGTTCCCTCATGTCCTCAATTTTAGCTTCAGCAATACATTCAGCAAACCAGCCTCTGTCTGGCAGCTGCTGAGACGGCTTGGCAGGCCAGTCTAGATTTTGTGGTGGCACTAATGTTGGCTGCGATCTGGAATGCGGGCCACACGCCCGCCTCCACAGCGATGACCGAGCCTCCTGATTCGGTGTTGGATGTTCGGTGTACGACGCTCGATGTTCCCCGGAAGCCTGTGAACTCTACGCCTTATACCGGAGACGCTTCTTATGCCGATGTGCCCTCATGCGTTTGCGGCGCTTATGTTTGGCAATTTTTGCCTTGCGTCTTTTCTTGAGTGAGCCCATTCAGATTTCCAGAATTGTGAGTCTTGATTCAACCATTTAATGCGCCGCGGTGCAACCTCGTTCTGTGCGGCAAATATAGGAAGATCGCGCTGCAATGTCCGACCGCCGCGGCGCGGCGTCTTACAGCGTTAACGACCGAATCCGTGCTGGAGTCGAGCCGTTGGATGCAGCACTTAGAACTCTTCTTCAGTGAGAGTATTCGTGAGGATCTCCACGCCTAACAAGAATTCGGCTGAATTGTTCCCTCCAAATCCATCATTTCTTCAGCATCTCGTCCCGCTTTGCCTTGAACTCGCCGCCGGGTTTCCACTCTGGAAATTTGTCGCCATTGGCGACTTGATAGCCGACTTCGAAGAGAAGTTGCACATCCTGTACTGCGCCGGAGAGGTCCCAATTCGGATCAACTTCGTCTGAGACCTGATGATAATGGTGCGCAGTGAAATCGTCTTTCTTTTTCTGGCCGAAATCGGGGGGTTTGCCGATGAAATCTTTGCCGCTGCCGGTGTAAAAGGAAGGCACGCCGCGCTTGAAAAATTCAAAATGATCTCCGCGGTAGATACTGCCTTTTTCCGGTTGACTGTTCGGTGTCATCACTCGCCCGTTGCGTTTCGCGGCTGCGGCCAAGAGATCATCGAGCGTTGAATTGTTGTCGCTAAGGTCTTCGATGTCGCGTGTTTTCCCCCAAGGGTTCACGGTGTCGATGTTGATGTCTGCCAGCGTTTTCTCCAGCGGATAAAGCGGATGTTCCGCATAAAATTTCGCCCCGAGCAAGCCCGCTTCTTCGGCGGTCGTGGCCATGAACAACACCGAGCGTTTCGGCGGCGGATTTAACTTTGTAAATGCGGCCGCGAGCTGGATAAGGGATGCCACGCCAGACGCGTTATCGATCGCGCCGTTAAAAATCTGATCGCCTTGCAGGTTTGGGTCGCGGCCGAGATGGTCCCAGTGGGCGGTATAGATGACGTAATCGTCGCGCAATTTCGGATCGCTTCCCTCCAGTTTGCCGATGACATTGCGCGATCTGAACGAACGAAGATGTTGTTTGATCTCCATGTACGCATTGGCATTTAGAGCCACCGGCCGAAATTCTTTTGTGATCGCCGACTTCTTCAGAGCGTCAAACTCCTGACCGCAATCGGCAAGAAGTTTCTTGGCGGCATCGAGTGTAATCCACGAGCGGGCCTCTACTGCGTCCATGTTCCTATTCGGCGAATCGATCTCATAGTTCTCTTTAGCCCAACTCGTTTTCACCACTGAATATGGGTAGCCCGCCGGTCCAGTCTCGTGAATGATCACGGCAGCAGCAGCGCCTTTTTTCGCAGCGATTTCGTATTTGTAAGTCCAGCGCCCGTAGTAGGTCATTGCTTTTCCCTTAAACATTTTCTCATCGAGTTTTGATGGATCTTTCGGATCAGGAATAGGCGGATCGCCGATTAACATCAGAAGCGTCTTGCCGCGTACATCAAAACCTTTGTAATCGTCCCACTCGTACTCCGGCGCGACAATCCCGTAGCCGACAAAGACAAGGTCCGAATTGTTGATCTTTACCTCGGGTTGAAGACGTGCCGATGAGGCAACGAAATCGTCTGGGTATTTCAGCTCGGTTATTTTATCGCCAATGGCGAACGACATCTTCGGTTCGCTTTTGATCCCGGCAAGCGAGACATCCTGAGTGTAAGTGCCATCCGGATTTCCCGGTTTCAGCCCGATCCGTTTGAACTGATCGGTGATGTATTTGACTGAAAGCTCCTCGCCTTTCGCCCCCGGTGCTCGCCCTTCGAATTCATCCGATGCCAGAACCTTAATGTGCGCGAGCAAACCGTCCGGTGTGATCGTCTCCAGCGCCGGCTGCAAACGTAACGCCAATTCATCGACTGCGAGGAGTGACGTCGTACATGCGCAAAGAATTGCGATGAAACGGCGTACAGTTTTCATATCCTTTGTGTAACGGCACACTCTAAGGGTCGCAAATCAATGGCGAAATCCGAATGAGTAAAAGAATGACGCGACACAAATGACGAATAAGATAACCCCGCAGTTCCACCTTTGAATCATGGGACAAACTCCATGATGACCTCCGTTTCTCCCCAGAGTACGGGATAAAACGTGCGCTCCACCACAGACCAGCCGAGTCTGAGATACAAAGCGCCGGTACCAGGCGTGGACAGATAGATGCGTGGGACTCGAGGCGGACCGTGCTTCTCGAACTACTCGCTCCACCGGCGCCGCTCCGATGCCGCAACTGCGGTGCTGGCGTGGGACGAATACCCCAGCAAGCCACGGCGAAAGCTCGGGGCGAGTGAGCATGTCGTTCTCAATCAGGCTCGCGCAGCCGACAGCCTGATGGTCGCAACGGCAACAAACGTCGTAGGAATTTGGTGATGACCGCAAGCACGTTCGACTCGCACAACGCGATCATTCGTTGTCTCGTTGAGCCGGAGCTGACCCCACTCCTCATGAAGCCACCGCGCGACCGTTGGTACGAACTCACGACGGACATCAAGATACTCGATGGTCACGAATGACCGATGCTTATGGCTGCCCGAGATTCGAAGAATGCCGGGTGGTCAGAGTCCAGGGTGTCTCGGCATCTCGAACTCACCTGCTTTCCTGCGAGGGACCTGCAGGCGCTTTCTTTTCGTCTTGTGGACCGATGCCGATCTTTTTCAGGAATGGTTGAATCGATTGTTTGCGGCCGAGGAACTTCTCGATGGAAACCGTAACGTCTCGCGATTCGCCGGGCTCGTAAATTTCGCGGCGCAATTTCATACCGGCTTGTTTGTCAAGGTAACCGGCCTTCGCTTTTTCGAATACGGTCGCCATATCGGCGGCGATCGCATCCGCCCAAGCATAGCCATAGTAACCGGCATCGTAGCCGTTCAAATGCCCGAAGTAGGAAACGAACGTGGTGCTTGGATCGATTGGCAGAAATACTTTTTCCAGAATTGGATTCGACATTGCCACGCAATCGTAAGGCGCATCTTCGGGATGCTGATCGTGCAGCGCCAGATCAAGCGAAGCGAAGGCGAACTGGCGTCGGTAAAAAACGCCGGCGTTGGCGAGTTTGGCGTCGTTCATTTTCTTGATGATGTCTGGCGGAATCTTTTTCGATGGATCGCGGTAATCGGCCGCAAACATGTCGAGCACTTTCTTGTCCCAGACCCAGTTTTGCAGCATTTGCGATGGCGCCTCGACGAAATCACCCGGTACATGTGTTCCGGCGAACCGGCTATATTTCGCCCGAGTCACGATCGAATGCAGGGCGTGCCCGAATTCGTGAAACAACGTTTCCACGTCCTGATGCGTCATCAATGATGGTGTATCGCCGTTCGGCGGCGGGAAATTGCAGAGCAATGCGACCGTTGGTCGCTGATATTTTCCATCTGGCAACAGTTTGCCGCTGATAATGTCAAACTGCGCAAAGTGATTGAACTTTCCTTCGCGGGGAAACATATCGAGATAAAACATCCCCAACGGCTCGCCCGTCGCAGCATCGATCACCATGTAAAGATCAAGATCATCGATCCATTTGTAAGGCGCGGCGATCTGTTCGAACTTCAGGCCGAAAATGCTCTGGTAAATGTTGAACATCCCGTCGAGGACATTTTGGAACGGGAAATAGGCCCGCAACGCTTCCTTATCGACAGCGTATTTTTCTTTGTTTCGCTGATTGCTGTAGTAACGCCAGTCCCACACCTCGATTTTGGCGTCGGAATCGTTCGTATCGGCCGCTTTCAATTCTTGTAATTCCGCTATTTCGCTGTCGAATTTCGGCTGGATCCCAGCGACAAGGTCGTTGATGTATTTCTTCGCGTTCCCGCCGGTCTTAGCCATTTTGACCTCGGTTTGGTAGTCGTCCCACGATTTGTAGCCGAGCCGCAACGCGATCTTGTTCCGGAGCGCAAGCATTTGATTGAGAACGGGGACATTCGTGTCTTTCGCCAGGGTTTCGCGCACTAAATAAAGTTGTTTGCGCGTGGCTTCGCTCTTCGCGTTTTCCTCCACCGTGTTGAACTGCCACGTAACGTTCGCCATCACGGTATAAGCATCGTCTCCAGTTTTGATACCCGGGGAGGCGAAAAAGCTGTCCGGGAGACCGTCGAGATCGGCGTTTGTGAACATGACCGGAGCGCTCGCCTTAACGATGTTGGTGTCGAAATCGGTCCCGAGCTTGGATAATTCTTTGCGCAGCTGCTCGACTTCCTTGCGCTGGTCGGGCGGCAAATCCAAGCCAGCCCGCCGATAATCGCGCAACGTTTCATTGAGCAGTTTCTCCTCTTCGCCAGTGAGTTTCGGATGGGTGTCGGCGAAAGCTTTGATCGCTTTGTAAACGTCCTCGCGATAGTCAATTCCAACCGCCCATTCTTGATGAGCCTTCACCGCGTTCTCCGCGGCGGTGCGCATCGCGGGATTCGTGTTTGTTTCTTTAATGATCGTTGCCTTGTTCGCCGCGTTTCCGGCTTGGTAAGTGAGATCGTCGAGCGCGACGACCGTGCTTTTGAAAGTAACTTTGCTCAAGTCTTGGGCGCCGATTTGATCCAGTGCGCTATTTGCTTGAGCGATCCCATCTTTCATTGATGCCTCGACCGCTTCCGGCGTTTGGTCCCAATCGGGAACCGTCAGCACCGCGTTTGCTTTTGCGGCCGCCGTACGAAAATCATCCACCGTTTTTGTTTCAGTGGCGGAAAGATCGACAAGTGGAGCTAGAGCTAGAGCAAGAGAGAAGATTGATGGACACAGGCATTTCATACCGAAAGGTTTGTTGATGAAGGGAGCGAACATTGTGTAAAAGGCTTTGCCGGTAAAGTGAAAACGCCGGCCATCCTGTATGATCGAGAAATTTTTCCTCGCTTTTATTCCGATCTTTGTTGCCGTCGATCCAATCGGGCTCGTTGCGATCTTCATGGGCCTTGGCACCAGCGCGTCGGGCGAATATCGAAAACGACAAGGGTATCTGGGAATCTTCACCGCTCTTTGCGTGGCAATCGGTTTTATTTTTCTCGGTAAGATTATTTTTGCGGCACTCGGAATTACCGTGGCGGATTTTCAGGTCGCCGGCGGTCTGATCTTGCTTGGCTTGGCGGGGCGAGAATTGCTCGGGCTCGGACCACACGATCGCGGTGGTAGCGACGAATTCGGAATTGTTCCGCTGGGGATGCCGCTCATTGCTGGGCCGGCATTGCTTACCGCCCTTCTGGTCCTAGTCGATACCGTCGGGCTGCTTTTTACGCTGGTCTCGCTTCTGGTAAATCTGGCACTGGTCGCGATCGCGTTCTGCAACGCGGAGCGATTTACCCGCTGGATGGGCAAACAAGGCCTGCGTGGGGTATCGAAAATAATCGCCCTGCTTCTTGCCGCGATTGCCGTCAGCCTGATTCGGCGTGGCTGGCATGCCGCGGCTTCATAATCAGTTTTTGCCTTTAGCACACAACGTTTTAATTTACGGCCGGTTAAATCCGAAGAGGAGGCCAGAACCGATTCAGTTTAGCGTATTTAGAGCTTAACTCGGGGTCGTTGACACACTGGCAACCCTTGTTACTATCCTCGCTCCTATGAGATTTCCCCTGGCATTAACGACGAAGATTGCGGCTTACATGATCGGCCACAAGTTACGTGGCACGAAGAAGTTCGCCACGGTGCTTCAGCTTGAACCTTTGCACACATGCAATTTGACGTGCACCGGATGCGGACGGATTCGCGAATATTCCACATCGCTGAAGGATATGATGAGATTGGAGGACTGCCTCGCGGCAGCAGAAGAGTGCAACGCGCCCATGGTCTCCATCTGCGGAGGTGAACCGCTTATCTACCCGCACATTGAAGCGCTGGTGAAAGGATTGCTTAAGCAAAACCGGATCGTTTACATCTGCACCAACGCCATGTTCATGCGCAAAAAAATGCGCGAATGGCTCGCTTCTGAATACCGGAAAGCGGATACCGGAAACCGGAGAGATTTGGAAGCTAAGATTGAATTCCTACAATCGAGAGGTCTGATTTCGGAAAAGGACGCGGCGGAAATTCGGAAAGGTCCAAAGGATCCTGGCAAGTCAACGATCGGGCCGACTAAATGGATGTACTGGAACGTGCACCTTGACGGTCTCGAGCGAACGCACGACCTCATTGTGGAGCGCGAAGGCGTCTTTCAAGAGTGCATCCTTGCGATCAAGATGGCAAAGATTCTCGGCTATCAAGTGGCTACCAACACGACCATTTACAAGGAAGCCGATATGCAAGAGGTCGAGCAGATGTTCGATTATCTCTCCGATCTCGGCGTCGATGGCCACACAATTTCGCCCGGCTATGAGTACGACGCCGCAAAGAAAGATATGATCAAACGGCTGAATCTGCGCCCGGAAGACTTTTTCCTTACGCGCTCCATGACGATTCAGAAATTCCGGAAAGTCGAGGAATGGATGAATCGATACACATTTTTGGGAACGCCGATTTATTTTGAATTTCTCGCAGGCAAGCGGGATCTGACCTGCTCAGCCTGGGCGATCCCCACCCGAAACATTCGTGGGTGGAAAGGGCCCTGCTATCTGATGACCGACGGTCATTATTCGAGCTACGCGGAATTGCTCGAGAAAACGGAGTGGAACAGATATGGCGTGGTGAATGGCATCGCGCGCGACAGCCGTTGCGAGAATTGCATGGTGCATTGCGGTTACGAGCCAACTGCCAGCCTCGGCCTCCAAGCGCAGCGTGGCGATACGTGGAAGACAATCAAGTTCAATTTCGGGGCGAAACCAAAGCCGACCGGCCGGGGCAGCGAAACGGTTGTGTTTAACGGTGTAAGCAGCGGCAACGGGCATATCACGGGGAAGTCCGCTCAAACGAACGGCGCCGCAGCGCACGCCTCGTAGGATCGAAATGCTGAATCCGTCGAAGAACCTGATCGTTTTGCCAAGCGCACGGCCCGAAGTCTCGGAATCTTATTCCGCGACAGATCAAGAGATCGCCCGTGCGATTGCTCACGCGCAAGAAAACCTTTTGCGGCAACAGAAACCCGATGGCCACTGGTGTGGCGAGCTCATCGTCGATAGCACGCTCTGCTCCGATTACATCCTCTTCATGCACTGGTGCGGCGAAGTGGATGCGCAATTGCAACGGCGTTGCGTTCGTCACATTTTGAAACGGCAACTGCCGGATGGCGGTTGGAATATTTATCACGGCGGTCCGAGCGAGATCAACGCGTCGGTCAAAGCGTATTTTGCCCTGAAACTCGCCGGTTGTTCGGTGGACGCGCCGTTTATGCGCGAGGCGCGTGCCAGTATCATGCGTCGCGGAGGAATTCCGCAGATGAACACGTTCAGCAAGCTTTATCTTGCGCTCCTGGGCCAGTTCCCGTGGAAATATCTGCCGGCGATTCCAGTAGAGATGGTTCTCTTGCCGAGCTGGGCGCCATTTCACATTTACAAAATGTCATCGTGGAGCCGGGCGATGCTTATCCCGCTCGCCATTATCAATCATTTCAAACCAACCCGCCTGATACCTGGCGAAAAACAATTGCACGAACTTTATCCGTTGGGCACCGAGCAAAGCGATCTGCGACTTCCCCGCAGCGAGCGATTCTGGACCTGGCGCAATTTCTTTCTGCGACTTGATGACACCTTCAAATTTTTGCAGCCACTGCGGATCCGCCCGCTGCGCCATCGTGCGCTGGAGGAAGCGGAGCGCTGGATGGTTGAACGCATCGGCGAGGGGAGTGACGGCCTCGCAGCAGTGTTTCCGGCGATGCTGAACTGTTTGATCGCCCTGCGCGCGCTGGGTTACTCGAAGACAAATCCCATTTACGCGAAGGCGGAGAAAGATTTCGCCGGGCTATTTGTCGATGATCCGGAGGATTTCCGGATTCAACCTTGTCGGTCGCCCATTTGGGATACGGCGATCAACGCAAGCGGCTGGGCATTCGAGTACGACAACATTTATTACCCGGACACCGACGATACAGGGATGGTGCTGATGGCGTTGCGCACGATACGGCCCAGAGATCCACAAACGCTCGATACAATCTTTCGTCGCGCGCTTGGCTGGCAGCTTAGTTTCCAATGCCGCGATGGCGGCTGGGGAGCGTTTGACAAAGACGTAACCGCACCCTGGCTCGAAGACATGCCGTTTGCGGATCACAACGCGATTCTAGATCCCACCTGCAGCGATCTGACTGCGCGCACGCTTGAGCTGCTTGGTTATATTGGATTCGATCGCAGTGCGAAGTGCGTCCGGGACGCCATTAAATATTTAATTGACACTCAAGCTGAGGACGGATCGTGGTATGGCCGCTGGGGAGTAAACTACATTTACGGTACCTGGCAGGTGCTGCGCGGCTTGCGCGCTATCGGTCAGGACATGACGCAAGATTGGATATTGCGCGGGCGCGATTGGCTGGAGAGCTGTCAAAACAGCGACGGTGGATGGGGCGAGACCTGCGACACTTATGAAAATCCCTCGACAAAAGGCATAGGCGAGAGCACCGCATCGCAAACAGCATGGGCAACGATGGGTATCTGTGCATGCGGCGATCTCGATCGGCCGAGTATTCAACGAGGATTGCATTACTTGCTTCGGTCACAAAAGCCCGACGGCTCATGGGATGAAGAGCAAATCACAGGCACGGGGTTTCCAGGCGTGTTTTATCTGAAGTACGACATGTATCGACAAAATTTCCCGCTGCTCGCGCTGGCAACATATGTCAATTATCGCAACGGCCTCGGACATCGACTAAGTTTTTATCGCTGCGATTAGGTAGGGCGCGTCGCTCTGTGCGCGCCGGATCGATTCTGGAACGAAAAAATAAAACCTATCGCGCTGGGTAATTCGATCTAACTGTAAAGATTATGGCTTACGAATTACCAAAATTACCTTACGCGTACGATGCTTTGGAACCGCACATCGATGCGAAGACGATGGAAATCCATCATACCAAGCATCACCAGGCTTATATCGACAACGTCAACAAAGCGATCAAAGGCAAAGCCGATCTCGAAAAGAAATCGGTGGAAGATTTGATCAGCGATCTAAAATCGGTGCCGGAAGACATTCGCACAGTCGTGCGCAACAACGGCGGCGGGCACGCCAATCATTCCTTCTTCTGGAAAATCATGGGACCGAGCGCCGGCGGCGAACCGAAAGGCAAACTCGCCGATGACATCAAATCAACCTTCGGCAGCTTCGACGAGTTCAAAGAGAAATTTGCCGATGCGGGTGTGAAACGCTTCGGCAGCGGCTGGGCGTGGTTGATCAAAAACAAGAATGGAAAACTCGAAATTATTTCGACGCCGAATCAAGACAGTCCTCTGATGGATGGCAACACGCCGATTCTCGGCGTCGACGTGTGGGAACACGCCTATTACCTCAAGTATCAAAACCGCCGGCCCGATTACCTTAAGGCTTGGTGGAACGTAGTGAACTGGGACGCGGTCGCGAAGAACTACTGAGCAGCGAGCGTAAACGTTGTAGAGGCGCTGTGCCAAGCGCCTATCTTTTTTAGGTTCGGCGTTTGACACAAACGCCCCTACAACGATGGCCTATCTCAACGAAAATTATCTCAAGCTTCAGGCTGGCTATCTGTTTCCGGAGGTGGCGCGCCGGGTGCGCGAATTCTGCGGAGCTAATCCTGAAGCCGCCAAGCGGTTAATCCGGTGTGGAATCGGTGATGTTACCGAGCCGCTGCCCCGCGCAGCAATTGAGGTGATGAAGCGGGCAGTCGAAGAGCTCGGGCGACCTGAAACATTTCGCGGTTACGGGCCGGAGCAGGGTTACGAATTTCTCAGATCGACAATTGCGCAGCGCGATTACCGCGACCGCAAGGTCGATATTGCCGATGACGAAATCTTTATTTCCGACGGATCGAAATGCGATTGCGGTTACATCCTCGACATCTTGGGCGATCGAAACAAGGTCGCAGTCCCGGATCCGGTTTATCCGGTTTATGTCGATACCAATGTAATGGCAGGGCACAGCGGGCCGTCGCGGAAAGATGGCAGTTACGAAGGGATCGCTTATTTGCCATGCACTGCGGAAAACCAGTTCGTTCCCGAGCCGCCAAATGAACATGTCGATCTTGTCTATCTATGTTTTCCGAACAACCCAACTGGCGCAGTTGCATCGCGTGAGCAACTCGCGCGCTGGGTTGAATACGCGCGTGCACACGAAGCGATTCTCCTCTTCGACGCCGCCTACGAAGCATACATTTCCGACCCGGAAATTCCTCATTCCATTTTCGAAATTCCCGGAGCGCGCGAATGCGCGATTGAGTTCCGCAGTTTTTCAAAGAACGGCGGGTTCACGGGTGTGCGTTGCGGCTTCACGGTGATGCCAAAATCGCTTGTGGCGCGAACTGAAAGCGGGCGGCGCATGGCCTTGCATGCGCTTTGGTATCGGCGTTGGAGCACGAAAGCGAATGGCGTGAGTTACCCGGTGCAGCGGGGAGCCGAGGCGCTGTATTCATCTGCGGGTCGCAAACAGGTGCGCGCGCTTATCGATCATTACATGACGAACGCCAAAATTTTGCGCGCTGCTGCAGTGGATGCCGGCCTCGAAGTTTTCGGAGGGACAAATGCGCCATATATTTGGTCGAAAACGCTGGATGGCTTGACCAGTTGGCAAATGTTTGACCGAATGTTAGGCGATTTAAACGTAGTCATCACGCCGGGCAACGGTTTCGGCGCGCAAGGCGAAGGTTATTTTCGCATTTCCGCGTTCAATAGCCGCGAGAACGCCGAGGAAGTCGCGCGCCGTTTGAAGAAGTTGCATTGATATCGGGAGCTGTGGTATCCGCTCTCCCCAACGGAACAGCCCTGCGTGCCACAGAGAGCGCCTGAGCGCCTGAAGGCAGTTAGTCTACAGCATCTATCAATAGGTGTTTCGCAGGGCAAGAATATCCACAAGGGCTTGTCGACGCTGTCCAGGCGCGTAGAGTGCGCTGGATTTTTTTGGGAGCAGGCGTGCCGGATCGAAAGCAAAATCTGCCACAGCTTTATCGCTTTTGTTTCCTAATGCTAGGGGACTCGCGTAAAGCACAGGAGGTTTTTCAGGCCACTTTGCGTGAGGCGGCCGCAAGCGCCGCTCATGGTGACGTGCCGCGCGAGCCATTTTGGCTTTTTCGTGAGGCACGCTGGCGTTGTTTGGAAGAAAGTAAGACCGACTTGCAAGCTGAGCCTCTCGAAATGGAGGAGTACGAGATAACTCCGGAAGCCTCCTTGCAGATCGAGCAGCTCGAGCCGGCGCAACTGGCAATCTGGATTTCAAGCGCCCCGGAACCACAGCGAACTGCGCTGGCGCTTTTTTATCTCAATGAATTCGATTATGGCGAGATCCTCGACCTAGCGGACCTGAAACTGAGCGAGCTTTCACGGTTATTGGTAATGGGTCGGCGTCAATTTCAAGCTTGGTTGAACATGATGGCGCCGCAAATCTCGAAGATATGAAGGCGCAGCGGCTATCGCGCGCGCAACGCACCCTTCTCAGTTGCGCACCGATTAACGAAGAGCGAATACGCGACCGTTCCATGCGCGCGGCATTATCTCGCGCGCGCGGCTCCAAAGAATTTGCAAACCAGCAGAGCTTCGATCGCGCCATGGCAGCGTTGGTAGATGCTATTCCCATCCCGCCGGAGACTGCCGAGTGGTTCTCCGATAAAGACTTCTTTCCCGCTTCCAAGTGGACATGGAAAAAAATGATGCGCAATCCTGCCGTCCTTGCCGTCGGCATCGCAGTGCTGGTCATTGCCGGGGTGTTTGTCTTTAATTTACTCAATCACCTGAACGATTTCCCCGGGTCCGCGACCGCGCGGAAATTATTGGTGCTTGCCAGCTCGACGCGACCGGTTTTGCTCGATCCGGTCGATGCCGATGCTGGAACATTAGGCGATTTATTTTTCATGAAACACGGCTTGGAGCATTACGAGGTGCCGCCGGAATTCGCCGATTTTCGTACCATTGGCTGCCGCGTTTTTGAGGACGAAGAGTCGCGGCGCATTGCCCAAATCTGGCTCGTCGAGAAACGGATGCAGCTCTTTCTTTTTCCCGCTGAGAGAAACATGAAAACCGGCGCTGTGCTGCGTTTTCCCGGCTGGCGGTATGTTCAACAGGAGGGCTGGACTGGTGCGGTTGCCGAGCACAACGGCGTCTGCTTTATGGCCGCGCTTCGCGGTCGCAAAGACGATCTCATCAGGTACATTTCAGAAGCGAAAGAGTAAACATCAACCTTACTCTAATCATACTCTTGCTTCCCTTCGAGTAAGACAAACAGGCGATGCTTGCCGGCGTCGTTGACATAAAGCGCCGTGCGATTGACATTTGTCGCCGCCAAAATTTGCCAGGTAGCTCAGCGGTACAGCAGCTCCGAAAGCGTTCGGCGTTGGTCGTTGAAGAGAATTTCGTTAAGCTTTGGCACAAATAGATGCCAGGGTAGCTCAGCGGTAGAGCAGGGGACTCATAAGCCCTTGGTCGGGAGTTCGATTCTCCCCCCTGGCACCTTTACTATGGCTTGGGTGTACATCCTGCGCGGATCGTCTGGCCGACATTATATTGGGTCGGCTGGCGATCTTGATGCGCGCTTTGCGCAACATTTGCGTGGTCACACGGCAACTACGAAACGACTCGCCGACAAACTTGAGATCGCCGCAAGGAAAGAAGTGGAAACACTTGCTGAAGCTCGAAAGATTGAACGGTTCTTGAAGCGGAAGAAAAATGCGAGATTAGCAATTTATCATTTGCAGCGGTAGAGCAGCCCCGAAAGCTTTCGGGGTTGGTCGGGAGTTCGAATCTCCCCCTTGGCAGTTTTCATTGCGGATTGCGAATTGATTGTGAGGAATTGCGGTAGGATGCCTCCCGTTGGACATTGGCGCGGATGTGCGTCCGTGTA
>QHNV01000066.1 GCA_003218535.1 Verrucomicrobiota bacterium
CGCCACCTTTCAGCCGGATGAGAAAGGAGGTGCCGCCCTGAATATCGAGGCCAAGCGCGATCTTTTTCTGCGGCGGCCAGATAGTTACAATGCTGGAGACGACAAGCACCAGCATGAGCGTCATTGCCAGCAACCGTTTCCGCAGCCCTTGATCGGTGGCGAAATACCACCCGAAGAGAACAAGCATTGCGAGCCCGATACAGAATGTAAGTCCAGCGGTCATTGGATTGCGGATTTGCTAATCTCCTTAACGCTTCACTGATTTAACAATTTAGCTTTCTTTCAACACCGTCGCGATGGCCGATTTCTCCATCTCGATTTTCACGTTGTCGGCTACTTTCACCAGCACGGTATTTTCCTTCACATTCGAGATCAGGCCGTGAATGCCGGCATTGGTCACAACCCGGTCACCGGTTTTCAAGCTCGAAGTTAACTGCTGTTGCTGTTGCTGCCGCTTCTTTTGCGGTCGGATCATCACAAAGTACATGATGATGAAAATAAAAATTAGCGGCACAAAAAATGAACCAATGCCGCCACCTGGCATCTGTTGAGGAGCCGCACTTTGCGCCTGAGCAAGAAACGTCTGAAACATATTTTAGAATTGGAGAGCGCACCTTAAACGCGAAAGCGTTCCCTGCAATCGTTCTTTCGCGTCGCTCGTATTTTCGAGACTGACGCGGGTGCACAGTCCGAAGAGCGGAAGGGAAAGCAGAAAACCCACTTGCGCTGCACTATGACGCGGGATGACATACGCAAAAGTCGGCCATTCAAAAAATATCTTAAAAACGCAAAAATAGTCTTGCTATTCTCCGAGATTTTCTTTAATCCGTCGACATAATCGTAGGTCAGAGTCCTACTCCAAAATTAGGCCACTGACCTATTAACTAAAGGAGAAACTCATGACCAGAACCAAACTTCGTAAGTTCGGATTCTTCCGCATGACTCTTGCAGCCTGCGTCGGAATCCCTCTCATCATCGCCTCAAGCGCATTTGCCCAGAACCTCCCGCCGCTGTCGACGGACATTGGGGCTGCCCCGACGCCGCCCGGGGCGGAAGTCGAGCGCGTCATCGTAACGGGTTCGAACATTCCGACGGCAGAAGAAGTGGGACCGAACCCGGTTGACACCTACAACCGCCAAAACATCAACAAGTCAGGTTATATTACCACCGAGCAATTTCTCCTCAGCCTGCCGATCGTGAACGCGAACGTCGTTCCGATTTCGAATAATGAAAACGGCTCCAACACCGCTGTGGGTGCGGCGACAGTTGCGCTCCACGGTTTCGATGCCAGAGCCACTCTCATCCTTCTCGATGGACGCCGAGTCGCTCCCTATCCGACGGGCAACAACCCCGGCCTGGTCAATGTGATGTTTGTCGATTTGAATTCGATTCCTGAAGCCGCTATTGAGAGCATCGAAATTCTGAAAGACGGCGCATCCACCACCTATGGTGCGGATGCGGTGGCCGGCGTCGTGAACCTTAAGATGCGTCACAATTACGACGGCGCGGAAGCAAGAGTCGAATACGGCAACACGCTCGATAAAGACTCGGGTCTATTCGACACATACGGCATCTTCGGTGTTGGCAAGGGAGATACTAACATCACCGGCGTCTTGAATTACTATCATCGCAACTCCATCGCCAACCGTGATCGTGGTTTCTCGGCCGTTCCGCCATTCCTGAGCTCGAATAACAGCCCATATAATCTTCAGCTCAGCAGCGATGTGGCGGGGGCTGCTGGTGGCCAGAATTTAAATCCTGGTGGGACTGAATTTGCAAGTGCACCAGATTTTACAAACGGGTTGTCCCCGGCAAACAGGTATCTCTACGATGCCAATAACCGTGTCAGGGCGGCCGGCGGTCTGCGTCCCGGGTTCAATTTCAATCAGTTCTCGCTCTCCTTCCCGGAATCAGAGCGCTACGGGCTGTGGTTGAGTGGTGACCACAAGGTCTTTGGCGATCAGATGGTCGTCTATGCGGACGGCTTTTATCAGAACGTGAAAACGCACAACGAACTGGCAGCTCCAGCAACTGGTTCATTCCAGACCTTGGGTCAGACCACATTGGCCATTCCGTCGCATTCGCCAATTGCGCCAGGCTCGGAGCCACCCAACACACCCACCCACGCGGAGACCGGTGTCCCGGCTGACGCGTTCAATCCTTTTAATCCCTTCGAGCAAATTATCTCGGGCGGCACCCGCGCGCGTCTGGCTGAGTTTGGAAACCGTTTGTTCGATAACGAAACCGACGCGTGGCTGAGCACCATCGGCATCAAGGGGGACAAGCTCTTCAACGGAACCTGGGGGTACGACGCCGGGTTCCGTTACAGCCAACTCAAAAATACGGTTACCGGGACGCAAGTGTCCGCCTCGCGATTCAACCGCATCTTGAACCAAGCCGATCCGATCTTTAATCCGACATCTCCGCAATTTATCGGCACGACCGTGGCATTTGATCCTTTCGGTGATTTTCGCGCTCCGATCCCGTCGAATCAGGCCACGATCGATTTTGCCAGAGTCCATCCCAAGGACGAAGACACCTCAAAGCTGTGGACCTTGGATGCCACGATCTATACGACGGCGCTCTTCAACTTGCCGGCCGGCGGTGTTGGTTTGGCCTTCGGTGGTCAGTTCCGCCGCGAATCGCTGAAGGAGGAGCCGGATATGCTCAACGTCGAGGGGGACATCGTCGGCAATTCCCCAGTTCCGGCTGCTGAGGGTGGAAGGAAGACGTATGCGTTTTACGCAGAGACCAGAATTCCCATCTTCAGCCCCGTGACGAGTACGTACTACACAGGCGACGGCAAAAATCCGCAGCTGCAGCGCGAGACCAAGGCAATGATTCCGGGCTTTTATTCCCTGGAGTTTACGGCTGGGGCGCGATTTGAAGAGTTTCTGAACAACAATACTAATGTCTTGGTGCCGAAGGTAGGCATGCGCTGGCAACCGTTCGACGAGCAGCTGACTCTCCGTGCCACTTGGGGCGAAGGCTTTCGAGAGCCCAGCCTTGAGGAACTGTTTGGGTCTCCGCTCTCAACCCTGGAGCCTTCTCACGATCCGATGAAAGGCGGCGTCTTTGAGCCTGAGACGAACACCCTTATAAGCAGTAATCCCGGGCTCCAGCCTGAAGATTCCCGCTCGTTCAGCGGCGGCTTTGTTTACTCGCCGAAATATGTGCCCGGTTTGAACCTCTCGGTTGATTTTTGGGATATCGAGCGCACCGGCGTTGTCACTGCGCCCCTGGCCGACCAAGTACTGCAACGTGAACTAACCGGCACATTGTTGCCCGGCGAAAAGGTGGAGCGTGACATTGGTGGAAACATCACACGTATCTTGATTCGAAATCAGAACATCGGCAATCAAGAGGCTCGCGGGGTTGACTTCGGCCTTTACTACCAGAGGCCAACGCCCTGGGGGACCTTCACTTCGCAGACTCAAGTAACCTACCTGGATGAATTCATCTTCCAGGGGTTCATCTTCCGAGAGTTCGGGCCAGACAATGGCAACTTGGCCGGCAGAACCACCGATCCGGGTACGTCGAATGAAGGTTGGTATAAATGGAAAGGTAATTCCAGTCTCGAGTGGACATGGAAGGGCTTCGATCTCTTTACCATCGTGCGCTACACCGACGGATTCCACGAATTTACGCCAAACCTTCACCATCACTGGGTTCACCAGACGTTTTTCTTCGACGGTCAGCTTTCCTATGACTTCACCGCTCTTCTTCTTCCAGTTGAGACCAATCCTGTGCCTGGCTATTCGAAGGGCGAAAAAGAGGTCGTCCGTGGCAAGGACGGTGCGCCTCTAGAAACGGCCTCGGCGCAGACCAGTAAATACGGTACCGTCTTGGACCATCTGCTGCGAGGCACGATCATTACTATTGGATGCAATAACATCTTCGGTCAGGATCCACCGAAGGCCTGGGGGGAAGGTGGAAACGCTGTTGGTTATCCCGGCTTTACTTACGATGCTACCGGCCGGTTCGTTTACGCCCGCCTAACGAAGAAATTCTAATACTGACGTTTTGGTTAGGTCTGCGGAGAGGCAGTGGCAACAGCTATTGCCTCTCTTGCTTTGGTCGGGAGGGGCCATCGTCATCGCTTCAATAATTTGCACACCCTACCTTCCCGGGTGTAGTTTTGTTTGTGAAGGTCCTGACATCTTCAAGCGTTGCAACTCTCGTCGCGGCCAGCATACTTGCCGGAACAGCGCTCGCCGATCCCACGACTAACCAAACCTCCGAACGGAAGCAAAAAGTTGAAGAGCGGGCGATTTTCATCACCGGTTCGCTTATCCCGCAACGTGTTAAACTGCAGCCGATCGGCACTACGACCGTCTCGCCGATTCGATTCATTGATCGTCATGAAATCGACCAGACAGGGCGTCGTACGACGCCGGGCGTTTTGGTCAATGAGCCTTCGCTGCGCGTAATCGGGCACTGATCTTCGAGTGGCAAACACACTTGCCAGCAGTGTTTTTGGACCCGTTCTAAGAAAACCGCGGAACGAAGTTCCCTAAAAAAGCTGAACGGCGCTTGAGCCTGCGCTCAAGCACCTCAGGGCACTCCTAATCCTGGAACTTATTTTATTTGGTCGTCGCGTTTCCGTAGACAGTCATCGGGCTGACGGTAGTCGGAATCGGGCTGAGCCTTTCACAGGGCACAGGAATACCCGATGTTGTAGTGAACGTGTAGCACATTTTCTTCGGACTCTTCATGACCCGCTGTGACTGTGCCGGGACCACCACGTTCTTGCTCGGATCAGTAGCGAATGCTGATGCGGAAAATGCGAGCGTGAGCACGACCGTCGTGCATCGAACCGACGAACCGCACAGGCGACTAAACCTGTTTCCTATTCTCACGCGCTGATCATGATTGTGTTTCGAATTTTGCGCAAGCTTATTTGGAGACTAGTCGAAGACAAAGAAACGACACTTTCAGCACTGACAATCAATCTGTCCCAAAAATATTCGGCGCACAGTCGGAGGCGCCTTTCGCACCAGTTGCATGTAATGCAGGGGGCCCTCATTCTCGGACGCTGCACGCGTGTTTGCCTCCAATCGGAAAAGCGGTTGACAACGCGTAGTGAAGAATGTCCGTCCACTAAAGCTACGGCGCGACAGCCCAGAAAGCTCTTGGGACTGGAGGTAAGGGGATTCGAACCCCTGGCCTTCTCATTGCGAACGAGACGCTCTACCAACTGAGCTATACCCCCGTGATCCATTCTGCCTAAACGATTTACAACACGACTTGTGACGGTTGTAATTAAGAGTGTTGAACTGAAATCTAACACTCGCTAAAGTCATCACCGTCATGCAATCGCACGTTATCTCAACTCATCATCACGGCAAACCGAAATCACAATCCCAGTGGCAACAGCAATGGCGCAAGATCGCAGGCGTCTCCGGCCTTTACCAATATCGACCGAGCGGCGTTTTCTTCGCGAATGTGCGCGTCAGCGGCAAGGTCTATCGCGAATCGTTGGAAACCAAAGACCTCGCGCTCGCGAAACGGAAGCTGGCCGAGTTCAAGATGCGACTCGAGCGCACCGATCCGCGCTTTGGCAAGATCACGTTCCTGCGCTGGCTGGAAGACGTTTACGCGCCAACGCTGCGCGGATCGCCTGTCACCTTACGCGAGAAACGGCGCGTCATTGTCACGGTGAAAACGCATTGGACGATTGCGCGGACGCAACCGATGCGCGATTTGCGGGAGAGCCAGGTCGTCACATTCCTGAACGACCATTATGGCCACTGGTCCGAATCGTATTGGAATCGCGCACTCAGCGTGATTCGTGACGCGCTCGCACTCGCGGTGCGCGATCAAGTGCTGACAACCAATCCAGCTGGCAACTTGAAATATCGCAAGCCGAAGAAACCGATTCGATTGACGCCCTCCTTTGAACAATTCCAAACTAT
>QHNV01000054.1 GCA_003218535.1 Verrucomicrobiota bacterium
CATCGAACTGCGGCACGGCGACCCAACCTACCGCCATCACATCGTGAAATTGAACTGAACTTATCAGACCCAGGAGAAAACAGATTAGGTATCCGAAGGCCATCCCGATCAGCACGCCGTACAATTTTAATTTGCCTTTTCCCCAGACATTGATTCCTACCATGACCAGCAACGTTAACGTCGCTGCTAAAAGATTTGTGCCGCGGATTGGCTCGCCGGGATAATTGATGCCTAAAAATTTCGATGCCCCTAGCGGAACAATGCCAGCCGCGACCATGAGCACCACCAACCCGGTGATTTCTGGCGGAAACAAAAATCCCAGGCGATGAACGACGCGCGCGAACAATGCTTCAACTAGTCCTGCCGCGATGGTCATGCCGCGCATTAACGGCAGCCCACCGAGCCACGCGGCTTCCACTGATGCGCCAAAAAAATTCGGACCGCATAAATTAGGACAGAGAAAGCCGGAACCAATCCCATGCCAGCGCATCGCCTGCACCATCGTGCCGAGACCGCAAGCGATCATAGTCAACGCCACGACTGCGCGCACCTGGTCGAAGCCGCCACCAATCTCTGTCACTAGAACGACCGGCAACACCAGCGTGCTCGACATTAAAAAGATGTGTTGCACTGCCAGCACGGCCAATTCAAACCCAGGCGGCTTCTCGTCCACCCAGTAAATCAGGCCGCCGGGTCGCTTTGCCATTGCCGCCTACTCTAGTCTTTCATCCAGATTGGCGTGGCGAGGAAAAAGTCGGAGCCAACAATAAACGTTTCGCCACCGACACCCGCCTTTCGAACATAAACGAGCTTACGCGATGGCAATGATGAGCCAGGCTTGGGCCATAAATATTGCACCCAGGCTTCGTCGGCGTTCCGCAGCTTCTCCAAAATCTGTTGCACAGGACGGCGACCAACCGCGTCCTCAAACTGCGAAAGGTCGCGCCCGCTCTGCGTCGGAAATGCCGGATCGACGATGGCATGTCCCTGCGTGTCCAGTACAAAGACGAACGTCCCCAGAAAGACAAACGGCGAAGCGGGATCACGAAACTCTCGAAAAGCCGCGTCTTTCCCCTGAGATTCTAACAACTCGGAGGCCATCCGCACCCGTTCTTCCACAAACGCTTTCTCCATCTTGAGGTCATACACGCCGCTGCCAATGACATACGTTTTGCCGGACGGCGTGACCACTTTGCGGACGTAGGCGCTTTTCCACTGCGGAATCAATTGCGTTCTGTCGGGCCAAAGATAAAAGACCCAGCCACTGGCATCCTTCTGCGGCTTTTCGCTAACTGCAGCGACCAGCTGCACCATCGGTTTGCCATTCATGTCGCGCAGCTCGGACATGTTTTTGCCAACCCAGTCCGGCTGAAGCGGATGAAACACACAGGTGCCATCAGGTTCATACACAAAAGATAATAAGGGTCGCTGAACCATTTCGAACCTTTGCGGCCAAATTCTGAAAAAGCGCTTTCGCCCTTCCGCTCCATCAAACTTGCGGCCTGCTCCACGAACGCCACCAAGCGCCGCGTATCTTCATACGCGTAGCCGGATAATTTATCAGGAGTCGATCCCGAGACAGACCATGCCCAAATCGCTGCAGTTGCTAGGAACGCCCCAGCAAAAACTACGCGCCGTCTTCGCATTGAAAGCAAGTAAACACGCGGAAGTGGACGCCGATTGCAAGATTTTCGTTCAATCACCAGCATTTCTTGTCATTCTCAGGCGCCGGCGCGAAAATCCGCTTTGCCTGATGGTTTCCGCCAACAAACATCGCGTTTCATGAAAGAATCTGAGCACGAAAATCAGCATGCACCGCTGAGTTATCACGGCAGCGTGATCCTCCTAATCTCTGCGCTGCTTGCTACCGCGGGGACAATCATTCTCTTTGCCATTCCTCCTTTGACCAGGCAAAGCCAGGAATTGGTGCAGAGTGCACCCAGGATTTGGCAAGGCATTCGAACTCGCATCGAATCAGTCACCCGAAACTATCCAGCAGTGCGTCAAGCGCTTCCTCGGAGCGATGAAATCGCCGGCAAAGTGGGCGAGACGCTCGGAACACTCGGGAACATTTTGCTAAGATCGACAATCGGCTTGGTCGGCGGGCTCGTCAGCCTCGTGTTCGCGATTCTATTGCTCATTTTTGTGCTGGCTAACCCGCGACCTCTTGTTGCCGCCTATTTGGCACTCGCGCCGGACCGGTATCGTCAACAAGCGCACCGCACACTGGAGCGACTGATGCGACAAATGATCGCATGGGCCCGCGGCGTCGCCATCAACGGCATAATAACCGGAGTTTCCATTGGCGTGTTGCTTTGGCTGATCGGGGTGCAACCGGCGCTGATCTTCGGCGTATTCGCGTTTTTCGGTGAGTTCCTGCCGAACATTGGCGCATTTCTCGTTGCCCTTCCTATTCTGCTGGTCGCGCTGAGCATGGGCGCGACGAAATTCTGGCTCGCACTCGGCGCTATTGTGGTGGTTTACCAAATTGAGCTGAATCTGCTTGTGCCGGGAATCCTTGGCAAAGAGATGCGACTACATCCGGTCAACATCTTGTTCTTCACTCTGGCAACCGGCACAATCTTTGGGCTGTTCGGCGTAATTCTCGCCGTGCCTGCGGCCGCACTTGTCCAAATTATGATCGACGAATTTTATTTGCGGCCGCGTAAGCCCGATTACGCTGCGATCGACCGCGAGGCCGCTGCGCTAGTGGAAGGAATCCGATAATGAAACTGAAAATCATACTCGGTCTTGGTTTATTTATCGTCGCGGTCACGGCGCACGCCGAGAAAATTGCGCTCGTTGGCGCAACCGTGATCAACCCGGCCGATGGCAAGGTGATGCCGAACGCGACCGTAGTGATCAATGGCGATAAGATCGAGCGCGTAGCGATGGGTAAGCAGGACGCGGCGACACTTGGAAAACAAATCGGTTGCGTAGGCAAATTCATTTTGCCGGGTTACATCGACACACACGTTCACTTCTTTCAGTCGGGCGATCTTTTCACGCGACCGGACGGCGCAGATCTGAACAGTATCCGCCCCTACAAAGACGAAGTGGCGTGGATCAAGTCGCATCTTGACGATGTCTTCGCGCGATACATCCGATGCGGGATCACCAGCGTGGTGGATGTCGGCGGGCCGATGTGGAATTTCGAAGTCCGCAAGCGCGCAAGCGCCACCGCCAAGGCCCCTCGCGTCGCGGTTGCTGGCCCACTGATCTCGAGCGTCTCGCGCGAGAAACTCGATCTCGGCGATCCGCCGATTGTGAGGATCGACAGTCCCGATCAAACGCGCGAGTTCGTACGCAAGCTGGCGGAACAAAAACCGGATCTGGTGAAGATCTGGTACATCGTGGACAAAGAACATCCGGTGGAATCATTTCGACCAATAGCGCGTGCAACGATCGAAGAAAGTCATGCGCATAAAATTAGGGTAGCGGTTCACGCCACCGAACTCGAAACGGCGCGTGCAGCGGTTGAAGAAGGCGCCGACATCCTCGTCCACAGCGTGATCGACAAACCCGTTGACGACGCGTTCGTAAAGCTCTTAAAAGACCGGCACATCATTTTGTGTCCGACGCTGGTGGTGTTCGAGCGGTACGGACGTGTCTTTTCGCACCAGCTGAATCTCACGCCGGAGGAAGAAGCGTGGGGCAATCCGGAAGTGATCGCTACACTGGACGTTACCAAAATCCCACAAGATAAATTGCCGCAGCGAATTAAGGACGCGCTGGCGAAGCCGGAAGAAGCGCTCGATCGAATCAAAAAAACTTACGATATAGCGCTGCCGAATCTGAAGAAGCTGGAAGATGCGGGCGTGACAATTGCCGCAGGAACCGATGCCGGAAACATCGGAACGATTCACGGCCCGGCGTTATTTCGGGAGTTCCAGTTGATGAAAGAAGCCGGCCTAACGCCGATGCAGATTCTTCAATGTGCCACTGCTAATGCGGCGAAACTTTTCGGCGGTGACATCGGTAGCCACATTGGAAAGATCGAGAAGGCGAACTTCGCCGATCTCGTAATTTTGAACTCAAATCCGCTCGACGACATCACACACGCCTCCGACATCGACACGGTGATCAAAAACGGCGTGCTCTACCCGGCGAGCGAGCTTGTTCCCACGTCGCATTAGATCCTCCTTGCGACTTGGCTAGACTAGTCTGAAATTTGTACCCTATGGCTACGCACCCCACCCACTATGCGCATCCCGAGGCTTTGGTAGAAACCGATTGGCTGGAGAAACATCTGAAAGACGAAGGCATTCGAATTGTCGAGTCGAATGAAGACGTATTGCTTTACGACACTGGGCATATCCCGGGCGCGGTGCACATCGATTGGCGCGCCGACTTACAGGACCCTGTGATTCGCGATTATATTTCGCCGGAAAAATTCGCGCGGCTTTGCAGCCGGCACGGCATCACGCCGGACACGACATGCATTTTTTATGGTGATAAGGCGAACTGGTGGGCCTGTTACGCGCTCTGGGCGTTCCGCTTGTTCGGTCACGAGAAAGTAAAAATTCTCAACGGTGGCCGCGACAAATGGAAAGCGGAACAGCGGCCGATGACGCGCGAAGTTCCGAAATATCCAACGACCAACTATCTGGTGCCGAAGAAACGCTTCGATGAGGAGATCCGTGCATTTTTCGATGAGGCGCTGGCGCAAAGCAAGAGTGGCAAACCGCTGATCGATGTCCGCTCACCGGGCGAATATCGCGGCGAGATCACGCATATGCCAGAGTATCCGCAGGAGGGCGTGTTGCGGGGCGGCCATATTCCCGGGGCTAAGAGCATGCCGTGGAAGACGGCAACGAATGACGACGCCACTTTCAAACCGGCCGCCGAACTGGCGAAAATCTACTTCGATCAATGTGGCGTTGGCCCAGAGAAAGACACAGTCGTTTATTGCCGGATTGGTGAGCGCTCAAGTCACACCTGGTTCGTGCTTACCTATCTGCTCGGACTCGAGAACGTGCGCAATTACGATGGTTCCTGGACAGAATGGGGCAACAAAGTCGGCGCGCCGATCGAAAAGAGCGCGTGAGCCGTCAATGAGCAAAGTCTGCGGGAAATTGGATGAGGCGGGCACCGCGCTCGATTCGGGGGGAACTTATCCAGTGAAGCTCAACAAAATCATCGACCTGTTTGAATCGCTGCCGGAAGATGAGCGGCGTGAGACGCTCGTTTCCTATGCAGACAACGCGAAGAAGCAGGAACCGCTGCAAGACGAGAAGTTCGATCTGGCTGATGTACGCAAAGATGAGGAATGCACGGACACGGTAGGCGTTTACCTGCACGTCGATGAAAACGGCAAGGCACACATTCGCATGACGCTTGGCCCGGAAGTGCAGACGCTCACCCGGTCGATGACAGCGATTCTCTGCAAGGGACTCGAAGGCTCGACGCCTCAGGAGATCCTCGATCTGCCAGGCGATTTCGTCAGGCGCATCGTCGGCGGAGAGCTGGTGCGCATCCGCAGCCAGACAGTTTATTACGTGCTCACACGCATCAAAAGCATCTGTAAAGTCTGGCTTGATCGGCAACGCATGGCACAAGTGGCGTAGCGGAGGGGGGCTGCCAGCCTGCCGAACCAGAGCTGGCTGACATCCAGCTACGATTCGCGCGTGACGTTCGGCTGATTTCGTTTATTGTCCGCGCTGGCGCAGATGCCGCGAAATAACGAGCTCAACAAAATCCTGCTTATCGGCTCCGGTCCAATCGTGATCGGACAGGGCTGCGAATTTGATTATTCCGGCGTGCAAGCGTGCAAGGCGCTCCGCGAAGAAGGTTATGCGGTTGTGCTGGTGAATTCGAACCCGGCGACCATCATGACTGATCCAGAGTTCGCCGATCGCACCTACATCGAACCGATCACTGCGGAAGTGATCGAGGCAATCATGGAACGCGAAAAGCCTGACGCGATTCTACCAACGTTGGGCGGGCAAACCGCGCTCAATGCGGCGATGGAATTGAATCGCAACGGCGCGCTGGCGCGGCACAGCGTGAAATTGATTGGCGCAAACGCACAGGCGATCGCAAAAGGCGAAGATCGGCAATTGTTCAAAGAGGCGATGTTGCGCATCGGGCTCGAGGTGCCGCGCTCCGGGGTCGCTCGTTCGCCGACGGATATAGATTGCGTTGCCGATGAAATCGGAACCTTTCCGCTTATTATTCGGCCGGCATTTACTCTCGGCGGGACGGGTGGCGGCATTGCCTATAACCGGGAAGAACTCGACGTTATCGTTGCACGGGGGCTCGATCTCTCGCCGGTTCGCGAAGTGTTGATCGAAGAATCGCTGGTTGGCTGGAAAGAGTTCGAGATGGAGGTAATGCGCGACCGAATGGACAACTGTGTGGTGGTTTGTTCCATCGAGAATTTCGATCCGATGGGCGTGCATACCGGCGACTCGATTACAGTCGCACCCGCCCAAACGCTCACCGACAAAGAGTACCAGATGATGCGCGACGCCGCCTTTGCGGTGATTCGCGAGATCGGCGTCGAGACTGGCGGATCGAATATTCAGTTTGCCGTCAACCCGGATAATGGCCGCATGGTCGTGATCGAAATGAATCCACGCGTATCGCGTTCGAGCGCGCTGGCGTCAAAAGCAACGGGTTTCCCAATTGCAAAAATCGCGGCCAAGCTCGCGGTCGGCTACACGCTTGACGAACTTAAAAACGACATCACTCGCGAGACGCCGGCATGCTTCGAGCCAACCATTGATTACTGCGTCGTTAAGGTGCCGCGCTTTACATTCGAGAAATTTCCGCAAGTAGACGCGACGCTGACGACGCGAATGAAAAGCGTAGGTGAAGCGATGGCGATCGGGCGCACGTTCAAGGAAGCATTGCAAAAAGCGCTGCGTAGCCTGGAGATCAAGCGTTTCGGTTTATGCGGGGACGGCACAGATCGATTTGCTGACCCCGAGACTCTGCGACTGAAACTTTCGATTCCCAACTCAGACCGCATCTTTTATCTGGCCCAGGCATTCCAGGACGGAATGTCGATTGACGATGTTTTCGAGCTAACAAAGATCGACCGATGGTTTTTGCGGAACATCGCGCAGATTGTTGGGGAAGGGCAAGTGTTGCCTCGCACCCTCAGGATGTCCGCGCCACGGCGAGCCAAGATGCCGCTGCCACCATTCCTCCGCGCCAAGAAACTTGGCTTTTCAGACCGGCAACTAGCGGTAGCAAATGGTGTGACCGAGAGTGAAATTCGCGCAGAACGAAAGTCGCTCGGCATCTTGCCTACCTATCGTCTCGTCGATACGTGCGCGGCGGAGTTTGAAGCTTACACGCCCTATTACTATTCGACCTACGGCGACGAGAACGAGCGGCGCGAGAGCGGCAAACCCAAGATCATGATTCTGGGCGGCGGTCCAAACCGCATCGGCCAGGGAATCGAATTCGACTACTGCTGCGTGCATGCCGCGTTCGCGCTGCGCGAGCTCGGGTTCGAAACGATCATGGTCAACTCGAATCCAGAAACAGTTTCCACCGATTACGACACGAGCGACAAACTTTATTTTGAGCCGCTCACTCTGGAGGACGTGCTCAATATTTACGATCAGGAAAAACCGGAGGGCGTGTTCGTCCAGTTTGGCGGTCAAACGCCGCTAAATCTGGCCAACGGACTGACGGCGGCGGGGGTGCCGATTCTAGGTACGCAGCCCGAAAGCATCGAGACCGCGGAAGATCGAAAACTATTCGCGGCCATGCTCGACAAACTCGGGCTGCGTCAGGCCCCGAATGGATCAGCCAATAGCACTGAACAAGCAACCGCAATTGCGAAGAAAGTTGGTTATCCGGTTTTAGTTCGACCTTCGTTTGTCCTCGGCGGTCGTGCTATGGAGCTGGTTTACAACGAGGAAGATCTTCGCCGCTACATGGCGAGCGCAATCGAAGTAACACCGGATCGTCCAGTGCTGATCGATCGTTTTCTCGAAGATGCGATCGAAGTCGATGTGGATTGCATCTCCGATGGCGAAACAACCGTGATCGGCGCGATCATGGAGCACATCGAAGAGGCGGGTATCCATAGCGGTGATAGCGCCTGCGTCATCCCGACGTTCTCGCTGCCACAAAAAGTCCTCGACGAAATTTCGGCGGCAACAAAATCGATGGCACGAGAATTAAAAGTACGCGGATTGATGAATGTGCAATTCGCGGTGAAAGGAAACGATGTTTATGTCCTGGAAGTGAATCCGCGTGCCTCGCGTACGATTCCGTTCGTAAGCAAAGCGATCGGCGTCCCGCTTGCAAAAGTCGCTGCCAAAGTGATGACCGGAAAATCGTTGCGCGAGCTGGGATTCACAAAAGAAATCGTGCCGCAACATTTTTCCGTGAAGGAAGCGGTCTTTCCGTTTTTGCGTTATGAGGGCGTGGATATTTCGCTGGGCCCGGAAATGAAATCGACTGGCGAAGTAATGGGTATCGACGCAGATCTTGGTCTGGCCTACGCGAAATCGCAGATGGCTGCGCCACCGCCGTTACCGAGGGGTGGGAATATCTTCGTCAGCGTCAAGGATAGCGATAAGCAAGCGGTTGTTCCAGTGGTTCGAGAGTTTGTGAAGCTAGGATTCGGAATTATCGCCACTGCGGGCACATTTGAAGTTCTGAAGGCAGCGAAGATTTCCGTAACGAAAGTGTTCAAACTGCGCGAAGGCCGCCCAAACGTTCTGGATCGCGTAAAAAATGGCGATATCAATTTCATCATTAACACCCCCAGCGGAAAGATTCCGCGCGAGGACGAGGTGCGCATTCGCAATGCCTCTCTTGCGCAGCGAATTCCAATCATGACCACGGTGCGCGCCGCGCTGGCAAGTGCGAACGGAATTCGGTCGTTACAAAAACGGAAAGTAAGCGTGCGCAGTTTGCAGGAATACGCCTATCCATCCAGAACAGGAACCGGGAGAGAATCAGACAGACAACCTGCTGTGTTATGAGGCGAATCCTGTTGCTGGCGATCACATGCGCCGTCGTCGCACTTGGGGGATGGTACATCTGGAACCTTTCTCATGAAACCTGGGCGCTATCCGCGAGCGCGCTGCTGCCGCGGGAAACAATTTTTCTGGCGCAAATGCCGGATTTAAATCGGACTCGCGACCAGTGGCATCATTCCGACCTTTATTCGCTTTACCGAGAACCGGCGGTCCAGGATTTTCTTCGCAAGCCACTCGCAAATCTTTCGAGCGGGGATGCGGTCGGTCGGACCCTGAGCGAGATCGAACACCTCGATCCGAAGAGTGTCTTCCTAGCGCTAACATCGCTCAAAGGTAAGAGCCCAACTCTTGTTGGCGGGTTCCGGTTTCGAGGCAGACCGGAAGACGCGGAGCGCGTAATCGGAAAATGGCGATCCCAGATTCTAGAAAAAAATCCGGGCGCGAAGCGCGAGAAGATCAAATACGGGCGTCACGAAATAGAATTGTTAGCCGCGACTCCGTTCACGTTGGCGACAGCGTACGATCCTCCCTGGTTTCTGGCCGCCACAGATCTGACAGAACTGAAGGCGTTACTCGACCGTGCCGAGGGTCGTGCTAAAAATTCGCAGGAAACGCTCAGTAAAGACGAATCGTATCGCACAGCCGTTTCCCGCCGACCGTCGAACTACGCGCTGTCCTTTTATCTGCAGCCAAAGGCGATTTCTGAACGGCTTGCCGTCCTCCGCGCTGCAATCCAAGCCCCGCCGCCACCAAATACCAGAACGCTTTCTGTGCTGGAACAGATGCGAAGCATTTCTGACGCGATGCGATTCGAAAATGGGAAAATACACGATCTCCTCTTTGTCGGAATGCCCAAGGTGGAGTCGAACGCAACACTGAGTCGATCCTCCCTGACACTAGGCACGCGAGAGACATTCTTTTATCTGGCGACGCTGCTCGATTTAGGGGACAAAATGAAGGCATTAAACCAGGTAGCTGGCATTGGCGGGATAGCGCAGAAAATTTCCCAGGTATTTGCCGATAGCGGGATCACGGCTGACGATTGGAAAGCCGCATTTGGGCCTGAGTTGGGATCTTTAGCAGACTGGCCTTCAAGTGCGAACTGGCCATTTTTGCTTGTGACCGTGCCCGTGCTGGATATGGCGAAAGCGGGAAAAATCGCGGAAACTATCATTAGAGCCGATGAACCCACGACCTGGACTCAAACCGAAAAGGACGGGGTCCGCTATTTTTCGAAACAATCGTCAGGAAACCTTATTTCGGTCACGCCGACAATCGCCTTGTCAGATCGGATTCTCATAATAGCGCTCAATCCCGTTTTAGCGGAGGAGGCAGTGAAGCGCAGTCTGGGTCACACCTCGGAACTGGCAGATTCGCAGACCTACAAGACCGCTGCGCGCGGGCTGCCAGCCCCGTCAAATTTTTTTGCTTATCTCGACACAGCAGTTCTTTATTCACGGCTCGATGCCTCGCTACGACCAATATTGATGTTGGCTGCAGCGTTTAAGCCATCGGTAGCCTCTAACGTCGATCTAGCCAAGATTCCATCGCCTGAAGTGATCACGAAACATCTGAGCCCCATCGTAACCTCACAGCGATACGATCGTGACGGTTATGTGGTCGAGTCGCTCGGACCGATCACGCTAAATGACGCGGCAATTGGGATCGCAGCTGGTCTATTGACATTCAGGGCCGGGGGTAAAGCCCTCGGATACTAAACTCGCGACCCAAAGCTGCGCCATTTCGACACTATTTTCAGAACTCAAAAGAAAAGTGCTGCGCTCTGCCGAAAATGTGCTATTTTCCTCGCCCTATGGCTATTCTAAAGAAAAATGCATTCTCCCGTCGGGTTCCTGACCTGGTGACTGAGGAGTTGGTTGCTGTCCTCTCCCGGCGTTCGTCCTTCGAGTTCAAGCAACTGTTCGACATCGTGCACGAGAATCTTCGGGCACGCAACGCGGCCAGCGGAGGCGAGGAAATGCTGCGGTTGCGGGCGTACGAGAAATTACAAAATCTCGTTGCGCGCGGCGCGGTCAAGAAAAACGGCAAGAAATACAAGGGATTGCCTTCGGCCCTTGCCAGCGCCATTGCTCCGCAGAATGGCCATCTTGCTGGCGTAAAGTAAACCAGTTCCCAGCTTCAGCGAGGTTTCGGGATGCTACGAGAATATCTGCCGATTCTCCTGCAAATTATCGTCGCAATCCTATTTGCCGGGTCCGCGCTATTCGTCAGCGTCTTAGTTGGCGCAAGCGGCAAGCGGACGCGCGCAAAAGATACCGCTTACGAATGCGGGATGATTCCACAGGGCGAAGCCCAGCCGCGGTTCAGCGTAAAGTTTTATCTCGTGGCGATGCTCTTTATCCTGTTCGATCTCGAGATCGTGTTCATGTATCCGTGGGCGGTCGTTTACAAAGATGCAATTAAGCAGAGCAGCCTCATCTTCTGGAGCATGCTCAGCTTCATCTCGATCTTGATGGTGGGCTACATTTACGCGCTAAAGAAGGGCGCACTCGACTTCCGGAAGTAAGCCGTTGGGATCGATGATCCCAAGTCGGATCTGCAATTTTCTCTTAAAGATCTGGTTTCTCTCTTGCGAAGATCAGCGTAATTCGCGATCAAAGCTGAAACTTGTCCATTGCCAACGGCAGACGAAATACGAGGCTTGGTCTGGCTGATTGAGCAGTGAATCCAAAAGAGTTTTTCGGCGAGCTAAAGCGAAGGAGGGTTTACAGCGTCGCGGTTGCGTACGTAGTGGCCGGTTGGGCTCTCGCGCAGGGGATCGCACAGGTTTTTCCCGTTTTCGATATCCCGAATTGGGTCGTGCGTCTGATCGTACTCCTGATGGTGCTGGGATTTCCAGTGGCACTGGTACTCTCCTGGTTTTTCGATCTCACTCGATACGGAATTGTCCGAACGCCCGCTGCCGATGTAGCCGCCAGGATCGATATGGCGCGCACCGCAGGTTTCGAGCAACGCTCAGTCGCGGTTTTGCCTTTCAGCGATCTGAGCCCCGGACGAGATCATGACTATTTCAGCGACGGCATCGCGGAGGAAATTTTGACCGCTCTGGCGAGGATCGATGGCCTTCGCGTGGCGGCCCGACGCTCTTCTTTCTGGTTTAAGGATAAACAGGCCGAACTCGGTGAAATCGCGAGGAAGTTAAATGTTGAGCATGTCCTCGAGGGAAGCGTTCGACGCGATGGCAATCGCGTGCGCGTAACGGCGGAATTGATTGATGCGTCAAACGGTTTCACGCTTTGGTCGGAAAAGTTCGATCGTGAGTTGCACGGAATTTTTGCTGTTCAGGATGAGATCACGCGGTCGATTGTCGATGCATTAAAACTCAAGTTGGCGATTTCGCCGCCGGCCTCACACAGCACGGATGCTTACGATGCGTATTTGCAGGGCCTCTTTTATTCCGACAAAAGCACCGAGGATGCTTTGCGGAAAAGCCTGGAGTTTTTCGAGCGCGCGTTAAACAAAGATCCGAAGTTCAGTCGCGCCTGGACAGGGATCGCCAAGGCATGGTTATGGCTAGCGGATGCGTACGTGCCACCGCTAGAAGCTTATACAAAAGTTCGGGACGCGGCGATCCGTGCGCTACGGCTCGACAAAGATGAGGCCGAAGCACATGTTTATCTGGCAGAGACCAAGCGTATATTGGATTGGGATCTCGACGGCGCCGAAACAGAATTCAATCGCGCAATCGAGCTGGAACCGAACGCGACCCCGTCCAATTACTTTATCGCTGCTCTGCACGCCGCTCGCGGCGATCGTGACAAAGCGCTGATTTATTTGCGTCGGGCTGACAGGATCGATCCGGCGTCACTCTGGGTGAGCAACTTCGCCTGCGAGCTTTACCGCTATTTCGGTCTTTACGATGAAGCGGTCGTGGCCGGGGAGCGCGCACTCCAACTTGACCCGACATTCGCCCATTATGGCGAGCCGGCACTGGCAGCGCTGTATCGCGAGATGGGACGCTTCGATGATGCGATTGCACTTTACAAAAAGGCACAGGATTTCACCGGCAGACCAGGGTTTGGCCTGGCGATCACTTATGCACGCATGAACCGCCGCAAGGAAGCGCTGCAAAGCCTGGATGCAGCCGTCGCGGGTTGGGGCTATCGCCCGGGCGATGCCATTGCGCATGTGCAGGTAGCACTTGGCGCACATGATGACGCAATTCGCGAACTCGAACGCGCGTGCGAGCAGCGCTCGTCATCGTTGCACGGCGTTGGCATCGCGCCCGAGTTCGTGCCGTTGCGTTCCGACAAGCGCTTCAGGTCGATTCTCCAAAAAATCGGACTCGAGCCGGAAAAAGTGTTCGCGGCGACAGCAGTATAGAGACGGTTGCCCGCCAGCTGCAGATGTCGCACGGCAACCCGCCCGCGGGTGGGTTGAGGTGAACTCACGAAAGCCTTCGGGGTCGAATCGCCTTCCCTACTGCACCAACGCATCCCGTCCATGCCCGTGGGCGCGCACACCATGTTGTTGCAGGTCTTGCTGCGCCACGTGCATTCCGAACAGCAACACCGCAATCAACCCGAAGTATACGATCGACATCGTCCAACGTTGCGCGGGAGTGACTTCAAAATAACGCTGTTCTTCTTCGGTTCGTTTGCGGAAGAGCGAATAGATCCGCGGCAGCGACAGCAGAACAATTAGCCAGACGACAAAATTCGGGAACTTCCACCCGAACCAAACAAGCAGCGCGAAGCCTGGCAACCAAAGCCAGCGTGACAATGCGGTCACGATTCGTCCGCCGTCCAGCATGCCGACGGGCGTGAGGTTAAACAGATTTAGAAAGTATCCAAACCACGCAAGCGCGATGAAAACGGGCGCGCCGAACGCTTCTCCCAGCACATTGCATATCAACGCACCGAAGCTACCCAGCATCGGGCCACCGATTCCGACGCATGCCTCCACCCAGGCGTTGCGCGGCGCTTCCTTCAGGGCAATGAACGCACCCATAAATGGAATGAACACCGGCGCGCCAACCTTGAGCCCAAATTTTTTAGCGACCAACAAATGACCTGTTTCATGGACAAGCAATAGAAGGACAAATCCGAGAGCAAACTGCCAGCCCCATAGGTGCATATAAACCCAAACCATCAGCAGCATGGTGCCGCCGGACTTCAATAAAATCGGCAGGAACTTTAGGAGCGGCAACAAGACAAATTTCAGTTTCGCGAAAAATTTTGCGATCATGACGCCGACCACAGTGAGTGGTCCGAGTGCTTTCTTCACGCGACTCCAAGCCGTCTCGGTCTTCGGTGCTTCAAATTCTGTCTTTTCTGTTTGAAGATTCATGGCACGTAGCTTGTCGATCTGTAAAGCGAGTCAAGAAATTGTAGGGCGTTTCTGCGAAACGCCAACTTCCCGGCGTCCGACACCGGCGCCCTACAGTTCGTCAAATGCTGCGCCGAGATGATTAATAACGTCCCGAGCCAACAATGACTCCTCGTTTTGTCCTCCGCCGAAAATCGCGGTCTCGGCGGCGCGCCCGCACACCCATGCACCCAGCCTTGCAACATCATAAAGCGATAAACCTTGTCCAGCCAAGCCAGCACAAACGCCGGTCAGGACGTCTCCCATCCCGCCGCTAGCCATTCCGGGATTTCCAGTCGTGTTATAACTCAACGGTCGACCGCGCTCGGCAACAATTGTTCGACTGCCTTTGAACAAAAGACTCACCGGAAAGCTATTACAGAATTTCGTTGCTGTTGCGGCACGCGTCGCTTTTTTACCAGGGAAAAGCCGTTTCATCTCCCCCGGGTGCGGCGTGAGCAGTCGTTTCCCCTTGCAGCGTCTTAAAGTTCGAATGTTTTCCGCCAAAATATTAAGCCCGTCCGCGTCAACCACCATTGGTTGCTTTACCATTTCGATCAGCTCAAGAATTTCGGCAGCCCGCGCTTTTCCCAATCCAGGGCCAAGAGCCCACACGTCGATTTTTTCTTTGAGCAAATCGCGATAGGATTTCGCCGGTTTCACCATCGCTTCTTGTGGCGCAGCTGCTGCAACGATTGGATAAATTTCCTCCGGCACAAAAATTTCCACTAATCCAGCGCCCGCGCGCAACGCTCCTTGTGAAGTCATCAGCGCGGCGCCGATAAATCCTTTCGAACCAGCGACCACGCCGATGCGGCCAAACTGATTTTTGTACGCGCTAAACTTCCGTCTCGGCAACAGCCTCCGGAGTACAGGCGGGCAAGCGACAATTTCATTTGCCTTCTTTTCCGGCAACCGCAGGTCGTCGAGCGGCATAACCTCGAGCCGCCCGACAAAGTCCAGCGCGCCATCCGCCACCAGGCCCTGCTTTGCGAATCCAATGGTAACGGTAAAATCCGCGATGACGCCGTTGCGATCGGCCTTCCCGGAATCGCCATCAAGACCCGTGGGAATATCGACAGCAAAGACGTAAGCACCTCTTTCCGCGCGGAGCTGGTTAATCTCGCGACATGCTGCACGTATCGGTCCGCGCAATGGTGGTTTTGCACCCAAGCCGAGCAACCCATCGAGAACGATTAAAGGCGGGCGCGAATTTAACGTTCCTGTAGTCGAGGAGTCGAGGCCGCTTCCACGTTCAGCCCTCCGCAGCGCTTCCAGTTTTTTGCGTGTCAATTCGCTGCAATCGTCCTCTGCAAACGCCAGACGAACTTCGACCTTCCATCCTGTGCGCTTCAAGCGTTCCGCAGCAACTAGCGCATCTCCGCCATTGTGGCCTTTTCCTGAGAAGACAATGCAGGTGCCTGGATTCGGAAAAAAAATCGCAACCGCCCGCGCAACACCTGCACCGGCCTGATACATTAGCGCTTCAACTTTGACGCCCCTAGCGAAAGCCGCGTTTTCCGCCTCTCGCATTTGTGCCGCGCTCAGGATCGGCGACTCCAATCAGACCTCCCAGTGACTTGAGATCAGGCTAGCTTCAGGCTCGGGGGCATGCGATGAGCTTTTCTTCTTTGTCGAGCTGCTTCGGGACTTTTTTTTGCGAGAATGTCGGGAGTGAGAACGTTCGGAGTTACTCGTCTTGGTCTGGTCGATGTACGATTGCAACGGAACGCTGTCAGCTGTTGCGACCGGCGACGAGCTAGACGCAGTGACAGAATTCCTCGCACGAACTCCGGTCGCTATCTCTTCCGCCAGTTTTTCCCGGTAGGCAGCCGTTTCCGCATATTCGCCCTCCGTCGGATTCGTCAGGAAACCACATTCGACGAGCACTGCTGGAACTTTAGTTTTTCGCAAAACGTAGTAACCCCGCCGCCGCACTCCACGATTGGGTGAGGGCGCTCCGCCCGCGACGAAATAATGCACGGCGGAGGCAAGCGGCAGGCTGTCGCGGCCATAGAAATAAGTCTCGATGCCTTCAGCTCCCATTCGTTTCGCCGAGTTGAAGTGAATACAGACAAAGATGGCATTGGGGTACGAATTCGCGATCGCAACGCGCGTTGGCAGTGGGACGAAAACGTCGCTGTCGCGGGTCATGACCACGTTGTAACCGCTGGCGGCAAGAACAGTTTTGAGCCGCTGCGCGACATCCAACGTCATTTCCTTTTCCGGGATTCGCTGGCCCGGAATACCGCCCCGATCAAAACCGCCGTGGCCGGCGTCGATCACCACCGTGGTGTGGGGCCCGCTTATTTGAGGATCATGGCTCGCCTGCGCTGCTCGCGAAGCGGTGCACGCTACGTTTGCAACCGAAAAACCCACAATAATTAAATGCAGCTGCCAAAGTTTTATTTTCATCGCTGCTCGTCTTCGGGCGAAACCGGCGGTCTTTCCGATAGTTTTGGAGCAGTGCCACGCGGTTTTTGTGATGGCGGCGCCTCAATCATGCCGCCGCGCACAGCTACTTCGCCATCCGCGGTTCGGACGAGATGTGGGCGCGTTTTTGTCTCCATGAAGGAAGAGCGGGCGATCATTTCGCCATTGAGCCCAATTCGCGAATATGCCCAACTGCGCGGAGCGACACAATGCAGGATATGCAATTGATTGCCACGATCGATTTCCGCTTGCGGCTCCTCGAACGCAATCGCTCGGCCTAACGAGTAAGTGGCATATACGACTCCCTTGTCCCGGTCCTGCACCCGCACATACAAGGAGGTATGATCGGGGAAGCGGTTGCTGAGCAACGAATACGTGCGGATCTCGCCTGCCGCTCCGTCACCTTCGGGAACGCCTACTGTTTGCTGCCAGATTGGCCGGGCGTCCGTTACCTCGAATACTTTTGCTTGCGAGTAGAAAAACTTGTCCAAGTCGGCAAAGTAAACGTGCGCCCGGACATGATACGTGGCCAAGTCGTGGATGAAATAAAGCGGGGTGAGATTGATTCGTTGTGTGACTTTTTGCCCAGCTTCAACCTTCAACGGTGGCTGGGCATTCTCTGCGCTGATGGGAGCGATGGTTTCGCCGTCTTTTCCAATGACCTCAAATCCAAGCCACGACTGTCCGCCTGCATCATGCAAATCGATATCGCGGCCGGCGAGGTTTGTAATGCCGAGCGTAGCCATCACCGGTTCGTAAGCGATGTATTGCAGCCGCGATAGCTTCAACTCTACCTGAATCTGTGCCTCGGCTTCGAGTGCAAATAGCAAAAGAGAGACAACCAGCAGCGCGCGATGGATCACGTGATAAGTTAATGCGCTTTGTCCCATAAGAGAAATTGGTGCCCTCCCGGAATTAATTCCAGTTAAGAGACAACGGCGTAAGCCGCTACGGCGACGAGATACTGTCCGAAGGAGGATAAAGTTGCAATAACTGGGCGGGCTCTGCCTGAGCGGCTTGCAACTTGTCGTTGTAATAAACGAAAATCTCGTAACCCAAATATTTTCGTGCGCCCCCTCCTGCCGAACTGCCCTTCGTCGCTCGACCTTTCTGACTTGGTTTCACGGCTGCCGCGGCTTCGGAAAGCGTCGCCTCGGATGAAGTACTTTTGGTTTTGGGGCGCAGATAATTGACAGAGAGAATCTCGGGATTCGCGTCCGCCCAGTCATGCTTTCCTGTGAGCCATTCATATCTGTTTTTTTATCCCGATTCGAAGTGTCAGGTTCTTATCGGCCTCCGGGTCCGGCGTTTCGGTCGCATTAATCTCGCTAATTCCAAACGTCGAAGCTTCAGGAGGGTTACTGATATCGGGGGCAGGCGCGCTGCCAGTTGATTGAGGGGTCACACCAGCGCTCGCAGTGCCAGGGCTGGGCACTCCAAACTTCAAGCGTCGATCTGCTAATTCATACAATGGGCCAACTGAGGGGCCCAAGTCTCGGAGCTTGCGCCAAGTCTCATTAGACCGATCGAATAGCTGCATTGATTCATATGTCTTCGCTGTTTCCTCCAGCACCAGGGCGTTGTTCGGATCCTGTTCCGATGCTTGCTGCAAACGAGCCAGTGCAGTTGTTGTATCGCCGCGGTCGCGCAACTCGATCGCCTCTTGCAAGAGGCGATCAACCGTCGAGAGCTCAGGAGATGGAAGACTTGTCGCCGGTGCGGACTTTGGAGGCTGCGCCACTTCGGTTGGAGAAAGAGCAGGACGTCCTACCCTCGCCATCGCCACAGCCTGTCCCGATGTTCGAGCCGTGTGCATGCGATGGAAATAGTAAAACGTCGCGGCGAAAATTTCGGCGGCCGCCAGAGCCACAATCAAGCCCAAGCCAATAGCGAAATTCGGATCGGCCGCTTTAGCGCGTGGAAGGAGAATTCGCATGGGCGATCGAGAGACAATCCCTGTAAACGCGCTTTCATAAATCTGTCAACTCGCGAAACCTTTCGAAGCAGACCAGTTTTCGCTGCCGACCCTCAACGCGAGATGTCGTCCTGGCTCAGCATTCTGAACCCTTCGCCTCTCAATACCGAGGAAGCACATTCGGTATCGTCAACATGCAGGGCCAGGGCAGCGAACCCGCGCGGTCGCGTTAACAATGGATATGTAAAATGCACATTGACCTCAGCCATGAACAATGCGGCGAGCAATTTTACGAGTTGTGTGGCCACCTCTCGCATTTCAACCACGACCACTTCGGACACGCCGAACGCGATGTTCTTTTGCCGCAACAATTTTTCAACGCGCTCCGGATCACTCACAACGATCCGGGCTATGGCAGAATCAGTCGATTCTGAAACACTCAGTGCCACCACATGAGTGTTTTGCGCCCCGAGCAACTTTACGATATCAAGCATCGCGCCCACCTTGTTCGGCAGGAAAATGGAGAACTGCTTTACCAGCGGTCCTCTCATCTTCGAAGTGGTTTCGGGCAATTGGACAGGCATGGGATAGCGAGGCGACAGCGGAACATCCTGGTCGCGCCTCGACAAACTATCTCATTTTCAGTGCCTTGTTAGCAAACCAATATTGAGAAGCGAGTCATAAAATCGTCAATCGCTAAAAAAACTTGACGCACTTCGCGCGCGCGGCGCCGAGCCATTCGGCGCTACCTTCGAACCCAGCGGATCGATCGCAGAGGTTCGCGGCAAATTTAAAGAAGGGGAAACGCTTCGTGTCGCTGGTCGCATCACTGCGCACCGCGACATGGGCAAAAGCCACTTTCTCGATCTGCGCGACGCCACCGGGCGGATTCAAATTTACATCCACGTCAAAGAAGTTGGTGCTGAAGCCATGGATTTGTTTCGCCTGCTTGATCTTGGCGATCTCATCGGAATCGAGGGAATATGTTTTGTCACGAAGACGGGTGAACCAACACTGAAGGTGCGCAACTTCGCTCTCCTGGCGAAAGCGCTTCGGCCGCTCCCGGAAAAATGGCACGGATTGCAGGATATCGAGACGCGTTACCGGCAACGGTATCTCGACTTAATCACCAACGAGCGATCCCGTTCAATTTTCCAAAAGCGCATCGCGATTATCAGCGAAACCCGGCGCTTCTTTGAGGCGCGTGGCTTTCTGGAAGTGGAAACGCCGGCGTTGCAAACGATCGCCGGAGGCGCTGCCGCTCAACCATTCAGCACCCATCACAAGGCACTGGGTCTTGATCTTTATTTGCGCATCGCACCGGAGCTTTATTTGAAGCGGTTGCTCGTGGGAGGATTCAACAAGGTTTTCGAGGTAAGCCGCAACTTTCGGAATGAAGGCATTTCTCGGAAACACAACCCGGAATTCACCATGCTGGAGGCCTATTGGGCTTATGCGGATTTCGAAAAGATGGCGAATCTGGTTGAAGAACTGATTTGTCACCTGGCGCATGTCACTTGCGGTTCGCTCCAGATCGAACATCGAGATGCGGACGAGAAAATTATTCGCACGATAAATCTGAAGCAGCCATGGCGTCGTGCGCGCTACAGCGATCTTATGCGCAAAGTCGCCGGCAAAGATTGGTTCGATCTCTCGGCCAAACAACGACGCGAACGCGCGACTAGCGACTTCAAATTGGAAATCTTGCCTCAGTTAGCCGATTTCGAGGTGACCCAACACGTGTTTGAAAAATTGATCGAAGAAAAAACAATCGACCCGCTGTTTGTCACGCATTGTCCGAAAGAGCTGGTGCCTCTGGCGAAACAAAACACTGTCGATAGTTCCCTGGTGGACGTTTTCGAGTTGATCATTAACGGTGCGGAGATCGCGCCGGGCTACAGCGAATTGAACGATCCGTTTTTGCAACGTCAGCGTTTACTCGAACAGGCCGGCGAAGAGACGCAAAAGATCGATGAAGATTTTTTGATCGCGCTGGAATACGGCATGCCCCCAGCCGGCGGCGTCGGTATTGGCATCGATCGCCTCACCATGCTCCTTACCGGCGCCGAATCAATCCGTGACGTGATCTTGTTCCCGTTGCTCAGGCCCAAGAAATAGGAACGCGTGCCTCATGTTGCAGGGCGTTTCTGTGAAAGGTCGGGCAACATTTTTCAATCTGGCGTCTGACACAGACGCCTACAACGCTGTAGTTACCCTTGCCCGCGTTCCATCTCGAAGGTAACTTTAGCGTTAACTCGGTATCCGGTGACTTTTTTGTTTTCCACTGCGGCTGTGAATTCCTTGATGTAAACCGAGCGGATATTGCGGAGAGTCTTGGACGCTTCGTCAACCACCCCTTGCACGGCATCTTCCCAACTCTTGGGCGACTCGGATAACACTTCAATGACTTTCACGATTTTGGCCATGGTAGTAATTCTCCTTCCCCTAATTATCGCAGCCGACCGCTGCATCGCGCGTTTGAAGAACGCAATCGAAATGATTCATTGAGACGATGAAGAGTTGAAGCGATGGAGCATTAACGTCACAACACGGATATGAAGCCTTTCGAAATTGCTGGTTTGCCATCCGATGAGGTAAGCAGTTTTCTCGCCGGCAAACACTCCGATCCTTTCCGAGTTTTGGGGCCGCACCGAGTCGGCAATGATCTGGAGATCCGCGTTTTCCGGCCCGACGCACGCAAGATCGACATTATCTTGAATCAAGACTCAAAAAGGCCGATCCCAGCCGAGAGAAACGAGAGTGATGGTTTCTTTTGCGCAACTGTAGCCGGCGCCTCGCGCGATCTCGACTACCATCTCCAGATTATCAGGTGGGACGGATCAGAAGAGCTTATACGCGATCCGTATCAATACGGCCCGATCATGGGCGAGGTGGATCTGCACCTCTTCGGTGAAGGACAACACTGGAAGATTTACGAGAAATTTGGGGCCCATCTCCGTACCATTGGCGATACCACTGGTGTTTACTTCGCGGTCTGGGCGCCAAACGCGCAGCGCGTCAGCGTGGTTGGCGACTTCAACAACTGGGACGGCCGCGTCAATCCGATGCGCAAACTTCTGGGCACCGGCGTATGGGAATTATTTTTGCCCGGAACAATTGAGGGCGCGCATTACAAATTTGAAATTCGAACACATTCCGGGGCGCTCTTGCTGAAGAGCGATCCGTTCGCCTTATTCAGTCAACACGGACTGTCGACCGCATCGCTCGTTTACAATCTGGAGCGCTACCAATGGAGCGATGCCGAATGGATGGAAGCGCGACGCAGAAAGGATTGGCCGAAAAGTCCAGTCAGTATTTACGAGGTGCATCTTGGTTCGTGGCGTCGCAAAGCCGACGAAGGAAATCGCCCGCTCAGTTACCTCGAATTGGCCGAGACTCTGGTGCCGTACGCAGTGGAGATGGGTTACACGCATATCGAGCTGCTTCCAATCGCGGAGCATCCGTTCGAAGGTTCGTGGGGCTATCAAGTCACGAACTATTACGCGCCTACCAGCCGGTGCGGCACGCCGGATGAGTTCCGTCATTTCATCGACAAATGTCATCAGGCCGGCCTCGGCGTGATCATGGACTGGGTACCTGCGCATTTTCCAAAGGACGCGCACGCGCTGGCAGAATTCGATGGCACCGATCTTTATGAGCACATGGATCCCCGGCAGGGCGAGCACCAGGATTGGGGCACGCTCATTTTCAATTTCGGCCGCAACGAAGTCCGCAATTTTCTTATCGGCAACGCCCTCTTCTGGCTCGACAAATATCACATCGATGGTCTGCGCGTGGATGCGGTCGCCTCGATGCTTTATCTCGATTATTCGCGAAAGCCGGGACAATGGATCCCGAACGTTTACGGCGGTCGCGAGAACCTCGACGCCATCTATTTTTTGAAACGCTTCAACGAAGTTTGCTATGAGCGTTTCCCCGGAATCATGACCATCGCAGAGGAATCAACCGACTGGCCCGGCGTATCGCGCCCGGTTTATCTGGGCGGTCTTGGCTTCGGTTTCAAATGGAACATGGGCTGGATGCACGATTTCCTGCAATACATGAGCATCGACCCGATTTACCGCCGCTATCATCACGGCAACATCACGTTCTCGCTTCTCTACGCATTTACGGAAAATTTCATCCTGGTGCTCAGCCACGATGAAGTGGTGTACGGCAAGCGCTCGTTGTTATCCAAAATGCCGGGTGACGAATGGCAGAAGTTTGCCAATCTCCGGATGTTTCTGGCGTGGATGTACGGTCACCCCGGCAAGAAGCTGCTCTTCATGGGCGGCGAATTCGGCCAGCGCAACGAATGGAACCACGACACCAGCCTTGATTGGCAACTCGTTAATCTTCCTCGCCACGATGGCCTGCGCCGGCTGGTGCAACATTTGAATTACATTTACAAAAGCGAGCCGGCTCTCTGGCAACTCGACGATACCTACGAAGGATTTGATTGGATCGATCTGCACGACGCCGATAACAGCGTCGTCTCGTTCCTGAGAAAATCGCGCGACGGCGACGCAGTCGCGTTCGTGGTGAACGCAACGCCCGTGGTGCGCTACGATTATCGCCTCGGCGTCCCCGAGCCCGGTTTCTACCGCGAGCTGATCAACACCGACGCAGAAACCTATGGCGGCAGTAACGTAGGAAATTTCGGCGGCGTTCAAACCCAGGATGTTCCCTGGATGGGCCGCCAATATTCGATCCTCATTCAGTTGCCGCCGCTGGCGACGCTGGCGTTTAAGCTCGACCGGTGAGTCGTTGTTCTCGCCAAACCTTCATCTCACGGTTGCCGATAGTAATGGACAATTCGGCGGAACAATCAGCCGAATCGCCCTCGGTACAGCTTCGTATCGGACGCTCGCAAACCGGATCGACTCGCCATCTAAGTTTACCGGAATCGCTTCTTCCGGATGGACTTCGGCCCAGGGGGTTTGCCAATAGGAGATATACTCGCCTTCCGGTGAAAGCTGTTGCAGCTCTCGCGCGGCCGTAAGGAGCGCACTCGCCGGAATATGACGTACGACAAGCACGTCCAGCAAACCGTCGTCAATACGTGCGTGAGGAGCGACTTGAAAACCGCCGCCGGTTTGGCGCCCGTTCCCGACAATCGCCACTGGGCCGCTGCCAATGATTTTGCGATCCGGCAGGATTAGCCTTCCGTGATATTGATGAACGTTCATTGCCAGAATCGCACCCATCACGGTGTATGCGGCGGGGCCAAGCAGGCGTTTGAGTTCCGGCGAAGTGGTAGATGCGACCTCGGCGCCGAAACCAACATTGGCTGCGTTCAGGAACCAGTGCTCGTTGGCCCTACCAACGTCAATTGCTACAGCGTCACCTTCCAGGCAGAGCGCCAGCGCCTTTTCCGGATCACGCGGAATGCTGCAACCGGTAGCGAAATCATTCGCGGTCCCCAATGGTACTACTCCCAAAACCGGCCGGACGACGGCCGAGAGATCCATTAAACCGTGAACCACCTCGTTCAATGTACCGTCTCCACCGTCGGCAATCAGCAAATCCACTTTGTCTGTTTCCGACACGAACCGCCGCGCGTCTCCGTTTTCCCAAGTCACGCGCACTTCAATGCTGCGCCCGGCTGCGCGTTGCCGAGCGATTGCAGTCCGAAGCGTGTCATCGCCAGCCACTTTTCCGTTGAGAATCACCAGAATTTTTCTAGTCCTCGACTTCGTATTCATCGACACCGATGCGGTTGTTCAGAAAGGTTTCCCACTTTTGCGGCGAAATGCTCTGCACGTACTGTGCATTAGCTTAAAGCTATCCACGTTAGTCGAAACGTGAAAGCCGGCCACAACGGTGCGCGCAATAAGATCATAGCAAATGTCCGGGATCGCTGATATCTCCCGTTTAGCTTCTTCGCGCATGGTCGTAAGTCTCGGCTCCCAAAAACGCGAATCATCGTCGCGTTCATGGTCAATAGGATGCGAGTGGGTCACAATTATCGGCTCCGGGTTGCCCAAAGCCGGTTTCTATCGCGAG
>QHNV01000067.1 GCA_003218535.1 Verrucomicrobiota bacterium
CTGGTAGGGGCGATTGACCCAATCGCCCCAAGGCGAGAGCCGCTCGTCCCGTGAAAAGGCGGTTAAGGTTAATCGCCCCTACCAATCGGCCGGAGCAGAGGACCGCGGATTACCCGCTGCGGCGGGCAGGAGGATAAGCAGAAACCCACCGAATGAAGAAAACCCATGACAGAATCCGTGTTATCCGCGTTCGCCGACGGACGAATCCGTCCAGTGGCGGATAATCCGTGGTTCTTATTATTTTCGTCATTCGTGTTTATTCGTGTCGATTCGTCTCCATAATGTAACGTTCGCGGCAGTGGACTGGAAACCCACGGGATAGAAAATACGCTCCGTTTGGATTAACCCGCCCATGTCGGAAAACACCATCTTCAGGAAATTCAACATGGAGAGGCTGGGGCAACCGGCGTTCATTTGTCTGTGGCTCGCCCTCGTGACCCTGCTGGTTTACGTGCCGGTGTTTCATGCCCAATTCGTCGGCTTCGACGACCCTGATTATGTCACCGGGAATCCCCATGTCCTGAGTGGGCTCACTCTCGCAAACCTGCACTGGGCGTTTATCACAAATCACGCGGCCTATTGGCACCCAGTCACGTGGATTTCCCTCATGCTAAACAGTCAGTATTTCGGTTCCGGTGCTGGCGCTTTTCATGCCGTCAATTTACTCCTTCATGTTGCTAACACACTTCTCTTGTTTCTCTGGCTGCTTCGTGCAACCGGAGCAAAATGGCGCAGCGCACTGGTCGCAGCCCTCTTCGCACTGCACCCTTTGCATGTCGAATCCGTAGCCTGGATTTCCGAACGAAAGGATGTGCTAAGCACGCTCTTTTGGATGCTCGCACTAATGGCTTATACGCATTACGCCAAGACTGGTCGCATTTCCCGTTACCTCATAGCACTGTTGTTATTTGGCATCGGTCTCATGGCAAAACCGATGCTGGTTTCGCTGCCATTTGTATTGCTGCTACTCGACTACTGGCCTCTGCGGCGCTTTGCGGGACACAAGACTTTTCGTCTGTTGATTGAAAAGCTCCCATTCCTCGCGTTCAGCATCGCTTCAGCCAGCATCACGCTGCTCGCTGCTCGGGAGCGAGCGATGACACCGCTGGATACGCTTCCGATTTTCGTGCGGGTGGAAAATGCGGCGCTCGCCTGCACTGCGTACATCGGGAAGATGTTCAGCCCGACTGGGCTTGCCGTCATCTATCCATACAACCTGCATCCCTCGCCAATATTCGCTCTTCTTTCACTCGCGGCGTTGGTGATTGTTTCGGCAGCGGTCATTCCGATCAGACGCCACAAGCCGTACCTTTTCACAGGTTGGTTGTGGTTCCTCGTTACTCTCGCCCCCGTCAACGGTATCGCCCAGGCGGGCACCCAGTCGATGGCGGACCGTTTCACTTATATTCCTCTCATCGGTTTGTTTGTCATTGTTGCATGGGGCGGATGGGAAGCCTTGGACGCGTTGCGTATTCCCTTAGTCGCGCAAGCCATCGGCGCGTCAGTTGCACTGGCGCTTTGCGCCGGCCTTACGCGTGCGCAACTGCAATACTGGCATGATAGCGTCGCTCTTTTCCAACACGCCGCGAATGTGACAGTGGATAATGGAATAGCCGAGGCTAATCTCGGTTTCGCACTCGCGGAGCAAGCACACTATGATGAAGCGATTATTCATTATAAGACTGCGTTACAGAATCAGCCCCGAGCAACAATTTGGAATAACTTGGGACAATCTCTCATAGCTACAGGGAGACTGGAGGAAGCGATCAGCGCTTTTCAGCAGGCGCTGAATCTTAATCCCTCTTTCGGCAGTGCCCATCATAATTTAGCCCTGGCCCTAGCCCGCAGCGGGAGGCAGCAGGAATCCCTGTTGCATCTTGGCGATGCGGCGCGACTGGAACCCGAGAATGCGAGCGTGCATAACAATTATGCAATCATGCTCGGCAGAGCAGGAAGAACTACCGAGGCGATACAGCAGTTTCAAATGGCTCTGAGACTGGCGCCGGAGATGGCCACCACCCACTTCAATCTCGCCAATCTCCTTGCGCAACAACACGCCCAGGATGAAGCGATGGCGCACTATTTGGAAGCATTGCGTCTTAATCCCGGGCTTGTCGAGGCTCATTGCAATATCGCTTCGCTCCTGCTGGAAAAGGGCAGGACGGAGGACGCAGTAGCTCATTACATCGCCGCCTTGCAAACGAAGGCCGATTATCTGCCAGCAATGGTGAGCCTCGCATGGATTTATGCTACAGCGAGCGACGAAGCCGGGAGTCAACACGCTGCTGAGGCTGTGCGCCTGGCGGAGCAAGCTTGCCGAATCTCAGGCTGCAAACAAAGCGGAGTGCTCGACACGCTCGCCGCTGCGTATGCGAATGCGGGACGGTTTGAAGAGGCTGTAAAAACGGACGAAGAAGCGTTGTCCACCGCAAAGGCCACTGGGGAAAATAATTTCGCGGATTCCATCCGCGCAAGGATCGATCTGTATAAAAAGGGATCTCCTTTTCGTGCTAAGAAATAACCTCTCACCCCATGGGAATCGGAACTCTGAGGACCCTCTCGTATCTCCACAAACAAAAACGCCCAGTCGGTTTCTCTGGTAGGGGCGATTGACTCAATCGCCCAAGGCGGTGCGGTGATACAGGCGCCGAACCTCGGACAGAATCTGCAGAATGGGAACAAATTAATTGAAACTCGCTCGGCTCCCGTCTTGCTCGGCGCTACCCATCGCGCCTTTACCTTCTATCTCGGAAATCCCCTTTTCTCGATTCTGAGCATTCGGTTCATCCTGTCAAAATCTGAACAGCGAAATAAACAAACAGCCGTGAGGGTCACACATCTCGGTGAAAAGGCGGTTAAGGTTAATCGCCCCTATCAATTGACCAGAAGCAGAGGACCGCGGATTACCGCCGCGGGGGGCAGGCTACGGATGGAAACGGATAGGCAGAAAGTCCCCGAATGAAGAAAACCAATGACAGAATCCGTGTTATCCGCGTTCGCCGACGGACGAATCCGTGTCGCCGCGGCGACCGGATAATCCGTGATTGTTATTATTTCCGTCATTCGTGTTAATCCGTCCGGCAGCTGCCGGATTCGTGGTTTAGCAGCGAAACAAAAACGCCCAGCTGGAGGCATCCGGCTGGGCGTTTTGAAACAGTTACGAAAATCGTTCGATTATGGAGGTGTGAGCGGGTTTAGCAGGAAGTTTGTCGTAGCGAGCCAATCATCTGGACTCGCCGCATGGGTAAGATCCCAAATGCTGTATGCATATCCGCCCGGCCTAAGCACCGTCAGGTTGGTCTTATCATCTACCGTCATGACCTGGCCGGCGCCGTCTGGAAAGATAACGACGGCTTTAGTGGCACTCCACACGCCGCCCGGTAGGGATGTGTCTGCCACGTAATTCGGAACCGTTGTACTCCATCCGTCTTGTACCAGCGGAAACAAAGTATTGGAGGTATCTTGTAACCCAGCGGTATACCCATACCCGTTCTCGCCCGCCTTCAGGGTTTCCCCTGCCGCAGTCGTATCGATCTTGTTATCCGGGCCTGGAGAATTCCATTTGGAGCCCGGAACTGCAAAGATTTCTTCGCTTTGGGTGTACGTCGGAATTAGCCACTGGAACGCTTCATTGGAGGTATTAGTGGCCCCCAAAACAGTCAGGCTACTGTCCGTATACGACTTGCCAAACACATATCCCTTATTTGGGAACTCCCCATTGTTATCGAGAGCAAACTGTCTTAAAGCGATGACGATTTGTTTCCCGTTGGAGAGGTCTTTGGTTTGTTTCGCCCGTCGTTGTACGCCAATGAATGCCGGCAGGGCGATGCTTGCCAGAATGGCGATGATCGCAATCACGATGAGTAATTCGATCAAGGTAAATGCTGAGGAGGGTTTTGTTTTCATATATGTATTCGTAACTGAATGTGGCACGGCTTATCGCAGCATCCACAGAAGAAGTCAAAGACTATTTTCAACTATTTTATAGGGGCTGGGAAACCGCGGATTAGAGGAATAACGCGGATGCAAAGAGAAACCAGAATTTAACCGCTGATTACGCGGATTTAAACGGATCAGAATTAAGAAAATTGACCGCGGATGACGCAGACTTTTAGATGGGTGCGAGTCCACCGCGGATTACACGAATTTAGACGAATCACCAAGAAAGGCATTAAAGACATTAACCGCGGATTACCCGCCACGGCGGGCAGGCTACGGAGGTAGACGGATCAGAATTAAGAGAATTGACCGCGGATGGCGCGGAGGCAGACGAATGCAAGAGGAATTAGCGGCGGGCTGGCGCAGATTCAAACAAACGACGGAGAAAGAGATTGACCGCGGATTACACGGATTTAAACGGATGACACACATGATCCACGAAGAACTTAGTCGCTCCATTATTGGCATCGCCATGGCGGTGCTAAACGAGTTGAAGCCCAACGCGTCTTTCCGGTCTCGTATCATGGACAAGTAATCGGATCTTTGACGCCTGACTTGATCGTCGATGACGCCATTATTGTAGATGCGAAGGTCGTAGCTGCGTTCACCGATGCGCACATCGCGCAGATGGTCGGATATCTCGCGATCACCGGACTCGAATTAGCGTTGCTGCTAAATTTCAAAAATGCACGCCTCGAATGGAAGCGAGTCGTTAGGGAAGTTAAGAGGGACTCCCCGCCCCCAAATCT
>QHNV01000068.1 GCA_003218535.1 Verrucomicrobiota bacterium
CTCGATGGCCTTCAGCGCCGCCTTGGTCGCCATGTCGCTGGTATCTTCGCCCTTCGCGGCGATGCGGCGTTCCTTAATGCCGGTGCGAGTGATGATCCATTCGTCGCTCGTATCGACTATTTGCGACAGATCGTCGTTAGTTAGAATCTTCTCAGGCACGTAACTGCCCGTGCCGATAATTGAGGCTGTGCGCAGCGGTTTATTGGAGCGCGGGCTCGAGCGAGGCTGTCGTTTCATTATAACGGCGAATTTCCTCGACGATATGCGGGTTCACCTGCTGTTCAATTGACTCCGTCGCTACCCGCAAAGCGTTTTTAATAGCCAAAGGTGTGCTCGCACCATGAGCGATGATGCAAATGCCATTCACGCCCAGCAACGGCATTCCGCCATATTCTTCGTAGTTCGTTTTATCTTTGATTACACGAAATGCTTTTCGTGCCAAATAGGCGCCCACCATGTGGATCTTTGAACGTGTCAATTCGTCCTTGAGCCATTTGAAAATCGCCACCGCGATCGACTCTGACGTTTTCAAAATCACGTTGCCGACAAAACCATCGCAGACCACCACTTCTACCGGGTCTTCGAACAAGTGCCGGCCCTCAATGTTGCCGCGAAAATTTAACGAGCTCTCTTTCAGCATCTTGAAAGCCTCCTTTGTTAGCTCGGTCCCTTTCACATCTTCTTCGCCTAACGAGATCAAACCGACACGCGGCTTTTTGTAGCGAAGAACGTGACTGGAATATACCGAGCCCATAATGCCGTACTGCAAGAGGTGCTCTGGGCGCGCGTCGATGTTTGCCCCAGCATCGATCAATACGAAAACATTGAACTGCGTTGGCAGCACCGCAGCGATGCCGGGCCGATCAATGCCCTCTAGCGTGCGCAATTTAATCATGCTGGCCGCAACAGCCGCGCCTGTATGTCCGGCACTTACCACTGCATCCGCCTGGCCATGCTTTACCAAATCGACAGCGCGACTCACCGACGAATCTTTTTTCCGACGAACCGCTATCCAGGCGTGATCGGTCATGTTGACTACTTGGGTGGAATGCACGATGTCGATGCGCGCATCGCTACATTGATGCTTCCGCAGTTCGCTTTCAATTTGGGCAGAGTCTCCGACCAGATATAGCCTCGTGATCACGGAATAATCACGGAGCGCCATGACTGCGCCGGCAACGAGGTTAGGCGGGCCAAAATCACCGCCCATGGCGTCGAGGGCGATCTTCATCGGTTGGAAATGTTGCGAGCGAAAGTGCCTGATTGCAAAGCAAAATTGTAGCTGCTGGGATTCCGCGAAGTGCAGCGTTTAAGTACTTTAGGAGGTGCCTGCGTCGCCTACGAGGCTGATGGCTACAGTTACTTGGCTTCGAGCGTCAACACCTGGCGACCGCGATAGTAACCGCACGAAGGGCACGCAACGTGCGAAGGCACAGTGCTGCCACATTGCGGACATTTGCTAAGATGCGGCGCACGCCAGCGGTTGGCCGCTTTACGCGTGCGCAGCCGCATTTTGGATGTTTTACGCTTTGGAACTCCCATGTGCGCGTTACCAAAGCAGCCATTTTTGGAAAAACAAGTCGGGCCAACTGAGTTGCTTAAAATTACAATATTTAAAACGGGGTAACCGATGGAATTCTTGTAACCCTTTTAAAGTTTTAATCTTAATTTATCCAGCGCGCTCCAATCCGCCTTACGCTTCGTGTTTTGCTCCGTTGTTTCGACTCGTTTTCCCTCGCAAACGCGATCGCCGTTCCGGTCGCAACGCGGATGCAGCGGGAGATTGAGCAAAAGATCCTCGCGTATGAACGGCGTAAGATCGACGGTCTCCGGCCCCCGCAGCTCGGTGTGCACGGCAAATTCCGATACCCTAATCTCGTGGACGAATTTCTCGAGGCACGAAACGCAGCGCAATTCGACCGATTGGTGCAGTGAACCATTTGCCCAGAGCGCGCTGCCAGAAATGCCGACGTCGATCTTGTAGCTGAGCGGCCCTGCACAACGAACATCTTCCTTTTCCAATCCTTTGATCGGGCAATCTTCGTCGCCCTCGAGGTGCAGGCCTTCTGGTGGAATTTGTTTCAAATGAACTTTCATCGCGCAAACCCTTTCGAACTTTATCGATCAAATTTCCTGCTCAATGCTTTGGCTACACAGGCCGGAACAAAATTCGAGACATCGCCGCCGAGTCTGGCGATTTCCTTTACGATTCGGGAACTGAGATAAGTATATTCCTCCTTCGGCATGAGGAAAATTGTTTCCACTCCGGCTTCCAGTTTTCGATTCATCAGCGCCATTTGAAATTCAAATTCAAAATCGGAAATCGCGCGCAAGCCGCGGATGACCGCCCCGGCCCCTTTTGTTCTGGCAAATTCGACCAATAGTCCTTTGAACTCGGCGATGCGCACATTATCGATCTTGCCGGCGGTTTCCCGCAGCAAATTGAGACGTTCTTCCAAAGAGAAAAGTGCCTGTTTCTCATCGTTGCGCGCGACGGCCACAATGACTTCATCGAAAAGTTTCAGCGCACGCCCAATGACATCGAGATGCCCATTGGTCACTGGGTCGAAACTGCCAGGGTAAATCGCGCGTCGCATCTGCAAAATTCGCAGAGGAATGAGAAAATGGAAAGCAGATTGAAAACAATGACGAGAAAGCAGAAAGCCCTGAATGACGAAGAAGCCGCCCACCTCGTTGGTCATTCTGGATTTTAAAATTTTCCTAGTGGAAGTTGTCCAATTCTAGCAAAACCCGAAATTAGGTTCATATCGATGCATTCGTCGCTGCCGTACAAGATCGTCGCCGTGGCGAGCACCTTTTCGCCGCGATTCAAGCAGGTACTTGCAGAAGCGAAACGAATTCGAGACAGGTTCGACGCCGAGCTTCGTGCGATTTATGTAGGTGAACAAACTGAAGAAACGTCGCAGACGTTTAGAGAGGCATTTGCGCAACTGCAGCTTCCGATCGATTCAACGATTTATTATGAAGGGGGGGGAGAGCCAGCGGAAGCTATCCTGCGCGCGCTCGCTCGTGAAAAGATCGGCCTCGTTGTTGCCGGCGCGCTCGAGAAGGAGGTGGTGTTACATCAGTTTCTGGGCAATGTCGCGCGCCGGCTTGTAAGAGAGGCTGTCTGTTCGGTCATCCTTTTCACTAAACCGCAGGTCAAGCCGAAAGCACTACGCTGCATCGTGTTTATTGCCGATTATTCAGAGCATGGGTTGCAGGCGTTGAAAACGACTCTGCCATTCGCTGAAGCAGAATCATGTGAGCGGCTTTACGTCATTCGCATTATCACTGCGTTTGACGAAGCGCGTGCATCGATCGGTTCCAATGCTGCAGATCCTCGTGACAATAAGACAAATGATGACGAAGAAGACGCGCTTGAAAAATTCGTTTTATCAGCTGGCGCCACTGAGGTCCCAATCGAGACGCGCTGCATCCGGGGCAACACCGGTTTGGCCGCATCGGATTTTGTTCGATCGGTAACAGCAGACTTGCTAGTGGTGCCGATGCGAAAAAATATTCGCAGCCTGCCGAGCAACATCGCCTGGGTCACCGATGTGATTCCCTGTAATCTCTGGGTAATCCGCTGATTTGTGAGCAAGTTTGCAACTTGTCCTTACTCCAAGTCGCAGGTTACAAACTTTCCCCACAAATTGTCCATCCTGTAATGAGTGCCGAGCACCCGTTTCACGCCTACGGCCCGCCGCATCTGGCAGTCATTTTCCTTACAATTGTCCTGCCGTTCGCGCTTGCTGCGATTGCCTGGCGTACAAAATCTTCGCGCGTTGAACGAGCGATTATCACAGTCCTCTCGGTGGTGCTTGTGCTCAATTATATCGCTTATCTGGTTTTTATCCGCAGCCACGGGGTTGTGGATTGGCGACAGATGTTGCCGTTGCAAATGTGCGACTGGGGCATGGTTGTGGTGATCGTGGCCATGTGGACAGGCAACCAGCGCTGGTTCGAGGTGGCATATTTCTGGGGAATCGGTGGCACCCTGCAAGCGGTCCTTACGCCGAACTTGCGCTATGGTTTTCCAGATTGGAGGTTCATCAGCTTTTTTACTTCCCATTGTGGGATCATTATCGGGGTGGTTTTTTTAA
>QHNV01000069.1 GCA_003218535.1 Verrucomicrobiota bacterium
CTTGTACCGTCGAACAGCACGAGGACTTTGAGTTTCTTTTTCACGGCTCGCTATTTGGTGCGCTTGAATTTTCCGGTGAAAAGATAATTCATCACCAGCGTCGTGATGAAAGCGGAGACGCGAAAATCCTGTTGTGGATCGTCATTGAGCACATGCAGCCCAAGTTGATCGCAGCGGCGGGTGAGCCGTGCGAGGAGCTGGTTGACCCGGAACTTCTTCTCGTTTGTCCACTGGCAAACCGCATTCAATAGTCGGCGCTTTCGCCGGCGCAAGTACATGCTCGCTTTGATCCCGCTCGGTGCGGCAAAGAGCTGCCGCAGATCGGCGTCGTAGAAATCCGGATACGTATCTTCGTAAAGCTTCCGTTTGCGCGCGTAATACGTCTTTAGCTTGACGTTCAGACAATCGTAATCGGCGACGCGATATTGTGGTGCGTGCACGGGCGGCCTGCCTGCCAGTGAGCGCATGAGCTCATCTACATATTCGAGTTTTTTCAGCGCCCTCCAGCCACCGTACTCTTTGCGCCAGTCGACTCCCGGCGTAAGCCAGATCGCGAATGTCTCGGCGAAATCTTCGTCTGGATGGCTTTGTGCGTACCAATCATCGAGATGCATGACATAACCGCGACTGAAGGGCCGCGGCCGGTAAGTAGTCGGTGTTCCCTCGCGCGAGGTGCGCCCGAAAGTTTGCTGCCATTGTTTCTTGCGCTGAAGCTGGTACCCGTAGCTGTAGGCGTGCCCCGCCTCGTGCCGCATTAACTTCATAAACCAATCCGGCGTCTCGCCTTCCACCTCTAACATCATCGTCCGTTCCAGCGCCCGCAGCCGATCGTGAACGAGAAAAAAAGGAATGAAAATCGCGGGAATACCGATTGGTACAAACCATTCATCGCCGATGTGACAGGACGGATGAAACACAAGCCCCTTTGCCGAGAGCTCGTCGTAGAGCTGCCGGATCAGGGGTTCCTGCGTCGTCTCCTCTAACCGCAAACCCAGCGTAGAAATGCGACGTTCGAGAAGTTCTTGGTCGCTCAGCGACGCCCAATCAGCAACGTCCATCTTGCACACGGTATCATCCCACCGAGCAGTGTCACGCCTTGGCACCGAGCGGGTGCGGACATCGGCGACGGATGACGCCTTAGACAAACCGCCGATCGTATTCCCGCGAGACCCGCGTTAGAACCAACGAATATTCCATTTCGGTCTTGCTGAGATCAACCCATTGGAATGGAAACGGCTTCGCATTCGTCGCGCGAAATCCTAATATCTGAAATTCGTCAAAGGCGGGCCGTGCCTTCTCATTGAGACGCTGCTCGGCTTGGGCCGCTTCCTGGATTGGATGTTTGTATTTCTTGCCGTCCGTTGGCCATTTCCTCTTTCCTTCGAAAGAAACGTAGCGCTCGGCAAAGTTGATTCCGACGAATGCAACGCAGATGGGATTGCCTCCGCCGCATTTGAATCTCGCTTTACGCCCTCGCCATCTCCTGAACGCGACCGACTAAAGGAGTCCATCTGCTGCGGGAAAGCGAAAGAATTCTGGATCCAAGTCGAACAGCTGCACCGGTCGACGAACTACGCCTATACCATTGCGAATCATGCTTTCCGCGATCGCATCGCCGTCGAGCAACAACAGCGAGATCGCGCCTTTCTTGATTGAAGCCGCTTCGGCGTCAGCAGTGAATCGTCCGCACCCCGTTTGGTTACCTGAAGCTGCTCGTAACCCAAAGGCCCAAGGAATGAGATGCAGAATTGCTCGAAATCTGTGGCTCCGAGATTTTGAAGTTCTGAAATGATGCGGCGTTTCACCTCCGACTCGTTCTCGTATACCAAATCCTTTAGCGTCGCTTGATGTGCCAGCAGCAGCTCCTCGACAGAATTCGCCGTCGCACCTGTCGCGCGCGCTCGACCTCTGGCCGTTAGCTTCCAAATGCCACGCGTCGAACCGTCGAGGTCGCCCTTTTCGACAAGCTTTTGACGACTCCACTGGACGAGATTATGCCAGCGAAATATCTAAGGATTGCTCGGCATGCGCGCAGTTAAGTCTTCCTGGGTAAGCTGAGGGAAAATGGTCGCTAATTTCGAGTAGAGTTCCTTTGGTTCGGCTTTTCCGCCAAGCTCTAACAATGTCTTGAGTAGCGGCAATTCGACTTCGCTCTGCTTCGGGAAGCTCATCGCTTTGGAACTTCATAGAGGCGCTGATTGCGCAACTGCTCCCACGCGCGCGCCATCACTTCTTGAGTCCAGTCGATTTTCTCCCTCTCGCAATACTGCAATAGGTCGTTAACAAGACTGCAGACTGCATCTTCTGGCGCCTCGGTCAGGTCGACCATGTCTGCTATTTCCTTCATCGTTCTGTCTCCTTGCGTCATCTCAGCCAAGATCTCACGGTTGGATGCCAATACGTGAGCTTTCAGCGCCAGTTCCGCAGCCGCAGCTCCTTCCTTATTGCTTGAGTTCTTCATGGTCTTTGGATCTTTTTTAGCCGGTCGCTGCGTGGGGAGTTTTTGTCGCGACGGGGGATTTGCGCATCGCGATCTTTTAACATGGAAAAGTTTCGAAGGCTACGAAATTGCGCATCTAGGCTCGGCAATTGCTCAAGTCGTCCGGCTTCACCTTGCTCGCCTTGACCACGGTAGAAACCGTCGCTTTGCAAAATAAATTATAAGTTGCTTCTCGCAGTCGGAGAGGGACTTACAGCTGAAATCGCTAGGCGACGCTGGACAGGCCCGGAAACCGCTGTACATGAAGAGGGATGAAATTGATTAACGCGCCGATTCGCGCTGCCCGCAGGGGCGGGCGGGCGGCATAAAGGCTCGTTAGATTTCGCCAAGTTGGAGCCCGCAATTCGCGGCACCCCAGTGGTCGAATCTCACACCACGCGCGGGTTTTGCGCCGGTCCTTCCGAACCGCATTCGGGAACAACCAACACATTATGAATCCAACACCTCAAATTAATCACAACCAGCGTGAGCGTGGCTCACGTTGCGACAACGGCACTAGACGCAGTAAGCGAAGGTTTCTGCTGACGGACTACAACTATCGTCCGACACCGGAAACCGAGATGAGCTCCTCTCCCGGTCGGCGGGTCATTAAGTCGCCCGCCTTCCACAAATTAAGCAGTGAATTCTTTGGCGCAGAAACAAGCCGAGATTATATCGCCGAGTTTTCGTTCTTCATGCTGATTGCAGGAGTCGCAGCCTGGCCGATTATTTCCGCTATCGTTGCCGTGACTCGCCTGGTCAGGAATTATTAAGCGCGGGAAATTACATCTTGGCGTAAACGCCGAGCAGGGGACGGCGCGACGGCGTTTTCGAACGGAAATCGCTGACGAAACCGTCCTGGGTGCGAAGCTCGACATGACCGACGCTACGCGCAGTGCCGTACACGAGCACGGAGCCGACCGGCGCGGAGAATGGATCCGTGACCGATAACCTTTTAAATCCATAATTGTTGACGAGTTCCTGTGCGGCCTCTCTGGCGAGTTCGCTCTTCGGGCGAGAATCGATGACGCCGGAGGCGAGCAATGCCTCTTTGACATAATGCCAGCACATCGAGCGCGAATGCGCATGAGCGCGTTCCTCCGCGATCGTTGCCGCTTGCATTAGTCTGCCATCGATGTGCCGATCAACTTTGCCAAACGGGTAAACGATCTGCTGGGGATAGTATTGCGTGATGACTGGGACTGATTCTTTTTTACCCTCCGATGTTTTGTAGCTGAACTGCGTAAAAGGCCATGTTGTTTTACTTGCGCTTTTTCTCTCAACTGGTTTCTCGATTGGCCGCACCGGCTCTCCAACGAACACTGCTCGACGAGGCTCTTTGGCGATCGTTTGCGCCAGCTCTTTCGGGAGCTGTTGCGTCGGTCTGTTCCTCGTGACCGGCTCCGGTTTTTTCGTAACCACTTGCGGCGACTTGCTCGTGACTGCTTGCGGAGACTTGCTCGTGATCACTTGCACGATGTCGTTGACGGGCTTTTGATCGTGGCTCGGTAAGTTCAATGTTGAAGGAGCCAGCGCCTGCGCGCGGACCGTTACGCCGGAAATAACGAGAACTGACGTAGTTGCAAATGCTAGGCAGAGCGATCCTCGCACGGAGCCGAGGCTGCAGGGTATCGGGACGTAGGGCAAGCTTTTTTATCCCTAAAATCATTTTTTTTTAGGAACCGCTTAACGAGTGGTCTTTCAGGTTTTTTACAAGAAATCTCTTGCCTGCTGGAGCGTCCTTGCATCCAATCGGCTTAATGTTCGTAACTCGCCGCGTTAATCCCCGGCGTTATTGCCTCCTTGTCTTCGCATCATTTCTTGCCGCCACGACGCTTAGGTCGGTTCCGCTCGCACAGAAAAATCCGCCGGTCCGTCCAGCGGATGCGAACTCGCCGATGTTGATTTGGGACATCGACCTGAAGTTCGCCAAGAGCGTGCCGCGCAATTTTCGCACGACTGACGATCAGCTGAAATCTACGAACCGCGAACAATTGCCGGCAACAAACGGCCTAGCCATTCTTCGGGCCTCCGGCAGCGGAGAATTCACGGCTGATAATCTTAAACTCCTGCTAGCCCGAACGCGCGGTCCATCACAGTTTTCGATCTGCGGCAAGAAACGCACATATTCGTCAACGGTCTCCCGGTTAGCTGGTTTGCCACAAACGACTGGGCGAACGTTGATCGCAGTCAGGCAGCGATCGAAGCAGACGAAACCGCACGTGTGCAGTCGTTGAAGCCAGGCAGCGAAACCGCTGTTCGTTCCGGGGAAACCATCAAGAAAGTGGGCGCTGATTCTGCACCACCTCAACATGTGACAATCGAGCGAGCAAATACAGAGCGCGACATCATCGAGGCAGCAGGCGCTCATTATATGTGCGCATCACGGTTACAGATCACGCACGGCCGCTTGATGACGAGGTTGATCGATTCATTCTCGCCGTCCGTGCGCTTCCGCAGGATACGTGGACACATTTTCATTGTGAAGCTGGTCGCGGGCGGACGACGACTTTCATGGTGCTCTACGACATGTTGCGAAATGCGGCCCATGTATCTCTCGAAGATATTGTGCGCCGTCAGAAATTACTCGGGTACAACTATGATGTCCTCCGTCCCACTGAGCCTGGAGATTGGAAGGCGCCATATACGGATGACCGTATCGCGTTTGTCCGCGCGTTTTACAATTATGCTCGCGGTAACCCTGACGGTCGCCTGCGGCTTTGGAGCGAATGGCTGAAGTCCGGTGCGCAGTAACGATCCTTTGCCATAGTCCGCGTTTCGCCGCAGCGCGGCAATCCCTACCAGTACAGAAAAACAGGGACGCGGTTTTCGTCCGCGTCCCTGCTCGTAAACTATCTTTGCGACTAGGATTACGGTATGCCGTTGGGAACGCCCAAGCCGGTGACGTCATCCCAGCCCGCAGCAGTGAACTGCGTGGGTGATCCGGAATAATCATTGAAGGTTCGGAGCCGATCCACTGTGCCATTGCAGTCATCAATGCTATTGACATAGTTCCTGCGCGCGACTGCGGTGTTGACAGCTGTGATGTCCCTGAACTTGCTGGCGTTTTGATAGAAGAATGGATTAGGGAATCCGTGTGGAGAGTTGGCTTTCTGATCCGATAGCGCCATAATCCCGGCGAAGATCGGGCATGCTAAACTCGTCCCACCGAGGCGATATTCGTCATACATCGTCACGCTCCCGTGGCACGATTGAAAAGTCTGTGTTTGACCGACGAGATACCCGGTCTGAGCGTCGGCGAGCGCAGCTACGTCGGGTACGCCGCGGCCGGTCTTACCTGCCAGGTTGCCGCCATAATTCGCCTGGTAATCGGGTTGCGGGAAGATTGCACTGTATCCGCCGCCGGCGCCCGCCTGCCATCCAGCGCGGGTACAGGACGGCACGTTCGGCTTGCAGTTATAGCTGCTTACGCCCCAACCGGTCTCAAAATCGAGATTATGATTTTGATCAACGGCGAGGCTGGTACCACCAACCGCTGTCACGT
>QHNV01000055.1 GCA_003218535.1 Verrucomicrobiota bacterium
AGACGCAAAGCCCCGCTCCGAGCACGCCGGGCGGCGGCATTGGGTTCTTTGTGCCGTTCATTTTCATTTTCATCATCATGTATTTTGTGATGATCCGGCCGCAGAAAAAGCGGCAGGAGCAACAACAGAAATTGGTTACCAGTCTAAAAACAGGTGACCGTGTCATTACCAACGCCGGTATTCACGGGCTCATTTCAAACGTGAAAGACACCACGGTGATCGTTAAAGTGGCCGATAATGTTAAGATCGAGATGGAAAAATCGGCGATCTCAAACGTTCTGAAACCGGAGACAGCGAAATGAGGCCTGCGCGAATGTGCTGCAGCAATCTCATGCCGAACGCGTGCGAGGAATCCCACAAATGCGGAACACGTCAAACGAGTAACAGCGATCCTTCACTCACGCTCACGGTGACAACTGAGGTGAAAATCCGATGAGTCCCGCGCTCACATTTTTTGCCGGCCTGCTGATGCTCATTTTGTTCGGTTGGTACTTCGCAACCGATGTGGGTCTGCGGAAGCGACTCCTTGCTCTGGCGTTGGTCGTGTCCCTGGTCGCAACGAGTCTGGTTACCATCTGGCCGCCCCGGGACAAAATCACGCTAGGCTTGGATATCAAAGGGGGAACCTCATTTCTCATCCGGCTGACGGGTGGAGATAAGACGGTCACTAAAGCCATGCTCGACCAGGCGGTCGAGGTGATCCGCAAGCGCGTCGATTTCTTTGGAAGCCGCGAACCAATTATCAGCCCTGTCGGCATGGATCGTATTCTTGTCCAAATCCCCGGGCTCAAGCCGGCTGAAATCCAGGAGGCGCGCGATCAACTTTCGCGCGTCGCCAAGCTCGAGTTCCGTCTTGTTTATCCGGACAACGGCCAACGCTTGAAAGCCATCGATGAAGGCAAAGAAGTGATCCCGCCGGATTATCACATCGAAGTTTACAAACATCCGGCGGAGGGAAATGAAAAACCGGCTGAGGAACGGTTGCTCGTCAAAAAGAAAGCCGACCTCGGCGGTAACAGTGTAACACAAGCCGCCGCCGGGTATGGCAATGAGGGTTGGGAAGTAACCCTGCGGTTCGACAGTGAAGGCGCGAAAAAATTCGGCGAGATCACAGAAGCAAGCGTCGGTCATCGATTCGCGATTGTTCTCGATGGCGTGATTCAATCTGCGCCGGTGATTAGGACGGCAATTTACGGTGGTAACGCGGTCATCAGTGGCGGACACATGAACGAGCCGGAGGCGCGCGCCTTGTCCAGCGTGCTCGAAAACCCGTTGCAGACGCCGGTGAGCATTGAAGAGGAACGGAGCGTCTCTCCGACGCTGGGCCTCGATTCGATTCATGCCAGCATCATCGCCGGTTTGATCGGTCTCGCTATTACCCTGGTGTGTGTGCTTGTCTATTATCGTCTGGCTGGCCTCGTCGCCGATCTCACGCTGGTCATCAACCTGATCCTGTTGATCGGCGCGCTCACCATGTTCCGTTTCGTGCTCACCTTGCCCGGCATCGCAGGAATTATTCTGACGATCGGTCTGTCCGTCGACGCAAACGTGCTTATTTACGAACGGTTGCGTGAAGAAATGGCTGCTGGCAAATCGCTCAAGGCCGCGGTGCAGGCAGCTTACGAAAAAGCGTTTAGCTCGATCTTTGACGCGAATGTGACCACCCTGATCACGGCGGCAATTTTGTTCTGGAAAGCGACCGGACCAGTGAAGGGATTCGCGATCTCGTTAACACTCGGCATTCTCGCTTCGCTTTTCACTGCACTCATTGTGGGGCGAAACGTCATCGGTTCGGTGGTGGATACAGGTCGCGTCAACAAGATGACGATGTTGCACCTCATCTCGGCCAAGAACATCAATTTCCTTGGCAAAGGTTTTCTTGCTTGCATGTGTTCGCTCGCGCTAATCCTTGCCGGCGCGACCTCGTTTTATTTTCGGGGCGAGAAAAACTTCGGCGTCGATTTCCGTGGCGGCGACCTGATCAGGTTGAGCGCACCCGGCGGCATTGACATTGGACAGGTGCGCCATGCCCTTAGCGAAATTGGCTACGGCGACGCATCAATTCAGGAATCGCAACAGGCGGGTAAGAACTACATCACCATTCGCAGCCCGCTAAACACGAGCGACAAAGTCGAGAAACAGATCATGCAGGCAATGCCGGCCGCCGGCTTCAAGGTGGAAGGATCGGAGCGTGTAGGCGCGCTTGTGGGTGGCGAGCTCGCGAAAAGTTCCTTGGTCGCGCTCGGCCTCGGCATCCTTGGCATTCTAATCTTTGTGACGTTCCGCTTCGAACTCTCATTCGCAGTCGGCGCCATCGTCGCGTTGCTGCACGACGTCATTATTACCGTCGGTGTGTTTTCACTGCTCGGGCGCGAACTGACTTTAACCATGGTCGGCGCCGTCCTAACCATCGCCGGTTACTCAATCAACGACACCATCGTCGTCTTCGACCGCATCCGTGAAGGCCTCGCCAGCGGTCGCCGGGGGACAATCGAAGAAATCATGAACTCGAGCATCAACCAGACATTGAGCCGTACCATTCTTACCAGCACGGTCACGGTCATCCCGATTGTCTGCCTCTTTTTCTTTGGCGGCGCCGTCCTGCGCGACTTTTCCCTTGCGATCATTATCGGAGTAGTCGTCGGTACGTACTCCTCGATTTTCATCGCTTCGCCCATTGTGCTCTGGTGGTCCCGAGCACGGGGACGCAGCGGCACTGCTTTGCGCCGTGAAGTGACCGAAAAGGCTACTACCACCGCGAACCCGCTCGCCCAGCGATAGGCGTTTTGCGCCCGAATTTGACGAAAAGGCGCCCGCCGAGTAGGCTCCGAGTCGCCCGTTCAGGCATTATCTTTGACCTAGGAGTGACTATCGATGACAGAAGTGATCGTTCGCAGGGGTGAACCGGTGGATCGCGCGTTGAAGCGGCTCAAAAGCAAGCTCGACGCGGAGGGCATTCTCGATGAGGTCCGCCGTTTGCGCGCCTTCGAGACGCCTTCGCAAAAACATCGCCGCAAGGCCAGAGCGAACGCCAAGCGTGGCCGCATTAAGTTCCGCTTCAATCCCTAAAACCGCCCGTTTAATTCCCGGCATAAAACTGCCGGATTGCTTCTACCAAGCCGTCTATGTCGTGCCGGCGGGCTTCGATGTCAATTTCCAAGCCGTGATCACGAGCAGTCTTTGACGTGATCGGCCCGATGCTCGCGATCTGCATCCCTTTCGGCCACGGCAGGCCGAGCGCGAGGAAATTCTCGACTGTCGATGAACTGGTAAACGTGATGAGATCGGCGCCTTCCTTCGCCAGTTGGCGACGTGCGCCTGTGGTGTCGCGCGTCTCCGGCACCGTGCGGTAAGCAAACGCTTCATCCACGATCGCGCCTGCGGCTGAGAGCTCTTTGGGAAGCACATCGCGCGCCTTTTCCGCGCGCACCACAAGGATCCGCGCATTTTCGATGCTACTCTGCTTTCGAAATTCTTTTGCTACCGCTTCCGCGATGAATTCGTCCGGCTGAAGATCGACATGAAAATGGAATTCCTTGACCCGCTGCGCGGTGGCCGGGCCGATGGCTGCGATCCGTGCACCACCAATCTCGCGAGCGTCGTCGTATAGCTTGAAGAAAATCTCAAAGAACGCTTCCACGCCATTCGCACTCGTAAAAACGATCCAGTCGTATATGTGCGCATCCTGCACGAGTTCGGCGAACTCGCGGAGATCGGTTGGCGGTTCGATGCGAATCGTTGGCAGCTCGATCACCTGCGCGCCGAACGAGCGAAGCTTGTTGCTTAAAACGCTGGCTTGTTTCCTCGTTCGCGTAACGACGATCCGTTTGCCCGAGAGCGGCCGCTTTTCGAACCAATTCAGGCTGTCACGCAACCCAACAACTTCTCCGAATACTGCCACTGCCGGTGCTTCAAAACCGATGGCGACTGCACGCTGAGCAATATCTTGGAGTGTTCCCGTCAGTGTCTCCTGCTTCCCGGTGGTCGCCCACCGAACAAGTGCTACCGGCAAATCCGCGCGGACACCTTGCTTCAGCATTTCGCGAGTGATCGATCCGAGCCGCTCGACACCCATCAACATCACTTGCGTCCCGCCGAGTTTTGCCAGTGCGGCGTAGTCAATTGCGCCTTCGGTTTTCGCGGGATCTTCGTGGCCGGTAAAAAATGTGACATGCGAATTTTCCGCCCGGTGAGTTACCGGAATTCCCGCATAAGCCGGTCCGGCGATTGCCGAGGTAATGCCCGGCACAACTTCAAACTCAATTCCGGCTTCCGCGATCGCTTGCGCCTCTTCCGCACCTCGACCAAAAACAAACGGGTCGCCTCCCTTCAGTCGAATAACCTTTTTTCCCTCACGCGCTTTCTCCACGAGAAGCGCGTTAATCTCTGGCTGGCTCAGGGAGTGTTCGCCCGGCTCTTTGCCCGCGTAAATAGTCTCTGCGTCGTCTCGCGCCCAAGCGAGCATCTCCGGATTTGCCAGATGATCATAAACGATGATATCAGCCGCTTCGATGCACTCCTTCGCGCGCAGTGTGGCAAGCCCAAGATCGCCCGGCCCCGCGCCGACGAGGTAAACCTTTCCATTCTTACTCGTTCGCGCGCTCATGCTCGTAATCGAGTCCGACTATTAATCCCCTCTGATCCGCCTCATTAATTCCAAAGCCAGAAGCTCGCCATCTTCGGCCTCGCCTTCAACCTCGCCTTCGCGTGGCGCGGTAGATCGCAGGTCGAAAACCTGGGCTCGCAGTTTCATTTTTCCGTTATCGATCTTTGCTAGCACGCCCACTGGCGAATTACAATCGCCTTGCAATAAGCGCAGGAACTCTCGCTCCGCGCGCAGACACGGCAAAGTCTCGCCATCATTCACAAGGTCGACAATCGCGCGTAATCGTTCGTCGCCTGCGCGAATTTGCATAGCGATGATCCCCTGACCACCTGCTGGCAAAAAATTTTCACTCGGAAGCGTCTCAAGAAAAAATTGCCTGCCTTCAAAATTAATCTGGCCCTGCGTTGGTGAGAGGCCAAGGCGTTCAAGCCCCGCGCGCGCAAGCACGACGGCGTCCCAGTTATTCTGCGCGAGTTTGCGGAGCCGTGTCGGAACATTGCCGCGAAGATCGACGAGTCTGAGATCAGGATGTTTCCAAATGAGCTGGTGTTTCCTTCGCACGCTGCCGGTCGCAATTGCTGCGCTTTCTGGCAGCGAGTTCAAGCCGCCCGGATGTTTCGAAACGAGCACGTCACCGATTGGCCCGCGTGGGAGAACTGCGCGAATTTCCGCGCAGGGATCGGTTTCGCTGGGTAAATCTTTGGCGCTATGCACGGCAACATCAACATCGCCGGCAAGCAGCGCGCGTTCGATCCCTGCTGTGAACAATCCTTTTCGTCCCGCGCGAAGATCGACCACCTTGGCCGTGTCACCTTTGGTGGCAATAATCTTGGTCTCGATCTCCGCATCTGGTCGCGCCGCGCAAATCGCTTTCTCAACCAACCGGGCTTGCGTGCGCGCAAGCTCGCTGCCGCGCGTACCGAGTACGATCCTCAAGATTTCGGCGCTCATAGAGCGCCGCTACAATTCCGACGTGCGCAGCGAACTATCGCCCACGAAGGGATGCTCAGAAGGTTGCGAGGCCCGATTCAACCCGCGCGAAATAGAATCGACGAAGTCAGCTACGTGTTCGGCGATGATCGCCTCCGCAGCAGCAATTTGCTGGCGACGCAGCGCGAGCGATTGCTCCGCGACCGATTGCAACGAATCGATGTCGTAAAGATAAACGCCATCCAGCTCGTTTACTGCAGGGGCCACATCGCGTGGCACGGCAATATCGATAATAAAAAGCGGGCGATCGATGCGATCCCGCAGCATTGGCGCCAGATTTTCTGGCGTCAGCAAAGGCGTTTCGGAAGACGTAGACGTAATCAGGATGTCGATCTCGCGGCATTGCTCCGGCCATTCCTCGAAAGGAATCGCATCGCCACCGACCAGTCGCGCCAGGTCGTGAGCGCGATCAATCGAGCGATTGCTCACTCTGAGATCGCTCACGCCCCGAGAAACCAGCGCACGCGCGGTGCGCTCGCTTGTTTCGCCCGCTCCTAATACGAGAACTTTGCAATTGCTGAGATGACCGAAAATTCTCTGCGCAAGATCAACTGCGACTGAGCCGACCGAAACGGAGCCGCGCGTGATTTCCGTGTGCGTGCGGACCTGCTTTGCTACGCGAAACGCGCGTTGAAACATGCGATGGAGATAAGGCCCCGCTGCGCCCGAAGCGCGCGCCTTCTCGTACGCCTTCTTGGTCTGACCGAGAACCTCGGTCTCGCCTACCACCATCGAGTCCACTCCTGACGCAACGCGAAAGAGATGCTGTACGCACTTCGCGCCTTCGTACCGATAAAATGGCGGCACTTCACTGTAGCGGAGGTCTCCGACCGCCGAAGTATTTTCGGACTCGCGCATCAAGCACCGGGTAATCTCATCCGTCGAGACCCGTTTCTCGGATGCGCCATAAACTTCCACTCGATTGCATGTGGCGAGCAACAAGGCTTCAGTGCACCCCGCATTTCGCAAAACACAGTCGGTCTCGGCGTGGCCGCCAAAACGCTCGCGCGTTTCCACATTGGCCGTGTGATGACTCAATCCAACACAGAAAAGATTCATGGCATGGAGGACATCTGCGCGGCAAAGGTGATTCCCCAGAGAAGTGTCAAGGCGGCGCTAAAGCCAACAATGCATAGAGCGGCCACACGCTTCGGGGCGATCCGCCGAAGATGCTGACCTTGCAAGATCGCCGCGTAAAGCAGCCACACCGCAATCGCGGCAACGACTTGGACGCGTGGCAATGGTTGCCCCGTAAAGAAACCGCTCACAATGCCGAACGTGTAAAGCACAAAGCCCCACCAGAGTAGGCGCGTGATCGCTGCGAAGAGATCGGTAAGCGGCGGAAGATGATAAAAAATAGAATGCAGTTGATGCGTCTTGAGCTGCCGCTCCTGCACCAGGTACATTACCCCGGCGATACAAGCGAGCGCGAACGCCCCGTAAGCGACAGTCGAAATCGATGCATGAAATTCCAGCCATGGATTTGCCGGCACTTTCGCTGGATGGCGAATGTCGATCGGCGCAATGAGAGCAAAACCTTGGATTAACAATACAAGGGGAGCGGTGAACGCGCCCATCAACGAAAGGCGATACGCCGGCCCGACCAACATGTAGATCAACGCTACTGACCACGCGAGAAAAATGAACACTTCAAACAAGTTCGTCAGCGGGCAGCGTCCAACCGAATGACCGCGGATTGACAAAAACGCAGTCTGAAAAATAAAGCCCAAGCCGACGGCAAAAAAGTTAAACCGCATCGGACGAAACACTCCCGCACGCAACTCAATCACGCTGTGTACGACCGCGGCCAAAAAACAGACCGTCGAAATAATCAGAAGAGTTCGATCCACGAGGAAATTTAGTCTAAGAGCGCACCTCCGGCTTTGCAATCGTTCGACGAATCACTTGATCGCGTCTTGACGTTGCGGTGCTGTAGCCGCTTTCGCTGTGCAGGGCGCGCACGCACCAACGTGTTTGCAACGCATCGCTCGCCTGTCTCTGAGAGGCGCGACTGCAGCGTTGACGTTTAACAACGGCTCGCTAGCGTCGCGCCGATGGGTTCGAATGCTCTTGAACAATTGCGCGCAGCGGTGCGGGATGTCCCGGATTTTCCGAAGAAGGGAATTGTCTTCAAAGACATCACGCCGATCTTGAACGATCCGGCGCTGTTTCGCGCGTCGATCGACCTTTTTCTTGAGCACTGCCGGGGAAAGAAGATCGAAAAAATTGTTGGCATCGATGCGCGGGGTTTTCTATTTGGATCGGCCGTCGCATACGAACTTGGTGTCGGTTTTGTTCCAATCCGAAAAGCCGGAAAGTTGCCTTGCAAAACCGAGGTCGCGAAATATTCGCTCGAATACGGAGAAGCGGAAATGGAGATGCACACTGATGCGATAGCGGCCGGTGAGCGAATTGTGCTGGTGGATGATTTGCTCGCGACCGGCGGGACTTCTGGCGCCGCGGCAGCTCTTATTCGCAAAGCTGGCGGACAACTTCTAGAGGCGCAGTTTCTGATTGAACTCGAATTCCTTCACGGCCGCAAACAGCTCCAGTCCACGCCGGTCATTTCATTTTTGAAATATTGATATCCCGAAAGCATCGCGCGTTTGCACTATTCCATCAGAGCTTCACGATGATACTTGACGCAATCCCGTACTGCGCCGAAAAGATGCAAATGCGTTCTCATGCTCAGGAAAAGCCAGCAAAGCCGCTGCGTATTCTGCTTGTGGAAGATCACGGCGATACGCTGCAAGCTTTGTCCCGTCTTCTCACTCATTTCGGACACAAGATTTCGGTGGCCGATGGTGTGCAGGCCGCGCTAAAAGTTATCGATTCAAAAGAGTTTGATGTCCTCCTGAGCGATATCGGTCTCCCCGACGGCAATGGATATGATCTCATTTCCGAGGCAAAACGGCGACGTCCCATCAAGGGCGTCGCGCTCACCGGCTTTGGAACGGACGAGGACATCCGTCGCGGCAAAGAAGCCGGCTTTGATTTTCACCTAGTCAAACCGGTGGATTTTCACGAGCTCCGAACTGTTCTGGGCCAGATCGCTGCGTAGTAAGAAGCCTTGAATTAACCAACACGGCTCCCGCGGGTGGAACGGGCTTTCAATGCGGCGCTAGCGCCGGCAGCGCTAAATTTGATGTTGCTCAATTGATGCATTAAATTGTTTCAATTGAATCAACAGCAATCATGAAGACAGCAGTGCTCGAAAAGAAACGGCCGAGTGTAAAAGCGACGACGAAAAAGTTCGGGGCGATTGTCTCCTGATGAATCCGACAAGCTTCTGCGATTTGCACGGCTGCTTGAGCATGCGACGGATGTTTTTGGCAACCTGGTAAAGGCGCGCGCCTGGTTGAAGTTTCCGCAACGCGGTCTTGGAGGTTCCGTACCACTCGATTATGCGGAAACAGAGATCGGAGCGCGCGAGGTAGACAATCTGCTTGGGCGAATCGACTATGGCGTTTACTCCTAACCCGCCATGGCTTCAGCGTGGCGGATAGTGCGCGTGAGTCGCGAGAAGACCGCTTTCACTGGAGAAGGCCCGTGGCGATACGGCGGCCGGTGGAATTCACGAGGAGTGCGTGTCGCCTATGTCAGTGAACACCAATCCACCGCAGCATTCGAGGTTTTCGTCAATCGCGTGCCGTTCATTCTTGAAGAAAAATACAAGGCATTTTATTTGGAATGGCCTGATAGCATCACAGAAGTCTTTCCCGTAAAAAAGTTACCGCTGAACTGGCGGGTTTCTCCGCCACCCAAAGAAACGAAAGAAATCGGCGATCGCTGGATTCAAGAGCGACGGTTCGCAGTGTTGGCTCTGCCGAGCGCGATCAGTCCCGCGGACACAAATTTTCTTCTCAATCCTGAACACCGGGATTTCAAACGCATTCGCATCGCGCCGTCAGTCGACTATGAGTTCGATTCACGCCTGGTTAATCGCTGATGACATCGTGGAAGGCACGATTGAATCGAACAGGTCAGCCAAGATTTGCAGCGTTTTGCCTGTGCCGGTAGCGCCGGCGATCAGCCCATGCTGGTTTGACATCTTCGAAGGCAAATAGAGCGGTTCCTTCGATTGCGCGATGAGAATGGATTCGTTAGGCATAAGGGAAATAGGTGTTGACTACCAAGCCGCTCATTTGCGCCAGGCACCCAGCACAAGTCCACTAATCCCGAAAGCAACCAATGGCCGGCCCATGTCGATCAAGATGAGCGGCCAGGGATTCGTCTCGAAAGCGGAGAACACTGCGATGGCGGCGTGTTCGACAAAGAGAAACGCGAACCAGCAAACGAGCGCGACTCTCAATCCGGCTACAGCAGTGGTCGCATTAAGACGCGAGATCAGCCAAGCCAAGGTGTAATTCACTATGATGGCCGTGACAATTGCGAACACATAGGCACCTACGTTATGCGTGCGCTCGATGTCGGTCATCGTCCGGGCATGCAAATTGAGCCATTTCTCACCGAAGATGGCGTACCATCCCCAGCCGATGAACTGATGCACCACGACAAGAATCCAAACTGCGAGATGATTGATCTTCCTGTTCACAAAGGACCTCGCTCAATTATTCGATGGCTGGAATTGCAATCGCAAGCGGATTCATCATAGAGTTCGCAGGTCGACCTAACAAGGGTTGGCAACGTTTTCCAGGTTGTGATTCCCCGGAGCTAATAAAGATAAGGCTTGGATAGCGGGAACGCGTTCTTGATCAATTCAAGGCGCGGCTTCGCGTCATCCGTTATGATTACTTCCACGACATCGAAACGGAAGAGAATATCGGGATTGTCGAGCATCCGCAGCCACGCCAGAGCACCACGCGAAATTCGCTTCCGTTTTTCGCGATCCACCGCTTCCACGGGCCGGCCGAAATCTTCACGCGCGCGCGTTTTTACTTCCACAAATACGAGGGTGTCGTTGTCGCGACAGACCACGTCGATTTCGCCGCCGCTGCGGCCGCGAAAATTGCGAAAGAGAACTTTGTAACCGTTACGCCGCAGGAATCGACACGCCAGTTTCTCGCCGCGCGCGCCGCGCCGGAGATGACCCGATTTCGGCAAGCTCCTCCAACGCGAGAAGTGGTTGCGCCACCGGCTCGAAAGATCGGCGATGGATCGGGCAAGGGCCGAATTCATGGAGCTTCAGAAGATGCAGCTCGGTTCCATAACCTTTGTGCTGATCGAAGCAATACTGCGGGAACTGGGCGCAAAAGTCACGCATCATCCGGTCGCGCGTGACCTTGGCGATCACACTGGCGGCAGCGACGCTCAAGCTGATGCAATCACCCTCGATGATGGCTGTCTGCGGAAATGGAAACGGAATCACGGGTAACCCGTCGATCAAAACGTGGTCCGGAGGCTCCATCAAGGCTTTGATCGCCAGCCGCATGGCGCAGTGACTGGCGCGCAAGATATTGATCCTATCGATTTCGACGGAATCGATAATACCAACGCTCCATCTCACCTCAGGATTTGAAACCAGCTCGCAATAGATTTCCTCGCGCATTTCCGGCGCCAGCTGTTTGGAATCATTCAGGCGGCGATGTCGGAATTTTTCAGGAAGAACCGCTGTGGCCGCGACAACTGGACCGGCCAACGCACCGCGGCCGGCTTCGTCAATCCCAGCAATGCGCGCGAGGCCGGTGGCACGAAGTTTTTTCTCGTAACGAAATCCGCAGCGCCGGTACATCCGCGCCAATCATCGGCAGATTTGCGCGAGGTGACAAGTGAGATGTGACGAAGTGATTAGAAGAAGATCAGAACGCGAAGCTCGTCACTTGTCACTCGTCACCGATCACTCTCTTACAGTTGTCGCTTCCCTGCCTTTCCGACTACGGAGATAATTCAATCGCGCACGACGCGCGTGGCCTTGTTGCTCCACTTCTATTTTTGCGATCCGCGGCGAATGTACGGGGAACACGCGCTCGACGCCCTCGCCGTAGGAGATGCGGCGTACAGTAAATGTTCCGTTGAGCCCGCGGCCCTTGCGTCCAATCACGACTCCAGCAAATATCTGGATCCGTTCCTTGTCTCCTTCCACAACTCGCGTATGGACTCGAACGTTGTCGCCCACCTTGAATGTGTTGGCGTCGGCTTTTTGTTGCTCTTTCTCGATGGCATCGATGGCCTGATTCATAAATATCCTGCCGCCCGTGCGGGGGAGGACATTTTCATTTGGAGCGAACAAATTTGCAAATTGAATTCGTGCTCGTGCTCGAGCTCGTGATCGTAATTAAAATCAAAAGACGAGCATGGTTATTGAGCGGAGCAAGAGTTGTCGGATGTCGATCCAGCGAATATAGTCGCTGGCTGCGCGCCCGTAGCTCAACTGGATAGAGCGTTGGCCTCCGGAGCCAAAGGCTGTGGGTTCGACCCCCGCCGGGCGCAACTTCTGGCATCGGCAACTTGCCGATGGTTCATGGGCTGGAAGCCCATGCCGGTTCACCCCAGCGCCTCGATTCGGTTCAGCAGGTCCTTTTTGCCCGTCACGCCGGTTAGTTGATCGCGCAGCTGGCCATTTTTGAAAAAAAGCAACGCCGGAATCGCGCGAATGTTGTACTTAAACGAAAGACTTTGATTTTCGTCGACGTTGACTTTTGCGACCTTGATCATGCCGTTTTTTTCCCGCGCTATCTCATCAAGTAAAGGCGCAATCATTTTGCATGGGCCGCACCATTCTGCCCAAAAATCGACGATCACCGGTTTGTCGCTTTGGATCACTTCGCGATCGAAAGTGGATTCATCGAGATTAATCGCTGCGGAATTGTCCATAATTTTAGGAAAAGTACATCCAAATCTGAATAATCAAAATGATGGCCGAAACGCCAAGCAACGTCCAGCATACGGCCATTGGAATCGTTGTGCTTTGCCCAACTGGCGCTACTGAAATTGAAGCGTTTCGGGTTGCGGCCTCTGGCATCGGAACCAACGGCTGAGTTTTTTTCATCTGGACGGCAGGAAGCGGTTTGGAAGACGGCTCCGGCATAAGTGGAATACGCGCCGTTTCTTTTTTCAGCTCTGGCATAACCTCGACGCGCGCCATTTCATTTTCGCGCTCCGAAGGGACGGAGTCCTGTGCCGTAATAATTGGCACGGCTTCGGGCATTGGCCTTGGTGGAGATACGACAGGGATCACCGGCGGCGGTGGCGACGGCGGCCGGGGCGGTAACTGAATTCGAACCGTTTCCCGCAGCTGCGGATTCGCAGCAGGCGGCTTCACCACAATATCGGGTGGTGACTCAACATGAGCACTCTCTTCGTTCGGATGGTTGGAGTCGGCCATCAGGTGGGATTGATTCTCAGAAAATTACTCTGCAAAAGAGACCGTTGTCACCTGTTAAATGCATTTTTCCTGCTCAAAAGAAATAGCTTCGTAAAATATTTCGATTCAGGCCAGCAGGTCGTACCCGCGGGCTCCATTAATTTTGCGACGAATGAATTCCCCTACTGGCGCTGCCTCCGACAGAACAACACATGCATCGACATCGGGCGCGTCTGCTTCGCTCCGGGCGATGTGCGGTTGATCAACCAATAATTTCAGTTCGGCTCCGACTCTTTCTCTGGCAATCTCGTGGGCGATTTGTCGCTGGATCGACATCGCGAGCCGGTAACGCGCATTCTTAATCTTCAAAGGAACTTGGTTCTGCATCTTGGCCGCGCGCGAGCCCTCTTCCTTTGAGTATTTGAACACACCGAGTCGTTCAAATCGAGCGCGGCAGATAAAATTGAGCAGCGCTTCAAACTCCGCGTCGGTTTCGCCAGGGAACCCGACGATGAAGGTCGTCCGCAGAGCGAGCCCTGGAATGCCGGCGCGCAGTTTATCGATCAACCCTTCGATATGGGCACGGGAGGTTTCTCGCCGCATTCGTCTCAAGACCGAGTCGTCGATGTGTTGCAAGGGAATATCGACATAATGCACGATCTTGTCGCATTCAGCGATAGTTTCGATCAGCTCATCGCTCCAATGCGCTGGATGTGTATAAAGGAGGCGCACCCAGAAGTCGCCCTCAATCTCTTGAATGTCGCGCAGAAGCGCTGTGAGAGTCGGTCCGCGAGTCGAATCGATCGGCTGGCGCGGCCCCGCTTTTGCCGGCCACAAATCCATCCCATAATATGTAGTGTCTTGGCTGATCAAATTGATCTCGCGCACTCCTTCGTTCACGAGCCCGCGAATCTCCGAGATGACCGATTTCGGTTGCCGACTGCGATGTTTCCCGCGCATTTGTGGGATCACGCAAAAGCTGCACGGGTGATTGCAGCCTTCCGCAATCTTCACATAAGCAATATGCGGCGGCGTCAACCGGAAGCGCGGCGTATCGTAATCAGGGATGTAACTGGGTCGCGCGTCTGCGAAGAGTAGCGCATCCGTCCCGCTTGCATCTCGCGACCGAGACGGTCGCGTTACAATCTTCTCCACGATCGCCCCGAGTTGACTCACCTGATCCAAGCCAATGAACGCGTCCACTTCGGACATCTCGTGGCGCAACTCACGCGCAAACCTCTGTGACATGCAACCGCTTACGATCAATTTTTGGTTTGACCGGTTGTTTAAACGGCGTTGTTGATGCGCTTCCAAGATCGCCTCGATCGATTCTTCTTTCGCGGAATCAATAAATGCACATGTATTAATCACAAGAACGTCGGCATCTCCTGCGTTCGACGTAATCTCCATCCCGTGCTGCAACACGCTCCCGAGCATAATCTCCGCATCGACCAAGTTTTTTGCGCAACCGAGGCTAATCATGCCGACCTTGGTGCGCTCTTGCGGCGAGCGTGTCGTGCGCTCCTTGTGTTGGAGATGGGACTTTCCAAGCGGTGCCCGCTCGGCGTCGCTCAGGGCAGGCTCTACCGCCACAGCCGGCGAATTCATGAGAGCGTCAATTAACCGTTACGTCTTCGTCGTCCTCGTCAATGGCCTCGCCATTCTTCTTAATCTGAATGGCGTCAGGATCAAGAACGCGAATCGCGACATGCTTCCCGCGAAATTCCACTGTGCCATCGGACGGGGAAATCCAGCGCTCGAAAGGAGGACTCTCACTTCCACTGTCCACGGTCACTCGCAGGTAGGTTCTTTTCAATGGACGAATAGCGACACGATTCTGTTCACTGGATTTAGCGGATGATAGGCTCGTTCCGGCGTGTGCCTTCGCGATATCTTCCGGCCCCAATGGCTTGGCTCGGCGCACTTCCGGCTCAGCCGAAGCAGGTGGTGTGGCTGCTGGCCTAATTGAAGGCGAGGCGGAGGCTGTCGCCGCGGCTAAAGCCGGTGTTTGGGACTGCGAAGCTGTCGCCGGTGTAGTCGTGGAGGTTGGAATGGGTGAAGCGCTGGGCGAGACTTGGGCTGTTTGGGTCCCCTGCGGGGCGAGCCGCTTTAGATTCATGATTAATTTCATTGCCGAAAAACCGACCACTAACACCAGAATGCCAAAAATAAGCGGCATCGGCGAAACGCGATCGCTGCTCGAACGGCTCGCACGGCTTGAACGGCTCGGCCGGCTCGAGCGGCGAACGATCGGCGCGCTGACCGGTTTTGCCGGAGGCATATCCTGAAGATACGAGTAGCCGTCGATCGTGACGCGCTCGGATTCTTCAAACGCGTCCAAGTACGGCGTAACATCGACATCTAAGAATTTTCCATAGATCAGCAGGAACCCCTTGGCATAAGCCAGGCTCGGAAATTGAGAAAAATCTTCAGCCTCAATCTCCGCGAGGCGAGCCGGACGAATCTTGGTCATTCGTGCTGCCTCATCGAGGGTAAGATTGCGAGCGCGTCGCGCTTCCTGAAATTTTTTTCCGAGCCCTTCGATCGACATGAATAGAACCAGCTAAACGGCGGCGTCGAGATCGACGAGAATCTCCCGCGGCTTGGCGCCTTCGCCGGGACCCAAAATACCGCGCTGCTCCAAAATATCAACGATGCGCGCGGCACGCGTGTAGCCCAGTCGCAAGCGGCGTTGAAGCAATGACGTAGATGCGCGTTTTTCCTGCCGGATAATTTCCAGGCATTTTTCCACCAGCTCTTCGTCTTCTGCTGTTACTTCCTCTTCCGGCATTGGCGCAGACTGGAGCTTTTCGTGCATCGCTGCATCGAAAGCAGGCTGGCTTTGCGCAGAAACAAATTCAACTAGGCGATGAATTTCGTCATCGTTTACGAGCACTCCCTGCGCACGAATGAGTCGCGACACGTTTGGCGGGAGATACAGCATGTCACCCTGGCCGAGCAGACGGTCGGCGCCGTTTTCATCGAGGATCACCCGACTATCGATCTTGGATGCGACTTGGAATGCGATCCGGCTGGGAATGTTCGCTTTGATTACGCCGGTGATAACATCGGCACGGGGCGTTTGCGTCGCCACAATCAAATGAATCCCAGCTGCGCGCGCCATTTGCGTGATGCGGGCGATTGCTGTTTCCACATCCGCCGGCGCAGTCTGCATTAAATCGGCGAGTTCGTCGATGATGACCACGATATAGGGCAGCTTTTCGGGAATTTGGACCTCCTCTTTTGTAGCCGGGGTCGTCGACCTCGGGCCGCGATCGTCGCCAGCGGCTACAACATCAAAATCGGCATCTTTCTTTTTTGTCGGCCGGCCATTGAAACCTACGAGATTACGCACACCCACGCGGGCAAACATTTTGTAGCGCCGTTCCATCTCATCGATCAACCATCGCAAGGCGAGCAACACCTTCTTGGGATCGACAACGATCGGAAAGGTGAGATGCGGCAGCGAATTATACGCCTGTAGTTCGACCATCTTCGGATCGATAATCACAAGACGAAGTTCATCCGGCGTAAACCGAAAGAGCATGCTGGCAATCAGCCCATTGATGCAGACGCTCTTGCCACTACCGGTGGTGCCGGCCACCAGCAAATGCGGCATCTGCGCCAGATCAGTAATGATCGCTTTGCCGTAAACGTCCTTGCCGAGTGCGAGCGGAATTTTGGCGCGCCCTTTTGCTTCCTCCCAGTCGGGCGATTCCAGGAGTTCGCGCAGTTTTACTGTTACCTTGCGCGTGTTCGCGAGCTCGATTCCCACGGTGTCTTTACCCGGAATCGGCGCGAGGATGTTGATTCGCTCAGCACGCGTTGCGCGGGCGAGGTCGCGTTCCAAGCTCACAATTTTGTCCACGCGAACGCCTTTCGCCGGATACACCTCGTAACGCGTGATCGTGGGTCCTTTAGTAATATCGCCGGGCGCTACTGCAATGCCAAATTGTGCGAGTGTGTCGATTAAAATCTGCTGGACATGCTCGAGTTCCGATGGGTCCGCCGCGGCGCGTCCCTCCAGATTATGTTCGTCCAGCAAATCGATGCCGGGTAGAACGTAGCTTTCGGACTTCCACGCCACGCTCGACAGACTCGGCGCGGGCTTCGCTTTCTCTTCTGCTGCCCGTAATTCGGCCAGAGAAGGTCTCCGGCGAGCCACAACCTGCTCGCTCGGCAGCGCCGTCGTGTCCACGACCTTTGGCTTGGGCCGATCGATAAGTACATCGGGCGAAACGATCGGCACACCAGGTTCTAGCACGGGCACACCTCGCTTTTTTAGTTGCTTTTCCAGCACTCGCCGCTGCTTGGCGAGCTGCTTTTCACTGATCTCCAGTTTTTCTTTGAGATCAGACTTGCGAAGGCGCCGGCGCAATCGCCATTGGCGCAATCCTAAATTTGCGCGCCTCACGCCCGCCACAGTTTCGCGGACAAGATGAATAGGCCGGAGTCCGGTCACAAGAATCAGCGTAGTAACATAAATTCCAATAAAGACGACAAGTGAACCGACCGGACCCAAAGCATAGGGCAATAAGCCGTGGTGCTGATCCGCAAAGCGATAGCCAATCCAGCCGCCCGGCCCTTGGATATTGAAGACCGCATGCCAGCCACGCAAATGATACGGTTGCACATGCAGCAAGCACGCGCCTGATCCAATGAACAGGACGATCCACGCCAATCGTCGCGTTACGCTCAAGCTCGGATGAAACAATTTTGCTGCGCCAAATCCGATAAGAATTGCCGCAAAAAGATACGCGGCGGCGCCGATCAATTGATAGCTCAGCCCTGCGACAATCGCACCAACGGGTCCGATAAAGTTTTGCGCAGGATGATTTGCCGGCGAATAGCTGCTGAACCAGACCCAGGACGGCACATCCTTAGGCGTATACGAGATTAGTGCGAGAAAAAGCAGTGTCCCGATGAAAAGTAAAACGAGAGCGAATACTTCGTTCCAAGCGCTGAGTCTGTCCGTGCGGGCCACCCATCTGATAGTAATCCTGCAGCCGCGCCTTTCAATCCCGTTGTGATGGGGCTCGACGATTGCTCTTGCTGGTGTCCTGCTCTTACTCAGCCCCGCGCGAGGGGATAGTGCGCTTTCATCTTGCACTGGATACCAGAGGCTGATAACTGTGCCAGCGCATTATGGCTTTTTGGCTCCGCGGAACCATCATCGCTGCGGCGTTCGTTGTGTGCTGTTCCTGCGAAAAACATCCGCTTGGCCAGATGCCGGAAGTCCAGCGAGAACAGGTTGATCCGGCAAAGGTGTGGTCGAACGCCGACAAAAGAGAGTCCGAAAAATCTGCATCCTCACCTACCCCGGCCGAACACGTGCCGGATGAAGCTCGTTAGGCAAAGGAGATCACATGCACATGCCCAAACAAAAATACGCGACCACGCCACCAAACATCAGCACCATGCCGCCGGGGGTGCCGTACATCATAGGGAACGAAGCAGCCGAACGGTTCTCCTACTACGGGATGAAGTCGGTGCTGACCGTCTTCATGGCGCATTACATTTTGAATCGATCCGGTGTGCTGGCACCGATGCAGGAGAACGAGGCGTACATGTACACGCACTATTTCGTTTTCGGCGTCTATTTCCTTCCGATTCTTGGCGCGATTATCGCCGACGGTTTTCTTGGCAAGTATTGGACAATCTTATCGCTCTCAATCGTCTACTGCTTGGGCAATCTCACCCTCGCCTGCATGGCCACCACTTGGGAAATCGCAATCGGACAGCGCACGATGCTGATCATAGGACTCAGCCTTATTTGTTTGGGCGCAGGGGGGATCAAGCCCTGTGTGTCAGCCAACGTTGGTGATCAATTCGGCGAATCGAACAAACATTTGCTCTCGAAAATGTTTGGCTGGTTTTATTTCTCGATTAACGCCGGTTCTTTCATCTCTTCGATCCTATGCCCGTGGCTGCTCGCCAATCCGAAGTACGGACCGGGTTGGGCATTTGGAATTCCGGGTATCGCGATGTTGATTGCGACTTTGTTCTTTTGGGGCGGGCGCAATAAAATGGTGCACGTACCGGCGGCGGGACTTGGTTATTTGCGTGAAACATTTAGCCGGGACGGTCTCGTCACCCTTGCTCGGATCGCAATGGTCTATGTTTTTATTTTGGTGTTCTGGGCTCTTTGGGGAATGAGCAACGGCGTCGAGTGGACATTGCAGGCCGAGAAAATGGATTTGCACTGGATGGGCATGAATTTGATCGCCGCTCAGGTCCAGACCGCTAACCCAATCCTTATTTTAATTTTCATTCCGATCGTGAATTATGTGATCTATCCGGCGATTGACAAAGTTTTCCCGCTCACTCCGCTGCGCAAAATCGGAATCGGCCTGTTCATCACGGCCTTGTCGTTTGTCGTGATCGTTTGGATTCAGGGTCAAATCGACGCTGGAATGAAACCAAGCATCAATTGGCAATTGCTGGCCTACGTCATCCTCACGCTGGGTGAAGCTATGGTGTCGATCACCGGTCTGGAGTTTTCCTACACGCAGGCGCCCAATTCGATGAAGAGCTCGGTGATGGCGCTATGGCTCCTCACTGTCGCCTCGGGCGAGGGCTTCGTCGCTCTGGTCAATAAATGGATTTTAGGCGGAGGTCACAAGCTCAGCGCTTATCAATACTTCACCTTTTTCACCTGGTTGATGTTTGGCGCCGCTGTCGTCTTCGTGATTGTCGCCTCTTTCTATAAAGGGCGGACTTATCTGCAAACGCAGCGGCAGCCCACGCTCGATGAGATTGCCACGGAGCCGATCCTCCACGGCGGGACGCCCAGCTGAGATCGGAAAGCATCATTGCAGCTGCGGAATTGCTGCCGTTGACCAGAAATGAGCAGAACAAGATGGCTGTTCATCGGTCCGGATGGTCTTCGCCACGGCTGGCGATTTCTGATTTTCGCGGCGGCAATCGTTCTTGTGGTCAAATTCCTTGAGCAACCCGCGATTGCATTCCTCGCGGCGATATTCCATGTCAACCGAAACGCGTTGAGCGCGCCAGCCATTATTGTTAGCGACGGTTTCGATTTGATTGTGATTCTGATTGTGACGGGAGTGTTTGCACTCTGCGAACGCCGCCGTATCGACAGTTACGGTCTGCCAATTAGCGAAGCGTTCGGCGGATTTTTCTCGAATGGAGTGATCGCGGGTCTCGCGGCAATCGTTTTTGTAGGAGCCTGCATGTTCATCAGTGGCGGAATGCACATTCATGGAATCGCGTTGCGGGGCACCGATCTCATCGCTTCGCCGCTCTTATGGATTGTCGCGATGTTGTTCGTGGGCATCATGGAGGAATATCTTTTCCGCGGATACGCTTTGCGATCGCTCTGGCGCGGAGCAGGCTTTTGGCCGGCTGCCTTGATCACGACAGCATTGTTTGCAGGTGATCATCTGGAGAAGCCGCACGAAAACGCAATCGATATTGGAATGATCTTCGCTCTCGCGATTGTTCTCTGTGTTAGCGTGCGCATCACGGGTTCACTTTGGTGGGCAGTCGGCTGGCATGCGGGGTTCGATCTCGGGCAACTCTTCATCATCGGAACTCCAAACGGCGGCCGCGTGCCGCAGGGCCGGTTGTTCGACGTCACATTCCCTGGGCCTGCTTGGATAACGGGCGGCGAACTCGGAACCGAAGCAAGCTATTTCATGGTTCCTGCTGTATTGGGCACCTTTATCTACGTCATCTGGTTCTTGCGCCGACAATCACTTGCTCTACAGCACGTCTCATGAACTCGACATTGGAAGTCGCGAATTGTTAGGCGCCACGCTTTCTGACAGGCTTGCGCTTTGTTGAAGCAGACAGAGCCCGCTTCTTCGCAGCCGACAACTGCACGAGTTCATCGAGGTTGAATGTCCGCCGCCGTCTCGTTCCCACTTCCCGAAAATCGACCTGATACCAGCCGTTCATCCGGTCCACTCGATACCGTTTTTGCCCGATGCGCATCGGTTCGCGCGCGATGACCTGATGGATAACTTTCTCGTATTTGGACCGTGACCAACGTCGCGTCCGGCGTCCCCAATCAATCGCACGTCCCACATCGTCATAAGTCTCAGGGCGCTCCTGGAAATCGAGAAGCGAGCGCGCATCTCCGGCGAAAACCGCAGTGATGTGCTCGAGCGTATTGGAGTCGCTAACCTGCCGGATTCGCCGGCGAAATGGCGTCAAGATCTCTGCCGCGATGGCACGCAAGCTAAGCATTCGGCCGTCGCGCAATTTCCAAAGCGGCGCATTAATGTCGGACGTGAACGGGTTTTGGCCTAATGAATCGGCCGTGATGCGCCACCCGCGACGCGAAGAATGTTTTCGCAGACGAAACGGCGCGATGCGAGGAATTTCATTTGGGTTCAATTGTCTCAGGCCAAAATCTTCCCAGCGCAGAATTGTTTCGATGGCGCCTGCGATGAAGGCGCATGTCGCCAGCATTAACGCGGGGTCCGGCGTAAAATCAGCTGTCACCTCGAGTCGGGTTCTGCGGGGGCGTACCCCGACGGCGCTGCTCTGCCGGTTCGTGGCCAACAAAATGACCGGTACCGGCAGAATATGCGCGAGTAGATACGCGAGCTTGGTCGCGTTGCGCAATTTTGATTTCCGCGCATGAGGAAATGAAAAATTGTAGTGCGTACTAAACCCTTGCAGTCGGCAGTTGCCACCATGGCGCTTTCCCCAGTGATCCAGCTCCCCCCGCAAATAACGAATTTGTTCCCAAAGTAAGCGCGTCGCCCGATAGCAACAGCCGCGCTCAAGTTCAACAATCGGCGTAGCGACTTCGATTACTCCTGTGTCAAAATAAATCGCACCACCAGCCGGAGATTGAAACGATTTGCCAGTACGCGGAATCATTCGCCGGCGCACCAGTCGGCTTGGATCGCCAAATACCTTTTCCGGGCGTCGCCTCCGCCCATTGATCAAAAGATTAAACTCCGCCTCCAAGCCGATCACCGCACGGGGCGGTGTTGCAATAAGCGCGCGTTCGCGGAAAAAGCGGCCGCCCTGTTCTGTTCCGAAATCCTTCATGCGCCGATTAGGAGCTCAACGCGCCTCGCTACATTCGCGCGGAGTTAAGCCCACAAACCCTAAATCGATGTGCAGATGGTCGTCGGTTTGCCCTTGTTTCAAGCCGAATGGCCGAACAAACACAGCTGGACTGAGCGACGCCGCAATAGAGCCATATTTCTCAATTGATTTCGCGTCATTAAGAAAAATGTCACCGACGCGATATATGTTCGCGGCTGTGCCCCAGGCATGAATACTTCTCGCGCCTCCGATCTGATGCGCGGGCGATCGGTAGCCGCCATTTGCACTGATGAAAACCGGCGCATCGACTTCGCGACGAAAATCCTCTAGAAATCTGGCAAGCAAAACGGTTGCGCACGCCACATAATGAGGAAACTGGCTCAGGAGCAGTCTCGCCTCACGGCAATCGACCAGCATCAATTCCGCGAGCGTGAAGTGTGGCGCCAGGCGAATCTCGTGCGCTTCCTGCCAACTGCCGATTTCATAGAAAAAACGAGGCAAATGATGAACGTTGCCCCGAAAATCTGTTTCCGCTTCGCCTGGTCGCAGGAGCGCACGGTAATCCTCAGGCAGATTCAAGCCGTCAATCGCGCGCAATACTTTAGCGCTCATTTGATTGCGGTTCCATTCTCATCACCGAGCGATAAATCGCCTCGGAAATAGCGGCCACCGTCTCGCGGCGCCCTTCTCTTTCCGAATCAAATTCAGTCAAAATGACAGCAATGTACGGTGCGCGTTCCGGCAAATACACAATGCCCATATCATGGCAGGCAGTCGATATCTCACCTGTCTTATGCGCGACTGTCGCATGCGGTGGAAGGCCGGCAGGAATCATCGATTTAAACCTTTGTTCAAGCAGAATCCGGATCACTTGTTCTTTGCTTTTGTTGCTGAGAAAATCGCCGCGTATCGCGGACAACAACGTCAGCAACCCACTGGCCGTCACTTCATTGTTTATCTCTCTCTCATGCGCCGCATGGTCCTCCACACCGCGCCGCAATTCGACACCGCTGACCTGCGCATCCTGCAGGACTTTTCGGGCATATTCCACGCCCACAAAATCGAGCAGCAAATTTGTCGCCAGATTGCTGCTCGCGGAAATCATTTCTTTGGCAAGGACCGAAACCTTCGCGGTTCGCCCAATGAGCCCGTACAGCTCAGGCATCGCGTCCGAGTCGGGATTGAGATGAAAGGGAGAGCCATCTGCTGCGCTGATAAAACGATTTCGCACGTGTAGTGAATCATCCAGCTGAAGCCGGCCCTCGTCTGCGGCGCGAAAAACCGCAAACAGCACTGCGACTTTGATGGTACTGGCAGCATGAAACCAACGGTCGCCGCGCAGCGAAAACCGCAAACCGCTCTCGAGATCGTGCACCGCCACTGCGCTCGCACGAGCCTTGCTTTCGGCGGTCAGTCTTTCCAATTCCTCGGCCAACGTTCTGGAAACATCCATCTGCGACATTCGGAGTGCTCTTTACATAGCCGCTGAGAAGTCGCAAATTTGCCGATGCCAAATCTGGCTACGTGGATCCGACCAAAGGATGCAAGATCGTTTCGCCCGATTTTCCGCAAGCATCCTGAAATCAAAGTTTGGAATGCGCGGAATCACCATGTGCCGCTCGAGCAAATGGATGGTCTGCTGCTCACGGGCGGCTCGGATATTTCGCCGGAATTTTTGCGTCAGAAAGTTGTCGATCCCTCGTTGTTGGACAAGCATATCGACCCGGAGCGCGATCATTGGGAATTTGCGGCAGTGCAGGAAGCACTCGGTCGCGGGCTGCCGATCTTCGCCATCTGCAAAGGGCTTCAGGTGTTCAACGTCGCGCTTGGCGGCACATTGAAGCTCGATATCAAAGGCCACAATTTGCCAGAACAACGCGATCGCGAAATTCAACCATTGCGCCATGCACGGCGCGCATCGTATCGCTTTCCAAAAGTGAACAGCGCACATCACCAGGCAATTGAACGGCTGGGAGACGATTTGGAAATTGAAGCCTGGTCCGCGCACGATGGCATCGTCGAGCAAATTCATCTGAGAAAATATCCATTCGCTCGCGCTGTGCAGTATCACCCCGAGCGCAGCCGCATTTACGATGCGCTGTTTGAAGATTTCTTTGACAGAATTAACAAAATTAACTGAGTGGTTTCAGAAAAAGATTCTGTGGATTCTGTTCATTCTGTCTGAAGAATGACGCCGCAAAACACCATCGCAATCGTTTGCGATTACGATCAGACGCTGAGCGGAAGCTAAATCCGGGAAGACATTCTCTTCTATTCCCCGCGATAAACGCAGCGCGCCGTCGGTGTTTCGTGCACGACGATTTCGCAAAGACCGAGACATTGAGATTCCAATTTTTTTCAGAGCCATTCCGCCATTATCTTTTCAATTGTCGGATTCTCCAGTCCTTCGACATCGTTAAGAGACGCGCGATCCAGCCATTTCAGCAGCGGCTTCATCGCGTCGTGACAAGTGGCGTTTGATGTGAAGAATCGCTACCGGGTGGAGTGAATTACCATTTGTCCGACCATGTCCGTGAGGAAATTGCGCGCCGCTGCATTCCCTTGACGGCGGTGGAATCCGTTTTGCAGAATCCGCAATAGAATGTACCGGAACATCGCGACGCGATGTGTTATCAATCGAAGATCGAGATCGATCGGAAGGAATATCTCGTGGGCGTGATGGTGAATGAAGCGGTGACACTGGCGAAGGTTGCGACTGTTTACAGAACGAGTAAATCAGGAAATACTGGAAAGCGATACGATGAAAGTCACCTACGACTCGGAAGTAGATGTGCTGCGGATCCCTTTTCCGCAACGCGCCGATTGAGGAAAGCGATGAGGACAAGCCCGGCGTCATTCTTGATTACGATAAAGAGGGAAACATCGTAGGACTCGAAGTGCTCAATGCTTCGCAACGAATCGAGAACCCCCGCGCATTAGATTACGCCGTGACGGCGTAATATCCTCGGAATCTCATTGGTTATCGTTTACTCGCCGCGATATACGCAGCGCGCGGTCGGTGTTTCGTGCACCACGATCTCGCAGAGACCGGGACATTGCGGTTCCAATTTCTTCCAGAACCATTCTGCCATTTTCTCGATCGTAGGATTCTCCAGGCCTTCGATATCATTTAGATAAGCGTGGTCCAGCATTTT
>QHNV01000070.1 GCA_003218535.1 Verrucomicrobiota bacterium
ACACACCGCAAATGGCAAAAACCGTCGCGGCAGTTCCGGCCGCAATGACGTCCGACACGCGATGCGGAATAAATTGTGAGACGATCGGCAAAATCGTCGCGCCGATCAGTGGGATCGCGATCACCAACGGCACGAGCGCGTTCATGGCAATCCGCAAAATCAATCACTCGCGCAACGGTCGCAGCCTGGCAGGATCGACCTCGCCTCTGCGTTTAAACACTTGCACCGCCAGCGCGAACAACAGCGCCGTAACCGTCGCGCCCACGACGATGTCGGTAAGCACAAGCGCGTGCACGACAGGATCGACAGCGGGCGTGCCCGGTGGATGCTCGGCAAAAATCGGCGCGATTGCTCCCGTGCGATAGCCGACGCTTAACAGGAGCACGTAGGTGGAGGACTGCACAATCGACAGGCAGACAATGACGTGAAGGAGGTTGCGACTTGTGACGATCCCGTACAATCCGGTCAGTAAAAGCCACGCCGCAACGATGTAGGGCAGCAACCTCACGCGGAATCCTCCCGTTCCGGCACTTCTTTGATGAACTCCAGAAACAGGATCGAGAACGCCCCTGTGACTTCAACACCGATGGAGAAATTGATCAGCCAAATCGTTCCTGATGAGGCAAGATTGCCGGTTTGACCGAGCGGCAAGACATTTTGCAAAAATGCGCCACCAGCCAGCAACGCTCCAATACCGATCACGACATATCCGCCCGCGCCGGCGCACTCGGCAAGTTCGGCGAGAAATTTCGGCGTCACGCGCCGGTAAACGCTTTCTTTGCTAGCGAGATAAACCAGCAGCGATGTTGATCCAAGAATCGCGCCGCCTTGAAATCCGCCGCCGGGCGTGAGATGCGCATGCAGCACAATATAAATTCCAAAGGCCATGAGAGCGCCGATGAACCCGAGGCCCATCCAACGCGCGGCATCGCTGCGTGCGAAAACTGCACGTGGCGAGGCCGGGAGCCGGTAATGCGGAGCCGCGCGCTGCTCACGCAGCAGGAGCATAACGCCGGTTGCCGCGGCAAAGAGAATGAATTCCTCGCCAAGTGTGTCGAGCACGCGGTAATCAAAATTAACCGCCGTCACGATATTGGTGACGTGTCGCTCGTAAACCGCTACGGAATTGAGCAGATCGCCGTACGGCCCAGGATAATTGCCGAAGCCCGGCAGCGCCACGACTGCCCAGAACAGCAGCAGAGCCAGTCCAAGTGTGCTAACGAGAAATAACCATTTGCGGAAGCGGGGGCTCATTTGTGCAATTTTTTCCTGACATTGGCGATAGCCACTAACAGCATTAGCGGTAAGGCAACCGCGCCGACGGCAAGCTCCGAGAGCGCGACATCCGGCGCCTGGAGCGCAAGAAACAGAATGCTCAACAGCATTCCGTAAAAGCTCAGCACGATGACTTGCTTCTTCGGGTCGCGAGTGAGCACGGTGCCGGTGCCGCCAGCCGCAACCAGAAGAAACATTAGCAACTGAAACCAGATCATTTTTCAATTTCCTTCGCTTTCGCCCTTAACTCGCCGGTCTCGCGAATGCGCGCCGCGCGCGCAATGACATGGGTGATAATCGGGCTCGCCACAAGCAGTACCACAGTGACGAACACAGCCTTGATCGCAGCTTGCGCAGAGGAACCGTCAACGATGACCGCTGCTGCAATCATTGCGGGACCAATGATATTTCCTGCACTGGTGAAATGCAGCCGGTCGAAGACGTTTTTCGTTGCGGCCACGCCGAGGCAGCAAATCAGCTCCGAAATCACACCGAACCACAGGAGAACCGCCACAATGATTTGGTGCGCATTCATAACCAACGTTCGTAAAAATGCGCGAACAGCAGGCCCGCTGGAAATGACAGCAGCGCTGTGGCTAATGCCAAATCGCAAAATGAACTTTGTGAAACGCCCAGCGCGAATAGTAGCAGGATGAGCGCGGTCAGCGTGCTCGCCAGCTGCAGAGCCGCCAATCGATCCATCACAGGCGCTCGCACGATCACGCGCCCGCAGAGTGGAAACCCGAACGCCAGCGCGATTGCCGCCGCAAGCCAAATATTCATGGCGACAAAGATGGATTTGGCTTGCGAACGAGTTGATGAAAAAGAAGCCGTTTCCCTTCGTTGTCGATCCCGATGACAAACATATTCGGCGCGAGCGAACTGGTCGCAATAACGAACGCGCGCTTCGCCGCGTCCGATTGCGTTTGCCTTGTGACATCGAATTTTGTCGCCTGGAACACACCTCTTTTTAGCGGATGAACCAGCCGCGGTCCGAGCGCGGCGATCACAACGGCACAGTCACGGACCACGCGTCCGGGCAGTGGCCGCAGTTGAGCGAGCCAGCGGATGTTGATTCTAAGCGAGGGCTTGCTGGCGCTCGTCACTGCCACAACACTGACCATTGCGACAAGCCCCGACGCGATTGCGGCAACAAGTTCCCAAATCTCGATTTTGCCAGCCAAAAGCAAATAGGTTGCGCCTAGCAAAATTGTCCAAATTGCGGGCCGAATCAGCTTTCGTGGCATTCTAAATTAATAAACGAAAGCCGAGGCCTCAGCGTACGTTCGCGATTCCAGATTTTTTCCGTCATTATGTCCCGGTGAAACTGACTTTCCTGGGTACGCGCGGCGAAATCGAGGCCCGCACGCGGCGGCACCATATGCATACCTCGTTGCTGGTTTCATATCGCCGCGCAAAAGTAATGATCGATTGCGGGCAGGATTGGCTGGGGAAGTTCGACCGGCTTCAGCCCGACGCGATCGTGCTCACCCACGCGCATCCCGATCACGCGTGGGGCTTAAAAAATGGCGCGCCTTGCCCTGTGCACGCGCCGCAAAAGACGTGGCGCACATTGAAACGTAGCGACATCCGGCGGCTGCCGGATCGACGTCTCATCAAAGAACGCGCGCCGGCAAAGATTTGCGGCCTCTGCTTCGAGGCGTTCCCGGTGGAGCACTCGATTCTTGCTCCTGCAGTTGCCTATCGGGTGAGCGCCGGCGGGGCCAGCGTTTTTTACGCGCCGGACCTCGTATTCATCCGCGACCGCGCAGCGGCGCTCAGAGGTGTAAAAATTTACATCGGCGATGGCGCGACGCTCACGCGCTCATTCATTCGCCGGCGCGGAAAGAGTCTCATCGGACATTCGCCCGTCCGCACGCAACTGACTTGGTGCGGGAAGGAGGGAGTCCCGCGAGCCGTGATCACTCATTGCGGCTCGGAAATTGTAAAAGGCGACGAGCGCAAGATCGGCGCGCAGCTGCGCGAAATGGCCGCCGAGCGCGGTATCGAAGCGAGCATTGCTTACGATGGAATGGAACTCGTTGTGCATTAGACCGCAAATCTTTTATCGATCGGCACGCGTTTTTCTACGCTGACACGGCTGGATTCCTCCGGCACAACGAAATATGAATTGCATAACATGAACTCGTTTACGATATCGTTAATTACGCCGTTGTGTTTGTCACTCGCGGCCGGCGCTGCGCTGGCGCAGACGCCCGTGCCAAAATCGGCGGCGCCATTAAAGGCGATCGCTGTGCTTCATCCCACAGCGGACAACAAGGTGAGCGGCACGATCACCTTCACCGAGGAAGCCGATGGCGTGCGGGTACAAGCGGACATCACCGGCCTGACACCGGGCAAGCATGGCTTTCATGTGCATGAATTCGGCGATTGCAGCGCCCCGGATCTGGCGTCGGCTGGCGGGCATTTCAATCCAACGAATAAACCGCACGCAGGACCCGATGACGCCGAGCGGCATGTGGGCGACATGGGCAACGTCGAGACAGACGCGTCAGGTGCTGCAAAATTGGATTACGTGGACCACGAAATCTCGCTGACAAGTGATCAACGTTCGGTGATCGGGCGCTCCGTGATTGTTCATGCGAAAGCAGACGATCTTAAATCGCAGCCCGCGGGCGATTCGGGAGCGCGCATCGCCTGTGGCGTGATCGGAATCGCGAAGAGCCAACAGCCGTAAGCTCGCTGTTCTGTTGCAACCCGGATCGCTGATTCCGGTGGCTCAACTCATTCTCGCAAGCGGAAATTTTTATCCGAATGCTCCGAAGAGATCGAGATACTCCTCGGCGTAGCGGGTGAGCAGAAATTCTTTGCGCACGGTCTCGCGGGCTTTGCGTCCCATTTCTTCGCGCAGCTTCTCGTCTTTGAGCAGTTGCACAATTCGCTCGGCAGTTTCCTCTTTCGACGAGACCAGAAATCCATCGACGCCATCCTCGATCTGGTACCGGATGCCGCCGACGTTCCCTCCGATCACTGCCCGGCTTTTCCACATCGCTTCGGCGACCGTCAATCCAAAACCTTCACGCAAGGACTTTTGCAACACTACCGCGGCTCGTGTTTGCAGCGCGTTCACCAAGGCGGTGTCATCGCCGCTGGTTAAAATGAGAATTCGCTCATCCCGGCAGGCACAGAGCGAGTGGAATATTTCTTCGCCTTCGGGATCGTCCGTGGCGAAATTGCCCAGCAACACCAGCCGCGCATCGACTTGCTTGCTCGCGAGTTTGAACGCCTCTACCACGCCCTTGGGATCTTTCCATGGATCGAAGCGCGAAATTTGTACAACCAAGGGGAGATCAGTTGGAATCTCATAGTGCGCAAGCCGTTCGTCGATTTCCTTGGCTGTGAGAGGTCGAGATGACAGCGCCAGATCCAGGGACGCTTCTTTTCGTAATGCTCGATCAGCGGAAGTGGCTGCGGATCGTGCACGATCACAAAGTCGTGCTCCAGGAAATTGCGAAGGCTGTTTTCATAAATCACCTGTTCGAAAATTTCCCTTTTGATGCTAGACAGATCGATCTCTGCGCCCTGGAGCGCGTTGTGCATTTTCTTTGTGATCGAGAAGAAATCGGCCGTGCCCTGAATCACGCGCCATTCGGTGCGCAGACCGAGGCTGTTCCAAAGCAGCGTGAGCGCAGAAAGTGTT
>QHNV01000056.1 GCA_003218535.1 Verrucomicrobiota bacterium
AACCACCGGGCCACAGGCTTTGTTGCGCAAAAAAGACACCACTCGCCTAAATTCCCGCATTGAGGATGCCTTGAACTAGACAGTCGCGCCGTGCCGTTAAGAAGGAAGCAGCCCGCGCAGGCTGCGCAATCGGAAGCCAAAGATGATTGCCAGAATGCCCAACACGATTGCATAGGATGCGATAAGCCAAAGCAGAGCGAGCGCGCCCGGAGCCGGATTCCATAAAAGCAGCACGGCGAATACGATTGATAACAGTCCCATAAGGATCAGGAGCCACTCGCCTCTAATTTCCTTGCGCAGCTTGATTGCCAGCGCAATCTCAGCCGCGCCGATCATTAGCGCCCAAGCAGCAATGTAGATGATTAACGCCAGAGCGGTTATTGCAGGCGCACGGAATGTGAGAACTCCAACTACAATCCCTAGAATTCCAATGACCAGATGCAAGCCCCAATCTGGATCGGAAGCGCGACCCGCGACCGCACCTACAACACGAAATATGCCATCCACCAGCACCCACGCTCCAAAAAATATTACGAGCGTCGCCAGTGTCAGGCCGGGATACGCGAACGCGATGAGGCCAAAGATAATCCCACAGATGCCTCTTATGACAGGAACCCACCAATTGCGTTTTAAGGCTTCGATCATCATTTCTTCTTTCTACCGCCCCGCGGAATTCCCGAAAAGCACAAAAATCAGCATTTTTTCTTCATCGGCCGTGCGCTCGCTCTCTAACCATCGTCATTCAAGCGCTCGTTAAGATAGGCCTGAAAATCACGCGCATTTGCTTTGCAGAGAACATGTTTAATCCAGGCTTCCCGCTCGAACGATTGCAAACGCAAATCCCAGACGCACACCGATGAATCCGAGTCTTTCGCGGGAGTGAGGGCATCGGGATCGCTCGACCTCGAAAGAAACACGTGATGGAAAAGCTCGTTCTCGTTCCCCCAGTAATCCACGAACACGACGCATGCATTTTTGCCGTCGTGAGCAGCAACAAACCCAACCTTGTAATTGTTTGGTGACGCGTGGCGCAGTCGGGCAGCTGCCAGCCGTTTTGCCGCTTCCAGAAGCTTAGGCCGCGGCAGCTCCCGGCCCCAGGCGATCCCGTACAGCTTCATCCGCCAGTCGTCGATTGTTAAGAGCTCGATGAATCGAAAGGAGCGCGGTTCGTAAGTATCCACGGTCTAAAATAGCGCGAGTTGCTCTCGTGTCCGCCGGAATGCCGCAGTCGAAAGCTTGGGCCGCTCGCCTATCCCGAACCGGCGACAGCTAACTTGGAAAAGCGACGAGATCTGCTCAGCGAAAATACCTTCGCCTGTCATGCGCGTGTGCCATCGCGAATTATTCCGTTGGCCTCCGCGCAAATGTCGTATGCGTCCCAGCACCTTCCCTTTCCGATCGGGAAAATGCTCATCGAGCCAATGTTCAAACAATGGTGCGACTGCCCACGGCAATCGAATCATTGTGTAACCAGCAAATTGCGCACCGGCTTCCGCGCACGCTTCAAGAATCTTCGGCACCTCGTGATCGGTTAATCCTGGAATGATCGGCGCAACCATCACGCCGATTGGGATTTTAGCAGCGCGAACTTGCCGGATCGTGTCGAGCCGCCCTGCGGGCGAAGTGGTGCGCGGTTCCAGGACGCGTTGCAGATCTGGATCCAGCGATGTCACGGAAATATTCACGGCAACTGCTTTCCAAGCGGCAAGCTTGTTTAAGAGATCCACATCACGTGTCACGAGATGATTTTTCGTGATGATTGCGACCGGATTGCGAAATTTCACAAGGACCTCAAGGCAGCCGCGGGTGACGCGCAATTTTCTTTCGATCGGTTGATACGGGTCGGTCACGCCGCTCATGACGAGCGTTTGCGGTTGCCAGCGCGGAGACTCCAACTCCGCCCGTAATAATTCCGAAGCGTTCGTCTTCACCATGATTTTGCTCTCGAAATCGAGCCCGGCAGAGAAGCCGAGGTATTCATGCGTCGGCCGCGCGTAGCAATAGATACAGCCGTGCTCGCAGCCGCGATACGGATTCAAACTTGTCTCGAAGCCGACATCGGGACTGTTATTTCGCGTGATGATCGATTTTGTGTCGTCGCGAAAGAATTGCGTTTCGCGGCGCGGTCGCTCCTCCTCAAGATCGGCCTGAACTAGATCGGGGTCGCCAAGGTCGACATGTAGTTTCTCGAATCGATTAGCCGGACTCCAAGACGCTCCACGCCCTCGAACCGGCACAGAACTTTGCGGCGTTTCTTGGATGACTGGCCGATACTTTTGGGAGCGCTCTCTTTTCATTGTAGTGCCACTGCGGCTTGAAGTAAGTTCACATGAACATAATTAACAGTCGAGCACATTTCCCCAGGCGCCGAAGCACTCTCGCGGGCTGGGATCAGAACAGCCGCTACCGCTAGAGTAAATCTGCAATTCAACCGCCTTGACATGGCCGGCCGCTTCCCGAACATGCTAACCACTTTAGCAGACGAGTTTCTGTGCTTTTCAAACTCAAACGCCCAGCGGCTGCAAAATTGGATTTCATTATTGCCGGCGTGCAAAAAGCCGGCACCACCGCGCTGTCGGATCTTCTTGGAATACATCCGAAGATCAAGATGCCGCACCAGGATGAATTGCATCGTACCGTTCAGCCGGCTCGCCATTTTTTTGATGACGAAGAGCGGTTCGCCCAAGGCGAGATTGACTACACGCCGCTGCACAGGGGCTGTGTGCGCAAACGCGATTCGATTCTGATCGGCTCCTGCACGCCAATTTACATCTATTGGAGACCCGCCATCGAGCGAATCTGGAATTACAACAACAAAGTCAAGCTGCTGATCCTGTTGCGGAATCCAGCGGACCGGGCATTCTCCCACTGGAACATGCAACGAGATCGCGGTCTGGAGAATCTTGATTTTCTCGCGGCGGTGCAGGAGGAAAAAAATCGCGCACGAGAAGCATTGCCTTTCCAACTGCGCAAATTCTCCTACGTGGACCGGGGCTTTTACGCGGAGCAAATAGAGCGGGTGCTCCGATATTTTCCTCGCGAACAGGTTCACGTAATAAAATTTGAAGACTTCCGCAGGGACGTACGCCAAACGCTAGATGCGGTCTGCAATTTTCTCGGCCTCGAATCGTTAGAAAATTTAAACAGCTTCGAAACCGGTTCGACGCCTTATGCGCGCAAGATGACCGACCGCGAAAGGAAACATCTTGTCGATCTTTACCGGCGTGATATCGAGCGGCTCGAAAAACTGCTCGGTTGGGATTGTTCCGATTGGAAAATGGTGTGATCTCCGCCGCGCTTGCTCAGCACGCGATGGATGGCACGTTGTAGCCACAATCGCTGGGCGCGGTTCGGGCATCAACGCCGCCGGCTACAGCCGGGGAGGGGTGGCAGAGCGGTTGATTGCGCCGGTCTTGAAAACCGGAAGGCCGAAAGGCCTCGTGAGTTCGAATCTCACCCCCTCCGCCACATCGATGTTCGATGTTCCTCCAGCAGCAGCACGCGCGAGAGGACAACGGCACAGATAATTCCAAGCACCGCGGCGCATACAACGTCGGATAAATAATGGGCGCCGAGGTACATTCGCGAGAAACCGATCAGGATCGGGATTGCCAAACAGGCTAGACCGATCCACCGGCGCGCGAAAATTAGAATCCCGAAAAATGCGGTTGAGGCTGCAACATGGCCTGAGGGGAATGCATGATATTTTGTGCTGAAGCGCGGGCCACCCCAATGAAGCTCCGATTTCACTGAGGGGCGGGCGCGTGGAATAGTCCGTTTAATCACCTGACCAGCAATGCCTGCCAAGGCCATCGCCAGTAACATAGACAAAAAAATGCGCATCCATTTTTTACTGCGACGCAGCCAGGCAATTCCGGCAAGAATGAGACCAAGCGCCAAATGCCCGGGCCAATCACCAAGTCGGCTCACACTGCGCATAAAGTGAAGCATCGGCCCACTTTGATGCTCAGCGATAAAGTCACGCGCCGCATCATCGAAATAGAACGCTGCCCAGATGGCAATCGCCGAGATCACGATGCCGACGAGCCAATAAAAAACTGAGCTGCGCTTCACAAATGAGTTCCTGCCAGATTTGCCGGGCGCTATTTTGAGTCCGCACTTGAAATCCGCAATACGCAATTACACGCTCCTCTTCGTTGGCTGCGCGCTCTTTCACATCGTCGGAACATGGAGCCTGCCTCTGATTGATCGCGACGAGCCGCGGTTTGCAGAGGCGTCACGCGAGATGATCGAGCGCGGTGATTACGTGGTTCCCTACTTCAACAATCAGCCGCGCCTCGATAAACCGCCCCTCACCTACTGGGCGCAGACGGTAAGTTACCGCATCTTCGGCGAAAGTGATTTTGCCGCGCGTTTCCCCTCGGCTATGGCAGCCGCACTCATCGCCCTGTCGATCTTTGCCTGGGGTCGACGAATAGGTGGAGACAAAATCGGACAGTGGGCGGCAATTATTTTCACGTTGTCGCTACAAACATTCATTCATGGGAAAGCTGCGGTCGCCGATATGTGGCTGGTGCTGTTCGTCACGCTCGCGCATTGGAGCGGATGGGAGCTCATCGAGAATCGAGAATCGAGAACCGAGAATCGGAAAACAACGTGGTGGCTGACATTCTACTTTTCGCTCGCGCTTGGATTCCTCGCCAAAGGTCCTATCGCCTGGACACCGCTATTAACCGTTGGATCGACAATTCTCTTTGCGGGCGATCTGAAACTTTCTCGTCGGCTCAAATTCGTGCGTGGGATTTTGCTCATGCTGGCTGTCATTGCGCTTTGGGGAATTCCGGCGTTGATTCAAACGCATGGAGAATTTTTCGCCGTAGGAATTAGTCGGAACGTGGTCGGGCGCTCGTTCGCTACCATGGAAGGCCACGGCGCAAATTCACCTGGGATGTATCTGTTGCTGCTGCCGTTTTATTTTATCACCGTCTTTTTGAGTTTTTTTCCCTGGTCGACCAAGATTCCCTCTTTGACGGCAAAGTTGTGGCGACGCCGGGACAACATCGACAATTACCTTATCGCAGGTGTTGCCATCATCTTTCTCATCTTCACGTTTGTAACGACGAAGCTGCCGCACTATACGTTGCCAGCATTTCCATTGCTCGCGCTCCTGTTCGCTCGCAGATTGCTCGCTGAAAACGCGAGGGCATTCTTGAGAAATTGTGCCGCCACATCGGCTGCCGCATTTCTGGCCATCGCGCTTGTTGTTCCTCCACTCATTGCTCGATTATTTCCAGCGTATCAGCTGTTCCACGCGTCGCGGCCGTATTTGCAACCGGATATGCGGTTTGGCTCCGTTCAATTCGAGGAGCCGGGCGTCGTCTGGTATTTTCGAAGCAATGTTCGTGGTTTCCTGACGCCATTAAATAGGCGTCGGGCAGCCGAGTTCATCACCGAACCCGGACCGCGTTTCGTAATTCTCCCGACTTCGCTGTTTGCGACCCTGTTCCGGAATCATCCAGATGACTGGAAATTTTTCTCAACGCACGGTTTCAACGTCGCAAAGTGGGAGCGTGTCGATCTTACGCTGGCACTAAAATCAGAGTGAACGCATTGGATTTCGAAAGCTTCCGCGGGTTGACGATTTAGCAATGTAGCGATGTAACATTGTAAACGATCCCATGATCACATTTCTTCATGGCCGACTTGTGAGCTCATTGCCCACGCAGGCGGCCATCGATGTCGGCGGCGTCGGCTACGAAGTTTTGATCCCGCTCTCAAGCTACGATAAACTGCCCGCGGTGGGTGAGCCCATTCGGATTCTTACTCATTTGGCTGTTCGCGAAGACGCCCATCTCCTCTACGGATTCATGACCGCCGCCGAGCGCGACCTTTTCCGACTGCTGGTTAATAACGTCAGCGGCATCGGCCCGAAGCTTGCGCTCGCGGTCTTGAGCGGGATGAGCGTGAACAATTTTAAGGCAGCAGTTGTAAATTCCGATGTCGCAGCGATTTCGAAAATCAGCGGGCTGGGAAAGAAAACGGCCGAGCGAATCGTTCTGGAATTAAAAGATAAACTCGGCGTTGCCGCGGCATGGGAAGCAGCCAGCGCCGTTCACGCGCCGACGCCCGAGCAGGAGCAGGCCAGCGAGGCTGTGCTCGCGCTGATCGCGCTCGGATACAAACAAGTCGAAGCGCACAAAGCCGTCCGAGACTTGCAGGAGAAAGGCGAAGCAAAATCAGCCGAAGAACTGGTCAAGCTCGCGCTCAAGAAAATCGCGGCGGGAAGATGAGTGGAAGTTTGATGGATGGTGTTTGATGTTTGATGTGTAACTCTGGGAGCGCGAAGTGTTGAAATCGAACTTCAAACCTCAAACTTCAGATCTCGCACCACGTACCGATAGCGAGAAGCTCGAAGCCATTCGCTCCGAATTTCCAAGGGAAGGGTTACTAGCCGAGAAACAGTGGCTCGTTTCACCTGATGCCTTCCCTATCGATAAGAAATTTCTTGTCGATCTCGAACAGCTTGGGCATCGACTCCGTGTTTTTCAACGCGCCTGCAATCAGCTTTATCACCTGAGCGTCAAAGGAAAGCAGCCCCCGTGGGTTGCACGCTATCTCGATGCGGGCAAACCAGCGAACCTGATTGAATTTTCCCGTCGAAAAGAAATTCGCGACGATTTGCCTCGGATTATTCGCCCCGACCTCATTCTTACCGAAAATGGCTATACCATCGCAGAGATTGACTCCGTTCCGGGCGGCATCGGATTAACTGGGTGGCTCAATCAGACGTATTCGACCTTCGATTCTGAAATTATTGGCGGCACGGGTGGAATGCTCGACGGTTTTGAATCCGTGCTGCCGAACGGTGGCGACATCGTGATCTCCCGCGAGGCAGCGACCTATCGGCCTGAGATGGAATGGATTGCTGCGCGATTAAATCAAACACGTGCTGCAGCCGGAGTCGTTGACTCCGGATACAATCGTGATTCCAGATCGGCGGGGATCAGCGATTCCAGCTATAACTGGCGCGTCGTTCCGGCTGAAAATTACGAGCCGCAGGACGGACGCGCTGTGTATCGTTTCTTCGAGTTGTTCGATCTCCCAAACATTCCAAAGATTGAAAAGACGCTACGCGCGAACGCCGAAGGGCGGATCACCATCAGGCCGCCGATCAAACCATATCTGGAAGAGAAAATGTGGTTCGCACTTTTCTGGATGCATCCGCTACGTGAGTTTTGGCGGCGTGAACTGGGCGAGAAATATTTCATTAAACTACGGCAGGCGATTCCGTACTCCTGGTTGCTCGATCCAACGCCCTTGCCGCAGCACGCGGTCATTCCGCGCCTTGAGATCCAGGATTGGCGCGAAGCTGCGAAGTTCAGTCAGAGAGATCGCGACCTTCTCTTGAAAGTGAGCGGATTTTCGCCCCTTGGTTGGGGAAGCCGCGGTATTGCGCTCGGAAGCGATCTGCCGCACGCGGTATGGGAAAAGCGAATCGAGCACGCGCTCGCGACATTCGAGTCGTCACCAACCATCATGCAGCGCTTTCATAAGGGCCGGTTGTTCGAACAGCGCTATTGGGACCCAAATTCTGGCGAGCTAAAGACGATGAAAGGCCGAGTGCGCCTTTGCCCATATTACTTCGTCGAAAGCGATCGGGTGAATTTACGCGGCGCCCTGGCAACAATTGCTCCCGCGGACAAAAAATTTCTGCACGGCATGAGCGAGGCGATTCTGGTACCCTCGCGAATGGAAACTACCTAACGAAACGTGCGGTGCCTCACGCCGCTCAACTATAAAGCTTTCGAACAGAGGGATGAGGGACGGCGGCGGCGCGAGTAATTGTATCCGTGAAACCCTTCATTTTGGTTGGCTAGCATCTTCCCATCGAAGGGCAGCGCGAAGCAGCTCAGTCAAAGAGCTGACGCCGAATTTTTCTTTCGCGCGCGCGCAATAGACTTGGACCGTTTTCAAACTTAGATTCAGGTCGGCGGCGATCTGCGAGGAAGTGCGACCCTGGCCGAGCAATCGAAAAATTTCCAGTTCTCGATCACTCAAACGTTCGACCGGCGAACTGGCGCCAGTCTCGCGCGACCGGCCGACTCTCCGGGCCATTCTGTTTACAATCTTTTCGCTTACGTAAACGCCATCTTCGAGTACCCGCCGGATAGAAGCGAGCACGCTCTTGCTGGTCTCGCATTTCATGACGTAGCCACGCGCACCGGCGCGCAGCGCGCGTTCCCCGTACAAACCTTCGTCGTGCATGGAGAGAACGATTAAAGCGACTTCCGGAAAATGACCTGCCAAGTTCTTGACCAATTCCAAGCCTGATTCGTTTTTCAAAGAAATATCAATGAGCGCGACATCGGGTCGCGTCTTCCTAATTCCAGCGATGGCTTGGGCCGAATCTTCTGCCCCACCGCAAACGATGAGATCATCTTGGCCGTTTATGAGAGTAGCGAGGCCGTCGCGAACGAGAGGATGATCATCAACTATAAAGATATGATTCTTGCGCGCGGTCATTCTATTAGGACGAGTATTTATCGCCCAAGGTTCTGAGATTGCGAACCCAGACACTTAATCTGGCATGTCACAATCGTGCCACTCGGGCTATTTCGCCGAACATCAAACGCCGTGCCACTTAATGCTGCACCGTGACGCATCAAATGAAGCCCAAGCCCTTGGGATTGCAGCTTGTCAGGAAATCCGACTCCATCATCAACGATCGCGAGAACAAGTTCCGAGTCGTCCATCGCCAGTCGAATATCAATTTGCTTGGCAGCAGCATGTTTCACCGAGTTTGTGACTGCCTCCTGGGCGATACGATAAAGCTGGTTTGCAACCGTGGGATCGTGGGCCCGAATTGACTCGTCTCCGTCGAAAACGCAGTTGATCCCGAATCGTTCCTTTACGTTCTCAGCAAGCTCCTGCAGCGCGACGATTAACCCGGCTGCCTCAAGTTCTGGCGAGAAGAAGCCGCGGGCGAGATTCCGCGTAAGATCGATCCCTTCCTCAACATATCGAACGAGTTTCTCCGCCTCGGCCACTTCCGGTGCCGACCTTGCGGCGAGTTTTTCCTTCAACGCCTGAGCTGTGAGGGCGGTGCCGGTCAGGTGCTGTCCCAGCTTGTCGTGCAGATCCTGACCCAACCGGCGCCGTTCGTGCTCCGATACTTTTGCGATCTCTTGATCGAGCCTGCGTCGTTCAGCCATCTCGCGCTGGAGAGCCGCTGTCCGTTCATGCACCCGTCGATCAAGTTCGCGAAGAAGTATACGTAATTTGGATAGCACGCCTGTGAAAAGCGCGAAGGCGGCAAAAGCCATTCCGATATTCCAGAATCCGACGGCTGGGATTCCAGATGCAAGGTCTGAAAGCACCCATACCGCGACGCAAAAGGCGACTATCGCCAAAGCGAAGACCAACCGGCCAAACCAGACCGCTAACGAAATAGGTAGAAGATAAAAGAGAAGCAGCGAGCGCTCGTATCCTGTCAAATAGTCAGCGTACCCGATGAGGCCAACGAGAACAAGGCAAGAGACCGCTAAAGAAGCGCGGGAGAATGTGAAGCGCGGAAAATTCCGGAACTTGGCTATGACATTGTCGAACACGGCTCGGTTAAAAAATTCGTGAATCGGCGCTGATTGAAGCAGACTGAACTATCGACGCGGTGGCAGCATAGTCCCTGCAACCGAGATTCGAAGTTTCTACAAACTCCAATTTTCCTCCAAATTCGAGCCGCTCGTTCACTACTTCTTTTGTGCGCTCCAATGCAGGGCCAGCGCCGGCACCAAAAAGAAGAATACGATCACGACGCGCAGCTCGAGGAAAAACATCAAGACCAATCGTCCGAATTCTCTTTCGTCGATTTTAAAGAAATGCGTTGCCCAGGAGACGCCGGTATCCCAAAAGACAAACGTCGCGACGAAATAGAACAGGGCAAATGCGAGGCCGATGACGAATGCGCGGAAGAAAAAGTTCCGAAAGAAAATGATTTTCTCGCGTTCCATGCCGAGATTATTTACTTCAGCGACGCCAGATCAATCACAAACCGATAGCGGACGTCTCCTTTTCGGGTAACCCGCCGATGAGTGAGCCACCAATACTCCGTCGACCCAACACCAAGTTAAACGGTGAAAATTGCTCCTCACCGGAGGGCAAGCCTACGCAGATCATCACGCCGTTCGTCCGAAGCAGAGCCAGATAAGTATTGTAATCGTGTGCGGCGGAAACAGTGTCGATTATAAAATCAAAATGATTGGCGAGCTGTTTCACTTTCTCGTCGTCGCTCGTGACAACGAAGTCATGAGCGCCAAGGCGCTTTGCGTCTTGCTGCTTCGCGCCCGAACTGCTGAGTACGGTGACTTTTGCTTCAAACGCGGAACCAAATTTCACCGCCATGTGACCAAGCCCGCCGAGGCCGAGCACGCCAAGCTTGTGTCCCTTGCCGATTTTCCAATAACCGAGCGGCGAATATGTGGTGATGCCCGCACATAGCAGAGGAGCCACTTTTTCGAGCGGAAGTTTGGCCGGAATTTTTAAGGCATAATCTTCATCTACGACGATCTTCGTGGAGTAGCCGCCTCGGGTGACTGTCTTGCCGTCCTTCTCGTAACTGTTGTAGGTCAACATAAGTCCGCCCGTGCAATACTGCTGCAACCCGTCTTTGCAGTTAGAACATTCCCGGCACGTATCCACGAAACAGCCAACGCCTGCCGGATCGCCTATCTTAAATCTTTTGGCCTTTTTGCCAGCCTTGATCACTTTACCGACGATCTCGTGCCCTGGCACCATGGGGTAAATTGATCTACCCCATTCATTGCGCACCAAGTGCAGATCGGAATGGCAAATCCCGCAGTAAAGAATGTCGATCAAGACATCCTTTGGACGTAGGTCACGGCGCTCAAAGTCAAACGGCGCCAGTGGCGAAACGTCGCTTTGCGCCGCATAGCCTTTAACTGAAATCATACCTTAGCAATTTCGCGCGACGAGAAATCTGGAGCAAATATTCGGCATCCTTGTGCTCGTTAGGTGCCAGATAAAGTCGAGACACAACCAAATCATTAAAAAGGCACGAACTCGTTGGCATAAACTCCGAGCCTTCCATCTCGCAAGTTCACGGCGCTCCGTGGTGGATTTCTCTCGTCGCATTGGTTTCCGAATCGGAGATCGTGCCGGTGCCACTCTAATTTTTAGCGTGCAAAACCGACGCGACTCCCTCAAAAGAAGCCCATGAATATCACAAAAAATCTCGGAATGCTCTTGCTTGCGATCTACCTGATTCTTGTTGGACTCATGGCTCTCGTTCACATCGCCATCCCCGTGATTGTGACAGGAATCCTAGCGCTTGTGGCCGGCATTTTGATTCTCATCGGCAGATAAATGAGTGGCCGTAAACAAGACCGGTTCGGGTGAACCGCCCCTACCGAGCTGCATTGGAGGTAGGTACGTTTGATTCCGAAAGCTTTCGCGAGTTGACCTCAATCGCGTGCGCGACATTACAAAATGCCAACAGCTCGTGAAATGAGCAAAACAACAATGCTTAGTGAAATGAAGATTTGGCAGATGGCGAGAAGTTTCGCCCAGCGTGCCAACAGCGGTGCGTCGGTCGGGCCGAAAGTCGAACTCTGCGTAAAAGCAATAAAGAGGTAATCGACGAAACCCGGACGCCAGCCTTCCACGCTGAATCGGCTGCGCTCGATTTTCTCAATCTGCATCTGCGGAAAAACAAAACTGCGACTGCCAAATTCCCGGCGCTTGTCGCGCACCGTCGGTCCGCCGCCATCAAGCCGCCAGTACCAGAGCGCGAAAACTATCACGTTCGTTAGCCAAAGTAATCCGCCAGAGCGCAACAATTGCAACGGCGATTCCCGATGCGACGGCAGGGCACGCACGAGCAGAATCACTGATCCGATCAGCGCCAGGGTTGTGATTCCATTGATAATGATTCCGAGGATGCGATTAAGTGAGTGCTTGCCGGCGCGATGGCTTACCACTGTTGGCACGAGCAAAACGATAATTACGGTCGGTAACAACCAAGTCGGGCCGACAATTAGATTGCGTGGTAGTGCGAGATAAATTGTGCAGATCGCCAGAAATGCGAGCACCGCCTGCCATCGTGGTTCCGGTTTATCGATACGATCTCGCGAGGGACTCATCACTTCGGCTATAAGCGAAGTTCGTGGCTGGTGCGAGGCTTCACTTCCACGCGGCCGGAAATGTCCGCTCACCGCATTCCCACCTTCCCACCGATCCAGGAATATAGCAGTCACAGTTTTACGCCGATAAAACACAAATAGAAATCTGTATCGATCTGTGTTCATCTGTGGCTCATAGTTTTTGCCTCGTGCGCAAGCTCCTTGTCACCTTTGGAATCTTCGTAGTATGCGGCGTCGCAATTCTGGCTGCTTGGATCTTTGAAGGACATCAGCTCTCATTGTTTGTCGATCGCTTCGGAACAATTGGAATCAATTCGACGAAGGTAAACTCAATTGCGTACGAAGGCAGCGGCACTGGCGGCATCCTGATTGTTAACGATGTCAGATTGGGTCTCAATGAGGTGACTTCGAATCTGTCTCCCAGCGTCGGTTCAACGAAGGACAATCAATTCGCTTTGGCCAGTGGAGGGAAGGTTTTCGCCTTCGGCCCATTGCCGTCCACCACAGATGGTGCTGCCGACCATCTCGCGACGGTGCCGACATCAGGCGACGAGGCTTTTCTCGTGACGCGCCGCAGTGTTCTCATATGGCCAACGCCATTCGACTTCAATTTCATGACAGGTCAGTCACCATCGTGGAAACGACACATCTATTATCAGCTTCGTTGGAAAAAACCTTCCGGCGGGATATTGGAAATGCTTTGGCGTTACGAACAATACTTTTATCCGCACACCGGCTGGGGAAGCGGCTTCATGACCCGCCAAGGTTCGACCGGCCTGATCCGGATCGACATCCGTCTCTGACGCGCTTGTCTCTCATGGCCTTCGCTGCATCGTTTAGGCGTGCGACTTTCGCGCAAATTCCAAAAATTGTTTTCCCTCGACGCTGCGCAGAGCCTCTGGGAACACGCTCTACGCTCGACGCATCCGGTTAGTTCCCGGCGGATTCTCGCCACTATTGATCGCGCCGAATTAGAAAGGTTGCGCGAATATTCTCCTTATCGGCCTAACGCGCGGAGAATCAACGCCTACGAAGACGCGGCTTACTGGATCGGCGTCAACGTCAAACACATTCAAGACCTTTGGCTCGATCGTTCACCGCCGCTTCAGATCCTCGATCTTGGTTGCGGCGCCGGTTACTTTCTCTACCTCTGCCAACTATTCGGCCACGAAGGAGTCGGCCTCGACACAGACGATGAGCCGTTTTTTCGAGGTACAACCAAGCTGCTCGGCGTTCGACGTGTCATTGCGCGAATCAATCTGCAAACGCCACTGCCCGATCTAGGGAAAAAATTCGACCTCGTCACCGGCCATCGCGTCTGTTTTCACCGGATCGCGCGCGACGAAAATGGCACGTGGAAGGAATGGACACCTGCCGATTGGGAATTTTTCATCAACGATATCCGGACACGATTCCTCAAGCCAAATGGCCGACTCCTGCTCGAATTCAATCCGCGGCCCGATGGTTCTTCATTTTTTACCGACGAACTGCGCACGTTTTTTTTGTCGCATGGCGCGCGCATCTTTCGTCGGAAAGCGCTGTTGGCAGTGGATCCGAATCAGCGTCCGCGATTCAAAGAAATCAGGTAGGGGCGATTGACCTCAATCGCCCGCTGAAAGTTGCAGAGGCGGCTGTGTCCGCCGCCTGCGTAATCTCCGCCGCGGCGAGCACCGCCACAACGTCATCGCGATTTTTACTGATTGCTGACCATGCTTTGCGGCGGAGACTTGGTCATTTCAACCTGCGCACTCACCTTTTGGATCTTTGCGTCTTGCTCTTTCAGATGTTTGTTAATTGCCTCGAGCGCCGCTTCTAATTTCTGCACTTTGCGGTGCTCTTTAAGAAACTCATTTAGCAACATCGCGTTCACCGCCTCATAGCGCACGCTGTACGGCTTCCCTTCGCCGTCGCGCGCCACCAAATCGGGATTAACCTTTTCCACGTCCTCGGCCACAAGGCCAAATTGAGGCACGCCATCGGGGTCAACCTCCTTCCTATAATGGAAGGTAACCGGTTTGAGGGAGAGGATCGCTTCACTCGCCTTTTCCATCGGCTTGATCTCTTGCTTAAAACGTGCCGAGGAAGGTGACGTACCAAGTTGACCGGCGGCGTTTACGTGAACTGTTGCGCCCATTACCGCTGCTCCGCTAATGCCGGCGAGGAAGGTCCTGGTGTGGTTACTATCGCCGATGCGGATGGTACGCGACTCTCCCGCAAGCCCAAGGTTGCCGATATCAATATTGTTATTACCTGTGGTGAGATTGCTTCCGGCGCCATGGCCCAAGGCGGTGTTGGCGTTGCCGGTCGTGTTTTTTAAGAGTGCCGAATCACCAATGGCAGTGTTGTTGTCGCCGGTGGTGTTGGAATGGAGCGCAGAAAAACCGTTGGCCGTATTATCATGGCCGTTGGTGTTGGAAAAGAGTGCAGCCCTACCTGTGGCCGTGTTTTGCGGGCCTGCTTTGTTGTTAACAAGCGCCTGAACGCCGGTGGCGGTGTTGTTGAAACCAGTTCTGTTCCCCCGGAGGGCAAACGCACCGCTGGCAGTGTTGCTGTCGCCAATTGTGTTGTTCGCGAGCGCTTCAACTCCAGTGGCCGTGTTGTTGCCGCCGGTTGTGTTGCCAAAGAGTGCGCTAGCACCGGTGGCAGTGTTGAAGCCGCCGGTGGTGTTCAGAACAAGCGCTCGAAGACCAAGGGCCGTGTTGCCTAACCCTGTGGTGAGATTAAAGAGGGCCTGAAATCCTTCAGCTGTGTTGCCTCCCGGGTATTCTCCGTCCGGGGCCGGGCTGACCGCTCGACTCGCGGGCGCGAGGCCAAACCAAGCAAGCACAAGTCCGATGAATAGTGGCAGAAGTGCGGTTTTGAGTTGAATCGGTAGATTCATGATTCTTTCCTTTCTGTTTCCCCGCTAACATTGATTCTGTTAGTTGCGGGTCCGGAAGGCGCGAAGAACCTAGCGGGGAAGGTGCCTCCGCCTGATTCAGATCCGTTGAACAACGTCGAGTTTTGAAAAAATCTCGCCAGTTTGTCAAACAAAAAAAAACAGCAAGATCGTAAAAAGTGTACACGACGCAGCCTGTACGGGATGCAATCAGCGGCGTCTTTCAGCCAGGTCAAAAATTCACGACCGGAGAGCACAGAGAACGCAGAGAAAAACAGGAAACCCTCTGATCTCTTTGAAATCCGTGTCCTCGGTGGTTAGATTTTTGCTTTCCAATCTGAGCAGTCCCAGCCAAGCAGCTGCTCGAGTTTCGCAATGTCTTCCGTGAAGATTTCGTAAAGAACTTTGCGTTCCTGACGCGTCATTTCGCGTTCGTATGGAACAATGTTTCTATCCTTGTCACGCGATGAAACAAAGGGTTGCACATTTAGGAAGCGAACGATCGCATCCAGAGTTTCCGATTTCTTATCCTGGAATTCTTCGAACTTGATGATTTTCACCTGCTCTCTAGGAAAGAATTTGAAGACGCGCTCGAGCTGCCCGGCGTAAAAGCCACGATCGACATACGAGTAACGCCGCGCCTGCAAGGGCGCCGCCTCCTTCGTGCGATTTTTTTCTTCCTTCGCCGCGTCGAGGAAATCGAGCGGTTCGCGTCCCTTAAAGCGCTGCATATTCCAGTGTGCAAACGCGCGATCAACCGGATTACGCAGAATAATAAGCAATTTGATTTTGGGATTGTATTTCCAGATCCGTTCGATAGCTGGTTTCCAATAAATGTAAATCGGTGTGCATTCTCCGGCGATGGTTGAGGCAGGCATCGGCGGGAAATGTTGGTGGAGTAATTCGTAATCGACTGGCTGTGAGAAAATTTCTTCATTGTCGAAGAAATGCATCTCCTGCCGATCGCCCATGGTGATTTCAGGATGCCTGCTTAGAAAATAATGAAGCGCAGTTGTGCCTGATTTTTGCGCGCCTGCCAGAATGAAATCGAGCCGCTCGATTTTGCGCCGCCTGGTCGGAAACATCAGCGCAAGTTATTCAAGGCAGAGCGATTGGCGAGGGCGCCGACCGCAGGCCGCCGTGGCGACCGCTCCAAGACCAATCAACTCCACGGAGTTGTCGCCTTCCGTCGAGCGTTTTATCGTGCGCGCATGCCAGATGAATTTCGCAGGTTTGTTATTGGCTTGATTTTCGTTCTTGCCAACGCGTTTAGTGCGTCCGCATTCGCAGATGAAGGGATGTGGCTTTTCAACGCACTGCCGTTGAAACAGTTGAAAGAAAAATATCAGGTCGAACCGACACCGCAGTGGCTCGAGCATTTGCAAAAGGCCACCGTTCGTTTCAATTCCGGCGGCAGCGGTTCGTTTGTTTCCGCAAACGGGCTCGTGATCACGAACCATCATGTCGGCGCCGATTGTCTTCAAAAATTCGGCGATGAGCAGCACAACTATCTTCGCGACGGATTCTATGCGAAGACACAAGCTGACGAGAAGAAATGCGTTGATCTTGAGCTCAACGTCCTGATCTCGATCGAAGATGTGACTGCGCGCGTGAACAGCGCGGTGAAGCCTGGTATGTCTTCCGATGCGGCAGCAGGCGCTCGGCGCAATGCTATTGCGCAAATCGAAGAGGAAAGCAAAGAGAAAACCAGGCTGCGCTCGGACGTGGTCACATTATATCAGGGCGGCACGTATCATCTTTATCGTTACAAACGTTACGATGATGTACGGCTGGTCTTCGCGCCGGAACAGCAGATGGCGTTTTTCGGCGGTGACCCGGATAATTTCGAATATCCCCGTTACGATCTGGATATCTGCCTCTTCCGTGTTTATGAAAACGGCCGGCCTGCCAAGATCGACAATTTTCTGAAATTTAATCCGCGCGGACCAAACGACGGCGAACTGACTTTCGTAAGTGGAAGTCCGGGGAAAACAGACCGGCAGCTTACCTTGGATGAACTGGCGGACATGCGTGATCGATATCTGCCGTACGTTTTGCGCATGTTTAACCGGCGTGAAGTGCTGGAGATGTCTTACAGCGCGCGCTCGTTCGAGAATGCAAGAAAAGCGCGGGACGATCTCTTCGGCGACCAAAACAATCGGAAACGTTACGATGGTTATCTTGCCGGATTACTTGATCCGCAGACCTGGTCGGCGCTGCAAACGCGCGAGCAAAGACTGCGTGACGCCATTGCGCGCGATCCCAAATTTAAATCGGCAATTTCCGCATACGACCGAATCAAAGATGCCCTGACTGAGATCGCTAAAAATGCGCCGCTCTATAACTATCTCGAACAAGAACGACCGATCACAATCGGTTATCGCGGACCGCGAGCCTTGTCCGGAAATCTCTTCAAATACGCCCGGCTGCTGATGCGCGCTGTGGACGAACGCGCGAAGCCAAACGGCGAACGGATCCCACAGTTTCGCGACAGCGCACGCGAATCGCTGGAGTTGGATCTATTTTCAACTGAGCCGATCTACGACGATTACGAAATATTGCGGCTGACCGATTCGTTGACCGATTTCGCCTCGCAATTTGGCGCCGACAATCCTCTCGTGCAGAAGATACTTGCTGGAAAATCGCCGCACGCGCGCGCGGTCGACTTGGTGACAAGAACAAAATTAAAGGATGTGGCGGTGCGCAAAGAACTTTACGCCAAAGATGCAGCTGCGTTGCAGGCCGCGCATGATCCGATGATCGACCTCGCGCGCATGATCGATGGACCAGCCAGAGAGGCGCGAAAGATTTACGATGCGCAGGAGGAAATAAAGAAACAGGCGTACTCAGAAATCGCGAAAGCGCGTTTTGCTATCGAAGGGGCAAGCAATTATCCGGATGCGACTTTCACGCTCCGGCTTTCCTACGGAACCGTGCGCGGCTACGAACAGGACGGCAAACAAATTCCGGCGTTCACTGATTTCGCAGGGTTATATCAACGCTTCACCGAGCACGACAACAAACCGCCATTTGATCTGCCGCAGCGCTGGATCGATAAAAAAGCGAATTTAAATCTGGCGACCAAGTTTAATTTTGTTTCCGACGCGGACATCATCGGGGGCAACAGCGGCAGTCCGGTGGTAAACAAGGCGAACGAATTCGTGGGAATTATTTTTGACGGGAACATTCAATCGTTAGTCCTCGATTGCATTTACACCGACAAACAAGCGCGCGCTGTCTCGGTCGATTCCGCTGCCATCATTGAAGCGCTGCGCAACGTGTACGAGGCGCGACCACTGGTGGATGAATTGCTCAGCGCAAAGTGAAAGCCTGCTGACAATCTATGTTTAATGGGCAGCAGTCTTGGCAGCGCCGACGATCTCAAGGAACTGCTCTGAATCGGATACCCAGCCGAATAGTGTCTGCACCGTAAGCAATGATGCCTCGTGATTGGTCCTCGGTAGATCGTGCCCGATCGGCTCGCTCATGCAATCACTTAGCAGTACGCACAAGTAATCTCTGAACATCGCATCTCGTACCGTCGATTCCACGCAGATGCTGGTAGTAACGCCGGTGAAGAGCAGATATTTGATCTTCAGCTTTTTTAATGTCGTATCGAGATCGGTTCGATAGAAGCCGCTGAAGCGAGTCTTGTACAGAACAATGTCACGAGGCTGTGGCTGAAGTTCCGGGACAATGTCAGTGTCCCAAGTATCGCAAATCAGAATCCGGCTCTCTTTACCATTAGGAGCACGAATCGCTTCCCCGACATGCATAAACTGGAGGTGGCGCACCCGGTTGACCGAATCTGGCGCACCCAAATCCGATAGGTCGGGGCGAAACCCCATTTTGAGATACACCACCCTGATTCCCGCCTGGCGCGCAGCGGCGAGAACTTTGGCGGTCGGCGCGATGACTCCTTGAGCGCCGGAAATGTCGATGCCAGCGCGATCAAACATTCCACCCTTCGCGGCGAAGTCATTCTGCATGTCAACAACGATGACGGCAGCCTTTGCAGGATCGATGGAAATGGATGCCGGTTTGGCGTCTAGCGTGAACGCATTCCCAAATGTTTGCCTAACGCCAGCTAGACAAAGAGCGACAACTGCACAGAAAATTACGTGCAAGCGCATGACAGGATCACAATTGGTTCAATAGCTTCTTCCAGCGCGTCCAAGCTTCGTCGCGCGCTTTTTTGTCGCCTTCGCGAACATTCGGATTGTGGGGCTCGCCTGAGCGCATGAAACCGTGGCCGGCGCCTTTGTAAATCACCGGCTCATATTTTTTGCTCGCGGCTTTCATTAACTCTTCGGCTTTGGGAATACCTGCGTTTACCCGCTCATCGTTCTCGCCGTAGAAGCCATAAACTGGACACGAAATGTTCGCGACTTGTTCCGACGCGTCCGGTGGCGCGCCGTAGAATGAGTAAGCCGCTTTCAATTTGGGGTTCATATTTGCGTACATGAACGCCCATCCCCCGCCCCGACAAAATCCACACACAGCAAGCGCGCCGTTGCATGACGGAATTTTCAGGGCGTAATCGGCGGTCGCATCGAGAACCGTTTTGATCTGATCTTGCGTTACCGCCGAGATCGCTTTGCGCGCTCCATCGGCATCTTCAAACTTTTGGCCGTTGAGAAAATCGGGCGCAATCGCGATCACTCCGTTTTCCGCCAGCTCATCGCACATGCTGCGCAGCCAATCAGTCAGGCCAAATATTTCCTGAATCACGAGCAAAGCCGGCGCTTTGTCTTTGCGCTCTGGATAAACGACGAACGCTTTAATCGTGCGGTCGCCTGATTTGATATCGACCCATTCGCCGTGGCGTGGCGAACTGTTGAGGCGGTCCTTGCCAAAATCCTTGAACTCCTGCGCGGGAATCGATTGAGCGACAACAGCGAGCATAAATGCAGCAAGAAGGCGGCTCATCGCAATGAAGATGTCGATCTCAGGTTGACAGCGCGCCCGGCGGTCGCGCCCTACCTTTGAACAGCGCGTCGATGCTCCAGCGGCCAGGGCCGTAAAAAACCATGAAGAAAAAGACCCAGCAATAAAACACCGCGAGCTCACCCTTGTTCGCGATTGGGAAAAATTTGGCCATTGGCGTTGTGGCGCTGCCGACATGAAACATGAAATAAGCGAACGCCATTTCACCGCTACAAATGAACGCGCTAAGACGCGTAAACAGGCCGAAGGCGATGAGAAATCCACCAATAAGTTGAATCCAGCCGCCGGTCTGTGAGAGCGGATTATTCGACCCAGGCATACCGCCAAACATGCCCAAGACCAGCTGGGCGCCGTGACAAGCGAACATTAGGCCCACGATGAGTCGCATCAAACAGTAAACCGGATCCGTAAATCGATTGAAAGAGTTCATGGCCGCTGAGGCTGAACGATGCCGATGTTGTCTGTCAAGCCTGTTGCCGCCGTCGTTAACCGGAGTAGGTAAAGAACGAAATCATCCGCATTAGCGCCGATCATTTTTTTGCGGGCGATGGATGATCGCTTCCAGCTTCGATCCGCCAATTTCCTAACGACTTCATAAGAGGAATAGTGGTAATTTCCAGATAGCGGGCTGGCCGCGACGGATCGCGGTTCACATGCCGATGCCACGTATGGATTGGCGTGCAAAACAAATCGCCATCTTGCCACTCGATGCGCTTCCCTGTTTCCCCGTTCGCGTGCACCTCGGTGTAGCCGCTGCCGAAAATCACATAGAAAAACGCTTCGCACGTGTGGCGATGAGTGGGCGTTGCACCTCCCGGTGGTATTTCGCTTACGTGAGCCTCCAGATTCTTGATGTTAGGAAAAGAAAAATATGCCGCTGCATTTCCGCGGTCTGTGCGCGCGTGGACCGGGTGCTGAGGCAGATTCCTGATCGAAAGACCCTGCTGAGCCGGGTAACTGAACTCCTTAACAAACGCCTCGAGCGCCGCGGTGAGATCTGGTTCTGCCTTCTTCACGCCGCCTTTTTTGCAGGTTGCTTCTGTTTCCTGCGCGATTTGGTCGTCGCTTTTTTCTTCGTGCCGGTTTGCTCCAAGCTTTTCTGCAAGACGGAAACCAGATCGATTACTTTGGTCGGCTTGGGTGCTCTCTTTGGTTTCTCTTCAATTTCCTTCCCGCCGGCTTCGACTTTTTCTTCGATCACTTCCATGAGCGCTTCGCGATACTCATCGCGATAATTTTCCGGATCCCATTTTGAGCTCATGCTGTCGATCAGTGATTTGGCCATGTTCATTTCACGTTTGCCGACTTCGGTCTTTTTCGGGACATTCAGCTTTCCCGTATCAGCGAGTTCGTCGGCGAAATGCATTAACTCAAGGACAAGCGCGCTGTCTTCCGGTTTCACACCGGCGAGATATTGACGCGTTTTGATCACCACTTTAGCGATACCAACCTTGCCGCTGTCCTTTAATGCGTCGCGCAGGAGCGCGTACGCTTTGTCGGCGCCTTTCTGTGGCTCAAGATAGTATGGCTTGTAAAAAAACATCGGATCGATCTCTTCCTGATTCACGAAGTCTTGGATATCTACGGTCTGCGTGGCCTCCAGATCAACGCGCTGGAAATCTTCGTCCTTGAGCACGACATATTTCCCTTTTTCGTACTCGTAGCCTTTGACGATCTGGTCCCAGGGAACTTCTCTTCCGTCCTTCTCAGCAACTCGCTTGTAATTCACTGGACTGAGATCGCTTTTGCGCAGCAGACGAAATTTCAGTTCCTCTCGCCGCGTGGCAGGATAAAGAGCGATGGGAATGTTAACCAGGCCGAAGCTAATGCTGCCTTTCCAGATTGCGCGCGCCATATCTAAAGTTATTTCGCAGGGCATGCGCAGTCTGCGCGCTTCTACGTAGAATCGGCATCCTGCCGATGGGGCATTGGCTGGAAGCCAATGCCACGTTGCCTACGCCGCGAGCTCGAGTTGCTGGCGGGAGATGCCGCGCAATTCGAAAAGACGGATCAACGTTTCTTCGATCAAGTTATTCGGACACGAAGCTCCGGCAGTGATGCCAATTACTGTCGGCCCATGCGGGAGCCAGAAGTGCGATACAACTTCTCGCTTCTCGTGCAAATCGTAATGCTTGATCTCATTGGCCGAGACCAGCCGCGACGCGTTGAGCACGAAGTAGGTCGGCAGTTTCTCCTCGCCCATTTCAGCGAGATGCGAGGTGTTAGAGCTGTTGTAGCCGCCAACTACCAGCAGGAGATCCATCGGCACGTTCAGCAATTCGCGCAATGCATCCTGCCGCTCCTGTGTTGCACCGCAGATCGTATCGAAAAATCGAAAGGTCTTCTCCGCAAGCTCCGGCCCGTCTCGATCGATGATGGCCTGCCGGACGCGTCGCTGCACTTCTTCCGTCTCGCCACGCAGCATGGTGGTTTGATTTGCCACACCTACGGTTTGCAAATGCACGTCGGGATCGAACCCCGGCGAATAGGCCCCCTTGAATTTCTCAAGGAACTCCTGTTTATCGCCGCCATGCCGGATGTAATCGCAGACGTAATCGGTTTCCGCGAGTGTTAGAACGACCAGGTAATGTCCGCTACCGTCGCCTAGCGCGCGCGAGCTAGTTGCCTTGGTTTCTTCATGCTCAGCCTTGCCGTGAATGATGGAAGTAGCCGATTCGCTCGCGTATTTGCGCACCCGTTTCCAAACGCTCATCACGTCGCCGCAAGTCGTATCGACAATCTGACAGCCGCGATCTTTGATCTGCTGCTGGATGGATAATTCTGTCCCAAACGCCGGCACGATCACCACGTCCTCCGGACCGAGTTCGGAAATGTCCGCCTGTTTATTTTTGCCGGTAAGATTCTTAATGCCTAACGAGGCAATCTGATGATTGACCTCGGGGTTGTGAATGATCTCCCCGACAATAAACAGCCGGCGATCTTTGAAAACTTTGCGCGCAGCATACGCAAGATCGATGGCGCGCTCGACGCCGTAGCAAAAACCGAATTGCTTCGCCAGCCGCACAGTGGTGTCGCCGACAGAGATGATTCCACCAGCTCGGCGCACTTTATCGACAATGTCGCTGCGATAATGCGATTCGACCTGCTGCTGCACCGCCGCCATTACATCTGGCGTACGGAGGTTCACCTTCTCGCGTGCAGTTGTGCCGCTGGAAATCAGGTTCGTGCTCATGTCGTTGTTGTCATTTTGGGAGGCACGAAGAATCCGGCCCAGTTATTTGGGAAAATCTATTCCTACCGTCGTCTTCCAAGGAACTGGGCTGGATGTCTCGCTTTCGCCCAACATGACACAGTCGAGCAGTGGCGGCAACGCGCCGCAGCCGGGCTATTCGAGCAACGGCCCGCTCGGGCTTTCAAACGCCGCGTCCGTAACCATGACGTGCGGGTCGGGATCCGGCGTGCGCGAGTCGTCCACTCGTTGCACCGTCGGCCCAATCGTGGCGTCTTCTGGCTGCGTTGTGGCAATGTTCACCGGCGTGCCGGTTCGTACCAGCGCAAAAAATTTTGCCGCAGCTTCGCCTTTCAATCGAATGCAACCGTGCGTACGCGGCACCGGATGCACAAAGCCCTGATGAAACCCGTATCCCGGCGCAAACTCGCACCAGTAACCCATAGGGTAGCCCACGTAATGACCACCGGCGTGGCCTGCTGTGGTCGCTACAACAGTATTTCCCTGCACGCTAAACCCATACTCGCCGGAGCGCTTGTGTTCCTGCTTGGCGTAAATAGTGAAATTGCCGTGCGGCGTCGGTTTGTTAGCTAAACCAACCGAGCATGCCACCGCCATCAAGCAACGATCGCCTTCCATCACGTAAATGTTCTGCTTCGATAACGAAACTTTTACGCGCACCGCGGACGGATCATGCGGGCGATAAGCAGTCACGTGATAGAGCTTGCCACCTGCCACACGGCTGGTCGCGCAGCCAGTAAGCAACGAAAGGATACCAACGCCGCTACCAATTAAAATGAATCGGGAAACATGTCGCATACGCATACGTGCATACTGGAAGAGCGCGATCCCATTTTGTCAACAAATCCAACGGCTCGCGACGCGGTCCGACACAGCGACCCTCAAGGCAAGAATTCCCCTGCATTCGATTGGCTACGATTAAAGTCCCGTTGGAAAATCGATGAATGTCCACGGGATCTTAAACCGTTTCGATAAATGCGCGGCGAGCGCTTTTATGCCGAAGGTTTCCGTAGCGTAATGGCCGGCGAGCAAGAGATTGATACCGAGTTCTTCCGCAGCGATGGCAGCCCAATGCGGCGCCTCGCCGGTAATAAACGTCTCGATCTTTTCGGAGGCAACTCGATAAATCTCTGAGCCGGCCCCGCCCGTCACAATGCCGATGGCACGCGTCGTCTTGGGTCCAAAACTGAACGCTTTTACCGGGCCACTGAGCACCTTGCACAATCGACGGATCAATTCATCGCGCGATCGCGAAGCGTTTGATTTTAGTCCGATCAGTTGCCCCTTTTCTTCGAGAAATGGTTTTGTTGATTTGAGACCGAGCGACGCCGCGAGCTGCGCATTGTTTCCAACCTTCGGATGCACATCAAGCGGCAGATGCGCGCCGTAAAGCGCGATGTCATTTTCGAAGGCGAGCTTTAACTGTCGCTGCAACGCGTCGGTCACCGGCTGTAACCCAGGCCAGAACAATCCGTGATGCACGATTAAAAGATCGACATCTTTTTCCGCGGCCTGGCTCAAAACGCGAGTCGAAACATCCACCGCCGCGCCAATGCGCATCACGTGTCCGGAATTTTCAATCTGCAGACCATTGAGCGCATTTGGCCAGTCTCCGATTTCGTGAACGCGCAAATATTTGTCGGTGTATTCGACGATTCCCAAGAGCGAAGGCATCCAAGAATTGTAGGGCGGCTGCGTCAGACGCCAACCTGAAAGGCAATGAAGTTTGCTTGACGAAATCCGCGCGGCTTGTGACTTTCAACTCGCGAAGGCTTTTGAAGCAATAAGTCGATTGTTATGAGCGTAGAGTACACTGACGCACCAGCCACTCGGCCGAGTACGACCGAGGGCGACAAGATGCCGTGTCCTTACTGTGGACACTTATTGCCAAAGGACGCGACGCGCTGTGATCAATGCGATTGGACGCGCGGCGCTACCGAAACTGCCGAAGGCAAGGCAAGCGACGCCATAGCAGTTATGTTTAGTATCATTCCCGGATTGGGACACATTTACAAGGGACACATCTTGGCGGGTCTTGTTTGGATGGCGGGCGCGATCCCAGTGGGGATCTTCGTCTTTTTGGCAGCCTTCGCCTCGGCCGGATGGGGCCTCGGCCTCTTTTTCTTTTATCTCATCGCGGTAATGCTTCATGCATACGCAGTGGATGATAGAGTGGCGCCGCCAAAAGAAGACGAAGGCGAAGAATACTAACGCCTCCGGTGTGCCATCATTGGCCGATAATCCAAGTCACTTTTCCTGCGGTTGGGTTCACGCGGGCGGCCGGAAAGCGTAAATCGCCTTCGATCACGCGCTCGATCAACTCAGCGCTTTTATTAGCATTCACCAGGAAACAAACATGTCGCGCTTGATTGATAAGTGGAAAGGTGAATGTCAATCGCCAGCCATTTAGTTTCGGCACAAAATTGGCGATCACTGTTCGCTTCCTTTCTTCGAGACCAGTTGTGCCTGGAAACAGAGAAGCAGTGTGACCATCATCGCCCAGACCAAGTAGAATCAAATCGTGGCGATAAATGAATTCGCCACACTGCGTCGCTATCGCATCGAGATAGTCTTCATATTCGCGCGCCGCAACCTGCGGATCGATTTCGCCACGCATGCGCATGATTGATTCTTCAGGAACCCCCGCAGGCACAAAAAGCGTTTCGCGCGCCATGTGGAAATTAACGCGATCCGAAATTCGTTGCGTTCCCCGACTGCTCGGCGCGCTTGATCGAGAATAAAATCGGTTGCGTTGGCGACGAAATTCTTTGTCTGAATTATCTGCCGATCCATGCGCGCTGAATTAAATCGCGCAATGCGACTGGCCTCGCTTTTGCAGGTAACGCTGATGGTATTCTTCGGCGCGCCAGAACTTCGGCGCCGGTTCAATTTGCGTGACGATTGGCCGATTTAAGCGACCACTTCTTTCCAGTTTTTCCTTTGAAGCTTTGGCCGCTTCTGCTTGTTCGGGCGAATGATAAAAAATCACCGAGCGATATTGCGTGCCCACATCTGGCCCTTGTCGATTCAAGGTCGTTGGATTGTGGTTCGACCAGAAAATATCGAGCAGTTCATCGTAGGTGGTCTGCGAAGGATCGAATTCCACTTGCACCGTTTCGGCGTGTCCGGTTCTGTCAGTGCAAACATCTTCATAAGTTGGATTCTCCTTCGTCCCGCCGGCGTAACCGACCGCTGTGGACACCACGCCCTTCACGTTGCGGAAAGTCTCCTCCACTCCCCAAAAACAGCCCGCACCAAAAGTCGCTTTTACCGTGTTCATGTCGGCATGATGGAGTGATTACTTGAGGTGCGCAACCTCGCGGCCCGGGTTATTAGCTGCTTGACTTGCAGCCGCAGGTCTCATTTCCATAGGCCAAAAGTCCAATGGCGGACTGAGTGCGGTCATGGAAGAATGAACGCCTTAACGGTATGAATAGCACTGTCACTACCCTGCAGAAGACTCGTCCTTTCCTGCCTGTCCGGCTATTAAACGGATGCGGCGCTTTGCTGGGAAAAACGCGAATTCCACCTGGCCGAGTCCGAGCGGTTGATTTGATAGAGACTGCAAAGCAGCGCTGCGGCTCCGATGACTTCGGCAAAGACGATTTTTTTGAGGCGCTGTCCCGCCTGCTCGAGTCCTGCCACAATGAGGCACAGCTCAATTTGATCGGCAAGATCGCGCTTCGAACCAATGTGTTACACACCTTGTGCTTACGTTTAGAGATGGAACGGGACCGACAGCTTTATCCGGGAATCGCACGGCAGGAAATCCGCGAACCACTCCTCATCATAGGCCTGCCTCGCAGCGGCACCACTTTACTACACATTCTGCTCGCTGCAGATCCGGACCATCGCTCTCCTCTTATGTGGGAAGTGATGACGCCATCGCCGCCCACGCTTGCCGATGAGAAACGCCGAATTCGGCGCGCAACCCGGAGTTGTAACTACTTCTCCTGGTTGGCGCCTACATTTCGTCATGTTCATGCGATGGGTGCAGAACTTCCGCAGGAGTGTGTTCGTCTAATGACCCCCACCTTTATGAGCGATCAGTTCGACACTATGTTCCATGTGCCCTCGTATCGGGCCTGGTTCCTCCGACAGGATTTGCGCCCCGCATACGAGTATCACCGCCGTTTTCTTCAACATCTACAGTTTATGCGGCCACGTCGCCGCTGGGTCCTGAAGGCGCCGACCCACATGTTTGCCATGCCCGCCTTGCTTTCTGTCTATCCCGATGCGCTCTTCGTGCAGGCCCACCGCACGCCTGTTGAGACAATGGCTTCAGTTTCAAGTCTCATAACGATCCTTCGCAGCGCCTTTAGCAATGCTGTAGATCCGTTTACGGTCTGTCGCGAAGCAATCCAGTACTGGTCAGAAACCATGGAGAAATTCCTGCAAGAACGCGATCAGCTGGCGAACGAGCGCATTTGCGACGTCGATTATGAGCAGATTCGTCGCGATCCCTTCAGCGCGATCCAACAAATCTACAGCCATTTTGGCTGGTCCTTGTCACGAGAGACAGAACAGCGAATGTGCGTCTTAACAGCAAAGCTCACGCGAAAGAACCATGGCAATCATCGATACGACTTATCGCAGTTTGGTTTTGCTCCAGGGGAAGTTTTTAGTGCGTTCGCGCCTTATTGCGAGCGATTTGGTTTTTCCGCGTCAGACGAAGGATTCAGAGTACGATTCCGAGATTCCCAGTTTCCGAAAAGAGCAAAGCTTTTTGACACCGTCGCATTGGCAGCAACGAATATTAACTCCACCGAATAGGTGCAGCTATTCCACCGATACAATGGGTCGCCATATCGCGCGCGTTGGATTTGCTGGACATGCTTGATCGGTGAAACGTCGGCGAGATGAATTTTGAAACACGACAGATGATTCCAGCTGATCACCCCAGCCTGCCGGGACATTTTCCCGGTGCGCCAATTGTGCCGGGCGTGGTGATTCTCGACGAAATCCTGGCCGCGTTGATAAAGTGGCGCGAAAATTCTCGCGTTATCAGGATATCGAGGGTCAAGTTTCTCGCGCCTTTGAGACCCGAGCAGTCATTCACGATTCGTCTCTCTGAAAGTCAAAACGCTCGGGACGAAGTCGATTTTTGCTGTCGCGTCCAAGATCGCGTGATAGTCGAGGGTCGATTTCAAATTTGTCACGGAACAAGCTGAGTTGTGAAGACGCTAATATCCGACGCGTCTGCGTTTGAAGCGCCTGCGCTCGATCCGCGCCTGGCTAATTGGCTGAAAGATTATCCGCCCGAAGTTTTCACCGAGCGATTGTATCAGAGTATCGAATTGATGGAGCGATATAGCATCGACCTGGCTATCGACCTGTCGCAACGATTGAGTTTGATCGACCAACTCAGCGAATGGCGTTCAGCGGATCAGCTTTGCCGCACACTTTCTTTTCAGCCGCGCTTCAGTTTCGGGCTCAGCTGGTTGCTAGAGCGCCTGGTCGAGACCGGTTGCGTGATGGCACGACGTGATGGTGACGTACGCTCTTATCGTTTGCGACGTGCGCCATGGCACCCGCAGCTTGAACGCTTGCGCGCAGTGGGGCTCGATATCGATCCTAGCAATGCAGCGACGCTGGATCTGCTGGATCAGGCAGCAAACCTCTATCCCACCGTTGCCCGCGGCGAACAGCGCGGTGATCAAGGTCTTTTCGGGGCGCAAGGACTACCGCTTTGGCTCAACTATTTTCACAACCGCAATTTAACTTATGCGGTAAACAACTGGACGGGGGCGGTGCTCGCCGCGGATCGACTGTCCAGTCGCTCGAGA
>QHNV01000128.1 GCA_003218535.1 Verrucomicrobiota bacterium
TCCATTACATGTTCAATTTTCGCTTGTAATATCGAGTGTAGTCCAGGCATCTCTTTACTGCCGTTCCAGACAACGATCAGAGATTCCTCACTTCGCTCGGAATGACAAACAGGTGCTTATGGCCGCGTTAATCAGCACTGGCGCGGGATGTAATAGCAGAGCAGATTGATTCGCATGGGCTGGTCTATCCCAATCTTTCGCGTCGCCGGCATTCAATTGCGGATTCACGTTACCTTCCTATTGCTGATCGCTTGGCTTGCGTTTGGTTACTACGCCCAGGGCGGCTCGGTCGCCGCGGCGAGTCGGGTGATATTTGTTCTGCTGCTTTTTCTTTGCGTCGTGCTGCACGAGTTTGGGCACGCATTCGCAGCTAAAGCGTTCGGGATTAATACACCCGACATCACGTTACTTCCCATCGGCGGAGTGGCGCGGCTTGAACGGATGCCCGAAGAACCATTACAGGAATTGGTCATCGCGGTCGCGGGACCAATGGTCAATGTGGTTATTGCGCTCGGTTTGTTTGTGGCAGGCGGTTCGCAGGCATTTTTTAATCCATCGACCATAGAAGGGGGTAGCCTTGTTGCGCAGTTGATGACCATTAACATCTTGCTGCTGCTTTTTAATTTACTTCCTGCATTTCCAATGGATGGCGGTCGAGTGTTGCGGGCGCTGTTGGCGACGCGCATGACGTACGCTCGCGCCACCCAAGTCGCTGCGCTGATTGGTCAGGGGTTCGCCTTTGCATTCGGTTTTATCGGACTCCTTTTTAATCCATTTCTAATCTTCATCGCACTTTTCGTTTACATTGGCGCGTCGCAAGAGGCGGCCCTGGCGCAAATGAAAGACGTCTCGCGCCGGTTTCCGGTTTCAAGTGCCATGGTGCGCGAATTCCGCACTCTGGCCGCCAGCGCTACACTTGATGAAGCAGTGGATGCTTTGCTTGCGACTTCGCAGCACGATTTTCCAGTCGTGGATGACACCGGCAACGTCGCCGGTTTGCTCACGCGCCACGATCTCATCCCGGCATTACGCAAGAGCGACCCAAGCCTGCGCGTGGGCGACGTGATGCGGCGCGATATTCCCACAGTGACGACCGGCACACGTTTTGAAGATGCGTTCCGTATCATGCAGGAGTGCAATTGCCCCGCTGTACCGGTGCTTGATCGGATGAAGCGCCTGGTTGGTTTGCTCACGCCGGAAAACGTGACCGAATTGATGATGGTGCATTCGGCAATGCCGCGGCGGCGGGCTACCTAGCTGTCGCCGCCGCCTTGTGGTAGCGCGATGTGCACCCCTACGCACATCCGTGACCGAGCTTCGCACAGCGAAGCCGCTACAGGTTTCCCCTTGCGTCGTTCTCGCGTAAATTCCCGCCCGTGGTGCGGTCAACAAAAGAAAAACCGGACTTACAAAAGAAAGTGCACGAAGTGCCGCATAAACCCGGTGTGTACTTGATGCGCGATCGGTTCAATCGTGTGATTTACGTAGGAAAAGCGCGCGACCTACGCAAGCGGGTCAGCTCCTATTTTCTTCCCTCGAAATTGGCACAGGCCGATCTAAAGACACGCGCTATGCTCGAGGCGACATGGGATTTCGAGACGCACACTGTACGGAGCGAAGCGGAATCGGTTTTGCTCGAAGGAAAATTGATCAAGGAATACCGGCCGCGTTACAACGTTTCGTTCCGCGACGATAAACGGTTTCTCCTGGTCAAGATCGATCCGTCGGAAGAATGGCCGCGTTTCCGCCTGGCGCGCTTCAAGAAAGACGACAGTGCGCGCTATTTTGGCCCGTATCCACACGCGGGTGCCTTGCGGCAGACCCTCAATTTTATGCGCAAAAAATTCGGCGTGCTGACGTTTGGACGCGGCTCGCCGACAGAGCGCGAATTAAAATCCTCGACCTATCAAGTCCCAGTGCGCTTGACCGAGATCAACGCAGAACAATATCGTGAACGCGTGGCGCAAGCCATGGAGTTCCTCGAAGGGAAATCGCGCGAGATGATTGCCGCGATGGAGGAACAAATGCACCACGCTGCTGAAAAAATGGATTTCGAAAAAGCGGCGGAATTGCGCGACATGGTCGTAGATTTGCGTGACACCACGAAGCCGACCCGGCGCTTTACGCGTGGCGGTTTGCCAAGCACGATCGATCCAATGGCGGACGTCCGCGAGCTTGCGGATGTGCTACACCTGCCGCGCCTGCCCCGGGTGATGGAGTGCTTCGATATCTCGAACATTTCCGCGACGCACGTCGTCGCTTCGATGGTTTGTTTCCGCGACGGCGTGCCGGACAAGGATAATTACCGGCGATATCGGGTGCGAACAGTTGAAGGACAAGACGATTTCGCCAGCATGGCTGAAGTCGTGCGACGAAGATACTCGCGGGTGCTCTTGGGCATTTCGGAAACCGGAAACCAAAGACCGGAAAGCACAGAGCTGAATGCCATTGTCGATCTTTCGCCCGAGCATTCCCAAGAAAACGCTTTCGACGCAGCGCGCCGTCTGGAGACCTATCCGGTATCCGCTATGCGTGATCCGCAATCTCTGGTGCGCCTGCCAGATCTGATCATTGTCGATGGCGGCAAGGGTCAACTTTCCGCGGCCTGTGGCGAACTGCAGCGTTTGGGCCTGCACGCTGTTCCGATCATTGGTTTGGCTAAGGAACACGAGGAGATTTACCGGCCCGGCCGATCGCTGCCATTGCGACTTCCAATGGATTCGGCCGCGTTGCGTTTGCTCCAGCGCATCCGCGACGAAGCGCATCGGTTCGCCAATGCATATCACCAGCTATTGATGAAAAAGCGAGTCGAAGAAAGCATTCTCGATGATTGCCCGGGCGTAAGCCAAAACCGAAAGAATTTATTGCTGCGGCGGTTTGGTTCGGTGAATCGCCTGCGCAAAGCAAGCGTGGACGAGATTGCCTCAACGGAAGGGATCGGCCGAAAGTTGGCGGAAGATCTGTATCGTTTCTTGCAACAGCATTGATTTATTTTCAGATTTGAAACTCGCTCGCTTCCCCACTCGCTCGCCGCTACCCTTCGCGGCTTTACCTTCTATGTCGCTGATCCCTTCAGCTCCATTCGCAGATTTACGCAGATTACTAAAATGACGCCTGCTCGAATCTGTGGAAATTTGCGTAATCTGTGGATCGCATTGGCGATCCTTTCGCTATCGGCGGCGACTCATGCGCAAACGCTCGCACTGACACCGACTCCGAGCCCAACCGCGACTTCAACGCCTGAAGAAGAGACGATCATCCCGACTTTCGAGACGCAAAAATTGGCACGGACCTACATTCTCGATATTCCGGCGCCGCGGGGGCAGATCACTGACCGCAATGGTGTCCCGCTGGCGCAAAACCGGCTCAGTTACAATCTCGCCATCAATTTCCCTACTCCGCTCAATTTTTCCGACACACAGGCTGTCGGTTTCGCCCGCGAAAAGATCGACAAGGCAGGAAAATTGGTCGGGCGGAGGCTGCGGATTTCAGACGAGACAATCCTTCGTCGCTATCGCAACCGTGGGATCATGCCTTTGGAGATCGCACAGAATCTCAGCCAAAAGGAGTATAACGAGGTAAAAGATAATTTGCCGCTGGACACGATCGTGCGGCCAATCTACGTACGCGTTTATCCGAACGAAAAAGTTGCCGGCCATGTAATCGGTTACACTGGGAAGACCGGACGCAATCCTGATGGTATTGTTGATAACCACGAAACGCTCTGGCCAGAAACCGAGGGACGCGAGGGACTCGAGCAAACATTTAACGACATGCTCACCGGCAAGCATGGCGAGTACAAGCTCACGTTCGACAAGGAGGGCCGGAAAACTTCCGAAAAACTGATCACGCCACCGGAGCCTGGGTATAACCTCGTCACTACGCTTGACGTCCGCCTCCAGGAAATGGCCGAAAAGGCGCTTGAAGCAAAAGCGAAGCGCGGTGCGATGGTAGTTGTCGATCCAAACAATGGCGACATTCTCGCGCTGGCTTCCTGGCCAACTTATGATCCCAATCTCTTTGTTCCTTCAATTTCGCCGGACCGGTTAAAGAGCCTTCAGAATGACCCCGACATTCCGCTGTTGCCACGGGCATACCGTTCGGCGTATCCCCCCGGATCGACATTCAAAATTGCAGTCGGCATCGCCGCGCTCGAAAGCGGCGCAGTTCATTCAGACGATCGGTTTGAATGCGTTCCGTCAATTCAGATCGGCAACCTTACGTATCACAATTGGAAGAAGGGCGATCGCGGGGCCCTGAACTTTGTCCAGGCGCTCACCGAATCGTGCGACACATGGTTCTATCAAGCGGGAATCAAGACTGGCGCCGAACCGATCATTGATTGGGCGTTAAAATTAGGTTTTGGCGCGAAGTGCGGTATCCCGCTCCGGGGTGAGGTCGAAGGCCGCATCCCGAACGACGAATACATGAAAGCGACGCACGGCCGCAAATTGCTCAACGGCGACATTGCCAATATATCGATCGGTCAAGGCGACATCCAGGTTACTCCATTGCAAATGGCGCAAGCCATGGGGATCATCGCGAATGGAGGCACGTTTTATCAAACCCG
>QHNV01000129.1 GCA_003218535.1 Verrucomicrobiota bacterium
CTTGAGGAATTCGCGGCGCTTTGTGGCGATGAGAACACGCCGCTGCGGAAGAGCTTTTTCGAACGCGCGAAGGAATTTTTCAGATAGAACCCCATAGCTTCTGTGCTTCACAATGCCGTCAAACTGATCGAATGCCCCCGTGATGCCTGGCAGGGTCTCAACCGACAAATCCCAACGGAACTCAAGGCGAGCTATCTCCGTGCGTTAATCGCGGCGGGGTTTAAACACATCGATGCCGTTAGCTTTGTGTCTCCCAAAGCCGTTCCGCAGATGGCTGACAGCGAGAAAGTGCTCAAGCAAATCAGTCCACCAAACGACGTCGAAATCATCGGCATTGTGGTTAATGAAAAGGGAGCCGACCGTGCCATTGCGACAGAAGCGGTTACTACTCTGGGATATCCTTGTTCCATTTCTGAGACGTTCCTGCGCAAAAACCAAAATCAGACACTCGAAGAGGCTAACAAAGCGCTGGAATCGATTAAGACAAAAGCTGACGCATCCGGGTTGGGTATGGTTGTTTATATCTCGATGGCGTTCGGAAATCCGTACGGCGATCCGTGGGATGAGACCGTGCTGCGCCCGGCGCTAGAGAAACTGGCGACGCTCGGTGTACGATCGATTTCGCTGGCAGATACCGTTGGAGTTGCCGACCCTCATTTGATTCGCCGTGTAGTCCAATCGATCACAAACCAATACGCCGATTACGATATTGGCGTGCACCTTCATAGTACGCCGGGGGAAGCTGCAGCCAAAGTCCTCGCTGCTTACGATGCAGGCTGTCGGCGAATTGATTCAGCCCTCGGTGGACTTGGTGGGTGCCCTTTCGCGCAGGATGCGTTGGTTGGGAACATTCCTACTGAGAGTGTAATCTCTGTACTTCAACAGCGCGGGATAGAGCCGCCGATAACTAAAAAATCGTTGGCGAATGTGCTGGCGATGACCTCGCTCATCTCATCCGACTACCAGTAGGAACCGAGTTGAGTCGGCTATAGCTCCTATTAGTCCTTTTGGGTCACATGCATCGCTTCTTCATCCCTCCTGAAAACTGGAACTCTGGCGCGCTCACATTAGCCGGGTCCGAAGCACACCACGCGCGCGATGTCCTGCGCATGAGGGTTGGGGAGAAACTTGTTCTCTTCAACGGACGTGGGCACGAAATCACCGCGGAAATTGTCGATCTTGGCGTCGATGAAATTGGATTGAAGAAATTGCACGAAGCGGAAACACCACCGCTGCAATGCCGAATCGTTCTCGGACAGGCAATCCCGAAGGGAAAAAACATGGACTTAATTGTGCAAAAGGCGGTTGAGATCGGCGCTGCCGAAATTGCGCCGATCATTTCTGATCGCACCATTGTGCAGGTCAATTCCGAAAGCGCCGCGCAAAAGCAGTCCAAATGGCAGCAAATCGCAGTTGAGGCGGCCAAACAATGCGGGCAGAACTGGCTGCCGCAGGTACATGCGCCGAGAAAACTCTCAGAATTATTTTCTGTAGCAGCAGAGGAATCATTCGATCTACACCTAATCGGATCGCTTCAGCCGGATGCGCAGTAGCCTAGAAAGGTTCTTGCAGACTATTCAAGTGAGAATCAACTTCGTCCTCGCAGTGTCTTGATGCTCGTTGGGCCCGAAGGCGATTTTACGCCCGCAGAACTTGCGCTCGCCCGCCGTCACGGCTGTCAGCCAATTACTCTCGGTCCAATCATTCTACGAGTGGAAACCGCGGCAATCTATTGCCTAAGCATTCTCTCCTACGAATTGCTGATTTAAAGCCAACCCCTATAGCTGCTTCTCGTCGCACAGCTCTCGAAAAGCGGGATCGGTGCGCAAGGAGTCCCACAGAGGATCGAGTGTGAGAAAGGCTGACGTAAGAGGCATAGGGCCGTAAAGCTGGCTTTGAAACGGCGTTTGTAACAGGCGCCTGAGCGTCGCGATCGCAGTGCTACTCTCGCCGAACATCGCCTGAATCAGCGCAAGGTTCTCTTCCAATCCAGGTCCGTCCACTCGATCTTTCGCACTCGGAAGAAGCACGATGGCGCGTTCTGCTTCCTTTAAGGCCGACTCCTTCTCCCCGAGGACGGCATTAGACAGACCCAGCCATGCTGCAAAGTTGGAGTTATCTGGTTGCCTCTTACAGAGGGGATCCAGTGTGCTGCGTGCCTGTTCAGCCGTAGCCCTTGCTCCGGTCGTGTCACCGGCAAGGCGCTGGGCAAACGCCAGATAGACCTGAGTAGCGCCTTTAATGAACTCAGAGGTAAAGTGGAATTGGGCAAGTCGGCTTTGCAGCAGGCGAACGGCCTCAGTGTAATTTCGCTCAAGCCTCAATTGAGTCACCTTGACAAAGAAGGCATTATCAAAAAGGGTCTCAGCGGTTATTTCGGATAAGGATTTTGCCGCCTCGTCCAGATTCCCCTGGGCCAGATAAATGCCGGCGAGTAGCGACATCACATCGGGATCATTCGGGATAATATCCAGCGCTTGATTGTAGAGCTGCAACGCTGTCGGGAATTGTCGAAGCATGCTGTAACTCCATGCTTTAGTCGTTATTAACTCCCCGTTGCGCGGATCCCGGGCGAGACCTTGCTCTGCGGAGGCAAGGCTTTCATTCCAGTTACCGTCACGCCGGTTCACTGCGCTGAGGGCCCAGGCGACCTCGCTGTTTGGTGACAGTTTGTTAACCAGATGGAAGGTGGCTTTGGCCAGCGCGTAATCACGCTGCACCCAATACTGGTAATAACCCAGGGCGAGCAGGGTTTCGGGCGAGTTTGGCTGGAGCTTCTGTGCATGCTCCAAGGCGTCCTTGGCCGCATCGGGGCCAGAGACGTCTACGCGCTGGAAGTAGAGATAGGATTGTGCTCGAGAAAGTCTCGCCCAGGCGAGCGCAAAATTAGAATCTAGCTGCACCGCCCGCTTGAAATAACCGATGGTTTTCAGCGCGAAATAGGTTGACTGGCCAATGCGCCCTTGGAACGCCACGCCGCGCAAATACGCGTCGTAAGCCTCCGGGTTGTTTGTCGGTTTGGCTGCCAACGCCTGCTCCTCGCGACTGGTCAGCTTCGCTTGCAACGAATCGGCGATTCCTTTTGCGATTTCGCTTTCGACGCCAAAAACGTTGGTCAACTCCCGATCGTAGCTCTCCGCCCAGAGATGAGAATCGGTTCGCGCATTAATCAACTGCGCGTTGACTCGAACCTGATTGGCTACCTTTTGGACGCTACCCTCAAGAATGTTCGCCACGCCAAGCTGCCTGGCGATTTCTGAGAGGTTGCCAGGCTTGCTACCGTATCGCCGAGTGGAAGTGCGCGAAATCACTCTTAAGTCGCTGATCTTAGCCAAGCGTGTCAGGATCTCCTCCTGAATACCTTCGGCGCAATAGGCATCCTCCGGGCTGGCGCTTATGTTCTCAAATGGCAGAACGGCGATACTCTTTTCGGGAGCTGGGCTCGTCCTCGGACTTCTGAGCCAGTAAAATGCTAACGCAAGAGTCAAAGCGCTGACCAACGCCACTGAGAACACTGTGACTGACCGAAGAAGATTGCTCCCAGGCTTTTGGATAGGTGTGCCAAAACCTAGTTTCGTTAAGTCATCGCTGATCTCGGTAGCTGTCTGATAGCGTTTGCGAACGTCAGTATCGCAGGCCTTCAGGATAACGGAATTCAGCTTGAGAAACGTTTCGCGCTCGGCCATCGCATCGAAGTCTGCCGGCAAATTCGGATAGTCCAGTCGATCCGAGCCGGTGCTGGCTTCATAAAGTACCATGCCCAGGCTATACAAATCGGCTTGAGGTTTGCCGGGACCTTCCGGAGGAATGTAGCCCTCTGTGCCTAGACGGTTCTTCTCGCCGGTCTGCGCTACTAGCCCGATATCCGCTAATTTCGCATGGCCTTTGACGAAGATGATATTGGATGGCTTTACGTCGCGATGCACTAACCCGCGCTGATGCAGTGCCGCCAGCGCCTGGCTCAGCGACAAGCCTAATTGCACAGATTGTTCGATTGATAACCGTCCACACCTGGCTAGCTCATTGCTTAGCGTTTTTGGCACATAAGCATCAGGTTCAATCCAGCCGGCGTTTGAGTCATTATCGGCCAGTTCCATGACGTAGTAGAAATAGCCGCCTGCACGATTGCGGCTTACGTGCAGGATCGCCACAAAACCATCGTGCTCGCGCGATACAGGTTCGAACCGTTGGAGACCTGAAAATTCTATCTCAAACGCTTCCTCGTCCCGAAACGCTTTTCGCTCAACGATCTTAACTGCACGGTAGGTGCCCAAGATGTTT
>QHNV01000130.1 GCA_003218535.1 Verrucomicrobiota bacterium
CTCACGTTTGGTACCATTTTGGGCAACACGGCAAACACGATCACCTACAGTGATAATGGTGGTTACCACTGGATACCAACCATGTCGTTCTGCGCAGGCGATTCCTTTGAAATTCGCAAGGTTGACGCGGCCCTGGATCAACCTGGCAGAGCGCTAGGCTCGTTGATCACCGGTGATACGCCGGTGCGACCGACACGCTGGAATGATCAAGTGACTGAACCGTGCTACTCATGGAATAACGGACAAGTCAACTTTGGAGGGGGCCCCGGCGTAAGACTAAACGAGCATTACTTCAACGACACCCCCATGCCCGGATACACGGAATTCACCTATCCACACCCGCTTACTGGATCTCTTCCCTGGTCGCCGCCGACGACGACGACGCGGACCTCCCTGCGAAAGCCCTGGGGCAAAAAGGAAAAGAAGACAGAGCAGCGAAATAGAAGACCATGGAAAAAGACCAAAGAAAAGCCAACCAATGAAATGGCTGGAGGCCAGGAAAACCTCGGCGATTGAAACTACAAGTTGAAGACCCAACCTATTAACCCGGCATGAATTCCGACTACATCGTATCGCGGGATGAACGAATCTTGGTCACCGGGTCTAACGGCTTTATCGGAGCTAAAGTAGTCGAGAAGCTTATCGAATGCGGCTTCACCAATATCCGGTGTTTTGTTCGCCCCTCTAGTAATCTTAGCCACCTCCAGTACCGGCTGAGCAACCTCGATGCCGAAACAAATGTTGAGCTTGTTAAAGGCGACCTTCTCTCACTTGACGACTGCAGCGCAGCCGCTGAAGGAATTTCGATCGTCTATCACCTTGCGGCCGGGATGGAAAAGTCATTCGCAGGTGCATTTATGAACTCGGCCCTCGCTACACGAAACCTGATGGATGGGTTTCTCCAATTCGGCAAGCCAAAGCGCTTTGTGAATGTCAGCTCGTTTGCCGTTTACTCAAACCTGACCCTGAAACGTGGTGCTTTGCTCGATGAGACGTGCCCACTGGAAGATGCGCCCCAGGAACGTTTTGATCCCTACGGTTTCGGTAAACTCAAGCAAGAAGAACTAGTGAAAGAATACGGCGGTAAATACGAACTGCCTTACGTAATTCTTCGCCCGGGATATGTCTTTGGGCCCGGCAAACGAGAATTGAGCGGTCGCGTCGGTAATAAGACCTTTGGACTTTTCGTCCAGGTGAGCGGCGCGCAGTCCTTGCCACTGACCTTTGTTGATAACTGTGCTGCGGCCATTGTGCTAGCCGGTCTTAGGCACGGGATTGATGGCGAGGTGTTTAACGTTGTGGATGACGAACTAATGACCGCTCGCGAATTCCTAAAAGCCTACCGAAATAAGGCAAAATCGCTTCGTTCGATTAGACTTCCTTATTTTGTTGGTTACACAATGTCTCTGCTCTGGGAGAAGTACTCCAGCTGGTCAAAAAAACAGCTTCCCCCTATTGTTAATCGGCGCCGGTGCTCTGCCGAATGGAAGAGTCAGCGCTATTCAAACCAGAGGCTCAAAGAACGGCTGGGCTGGAAGCCGCGGGTCCCGATGAACCGGGCGATGGACGCGTTTTTGAGCCAGTTTACATCGAACGGAAACGATGAGCCGTTGAAGCGTTGAATTCTGTCGCTAACCACTGTCCACTTATAACTGATCACCATCACGATGTTAAAAATCGGAATCGTCGGTTGCGGAAAGATTGCGGACCAGCATGTCGACGCGATCCATCGCATTCCTGATTGTGAAGTTGTCGCTCTTTGTGATCGAGAACCGCTCATGGCGAAGCAGCTGGGCGAACGTTTTGGGATTTCTGCATGCTTTTCTGAACTATCGGAAATGCTGGAGGCGGAGCGGCTCGATGTTGTTCATATTACAACTCCGCCACAGAGCCATTATTCGCTTGCCAAACAATGCCTTGAATCCGGAAGCCATGTTTATTTGGAAAAACCTTTCACCATCACAGCCGGGGAGGCAGAATCGCTGATTCGCCTGGCAGAACGTCGCGATCTAAAAATTACGGCCGGGCACAACCTGCAATTCACGCCTGAGATGCTAGAGATGCGTCAACTTTTAGCACAAGGATTTCTCGGCGGGAAACCGGTACACTTGGAAAGCCATTTCTCCTATGACCTCGGCAACGCCACTTACGCGAGCGCGCTACTCGGTAATCGCCAGCACTGGGTTCGCCAATTACCGGGACAATTGCTGCACAACATCATCAGCCATGGAATAGCCAAACTCGCCGAATTCCTCGATGATGATCTGATCGAAATCATCGGCACAGCACATCAAAGCGAGCAACTCAGGAATCTGGAGGCCCCGGAAGTCCTGGACGAGTTAAGAGTCCTAATTCGAGATAAGAGCGGGACAACAGCGTTCTTTTGTTTTTCGACACAAATCAAGGGGCTCAACGAGTTGCGCATTTACGGCCCCGCCAATTCAGTGACGGTCGATATTGTCACTGGAAGTTTAACTCGAAAGCAGAGTCGCGCGTACAAGAGCTACCTCACCTATTTTATTCCACCGCTGAAGAATGCCAGAGAGCATCCTAGGAATGCAACATGCAATGTAATCAATTTTCTTCGCAGACGGCGTTATCAGGATTTCGGCATGAAGGAGCTCATCGAACGTTTGTACAACAGCATTCGTCTGCGAGGCGAACCGCCAATCCCGTATCGCGAAATCATTTTAACAGCCCGACTTATGGATGAGATCTTTTCTCAGATTTATCGCGATAAGGGACGGCAGCCAGGTGACAGGCGACAGGCAGCATCAAAACAGAGGGAAGCGAATGTTTCACTGGTCACTTCTCACTGATCAATCATCATTCTCGCAAATCGAATGAAGTACGTCTTAATCACGCCCGCGCACAACGAAGAAGCGTTCATTGAAAGGACCCTCACCTCCATGGTCGCCCAGACGCAGTTGCCTGAGCGATGGGTGATAGTGGACGATGGCTCGACCGACCGAACAGCGCAAATCGTTGAAGGTTATGCGAGCCGCTATCAATGGATCGAACTCTTCAGGGTGCCGGAGCGGATTGATCGGAGTTTTGCTGGAAAAGTACACGCTTTCAATGCAGGTCTGGAACGGATTCGATCGCTTGAGTTCGACGTGATCGGAAACCTCGATGCCGACCTTTCATTCGACCCGGAATACCTAGGCTTTTTGATTGGAAAGTTTGCAGAAGATCCGCGACTAGGCGTCGCCGGGACGCCGTTTACCGAGGATGACGGTTACGACACTGCGCGGGATAGTTTCGAGGGTGAGAACCACGTCGCTGGCGGATGCCAGCTCTTCCGGAGGCAGTGTTTTGAGGAAGTAGGTGGTTACATCCCGAATCGTGGGGGAGGAATCGACTGGATCGCAGTAACGACAGCACGCATGAAGGAATGGAAGACGAGATCCTTTCCTGAAAAGCGGTTTCACCATTATCGAAGCCTTGGCACAGCTGGGAAAAGCAATTGGGCGGCAAGCTTTTCATACGGGGAAAAAGATTACTATTTAGGTGGTTCGCCTTTGTGGCAGCTATGCCGCGTGGTTTATCGAGCCACCAAGCAACCCACTGACGGACTGGCGTTGCTCTCCGGTTACTGCTGGGGAGCCATACGGCGGGTAGAACGGCCCGTTTCCAGTGAATTGATGCGGTTTCACCGCCGTGAACAGACGAATAAATTGCGAGCTATTTTCCGCGGTCTTCTAAGATTCCAGAAGGTTGACAATTTTTCACTACTAACGGAGCGAAGCGGATCCCATCAGGGCAAGCACGGGACCGAGGCGACGACCAGATGACAGAAGACAGAAAACAACTAGCAGAAGTATCCCAGGTCCTTGTCCATTTTACAGAATGGCTGGATACCTACGGTGAAAGGTCATGGGACTACCAAAGCTTCTTTGCCGGTCCTATGAGTGGGCGGGCCAAATCACTTTATTACCGGAACCGGCTCTTGGGCACGGCTGCTGTCGCGCCAATGATTTTTTGTGAGGCGGTCCTTCCATCCGGCCGCCGGCTGTTTCATCATCCCATTCGATTTCCCATCGCTGACGCCCACTATGCAATGGGTTTTGCTTTCCTTTACGAGGCAACCGGGAATTCGTCATGCCTTGAAAAGGCGGTTCACTTTCTAACGGAGCTCAAAAAATCGCGCTGCGTTGAGTTCAAGGAATATTGCTGGGGTTATCCCTTCAATTGGGTCACCCGCAACGGCATAATCAAAGAACAAACGCCACTCATTACGACGACGCCCTACTGTTACGAGGCGTTCCTTCAGGTCTTCGAACTGACTGCTCAGGACCAGTGGAAAGTAGTTCTCGAATCGATTGCGCGACATGCCGCTACTGATATTAAGGATTTCAGGACATCAGAAAAATCGAGTAGTTGTTCCTACACGCCTTTCGATCAGGGCGGAGTTATGAATGCTGCCGCTTATCGTGCCTTTCTGCTCACCAGCGCCTCCCAGGTTTTTTGCAACGAAGATTACTGGAAGATAGCAGAGCGAAATTTGAATTTCGTTTTGGAGAATCAGAACCCAGACGGTTCGTGGTTCTACGCCTTGAGAATCTTTTTTCTGAAGACGGTTTTCCTAAACCTTTTTCCAAGGCACCGCGCCTGACTGTTTACAAGCGCGAACTCTACGACTGGGCCGAGTGCATCAATCTTTGTCTGCTTCTGCGTGATCGCTTTCCGGCGCTAGAGACAACCTTGGAGAAAGTCGTCGCTCACATTCTGAACTCATGGGTAAAGCGCGACGGATCGTTCCGCTCCCGGAAATTACACCTGGGCTGGGACAATGTTCCGATGCATCGCTGGGGACAGTCGCAGATGTTTCGCAGTTTAGCGTTTTATCTTTCTGAAGCAAAGAAGGGTGAAAAACTGAGACGTGAAATGCCGAAAGAGAATGGAGTCGAAAAATCCGAAGTGCTGACCACCTCTAGCCTGCCGATTTCCTACAGCTGATTGTTAACAATTCTTGAAAGGTCAAAGATGAAATCGTCCGCTGTTTCTCCTGGTATTTCGCGCAGTGCCGAGCACCAGACACTCGTCGACACGCACTTTCACTCGCGCGTCACCCAATGGAGAGATGTTTACGAGCAAGAGGGAGTCGAGGGCGCGATTTATCGAAAGCGGTTGGACATAGTGTTGCGATGGATTGACGAGTTGGCGATTCCGACGGGACAAAAGGTTCTTGAAATTGGATGTGGAGCGGGAAGATGCACCGTAGCACTGGCTCAGCGCGGTTATCCCATCCACGCGATGGATTCTGTAGAAGGCATGGTGAATTCCACGCAAGAGCATGCAAGTGAGGCCGGGGTAAGCTCTTCTGTGACGACCAGTCTGGGCGATGCCCATAATCTCCCTTTTCGAGACGGTAGCTTCGGACTTGTCCTGGCCATGGGCGTGATACCTTATCTTCACTTTCCGCAGAAGGCTTTGAAGGAAATGGTTCGGGTGCTTAGACCGGACGGCTTTCTACTAGTCACAGCAGGCAACCCGTGAATTAGACCGGTGGCTTTCGCGCGTAGAACTTTTAAAGATCAAAGCAACGACAGTAGGATTTCCGCCCGTCAGGTTCCATGGTCGACCGATTTTTGGAGAACAAAGTTCAATCAGATTAAACAACCGGCTGCAGGAGCTGGCCGATCGTGATGTGCCATGGATAAGGTCGAGCGGAATGGACTACGTCGTACTGGCGAGGAAACAGTAGTTATCGATTCTCGACTAGTGTTACCAATTCATGTCCAACTGTTGTGTTCTAAGCCTTAATTTAACCTTCTTGCACAATGTGCGGCATCGCAGGCCAGTTTAATTTTCAGCGACGCGACCCCGTGGAGCGCGAGACGATCGCACGGATGGCACGTTCCATCGCACATCGCGGACCCGACGATGAAGGCTTCTTCATCTCCGGTCCGGTCGGTTTGGGATTCCGGCGACTATCGATCATTGATCTCGCCGGCGGGCATCAGCCGATGTCGGACGCACAAGAAACGGTCTGGGTAATCTTCAACGGCGAGATCTACAATTACAGAGAACTGCGGAACCAGCTACAAAGCAAGGGCCATCAGTTCAGGACGAGTTCTGATACCGAAGTGATCATCCACGGTTACAAGCAATGGGGCAGTGATGTTTTCAATCACCTCAACGGTATGTTTGGTCTGGCTATTTGGGATGTGCACAAGGAACGACTAATCGTGGCCAGGGACGCCATGGGCATCAAACTCATCTATTACAAGATCGACAATGGAGCCTTAACTTTCGGTTCCGAAATCCGCGCGATTCTGGCTGCGCAAAAATCACAGCCGGATGTCGATCCTATGGCGTTGAATCTGTTTCTGCGTTTCCGCTATACGCCTTCCCCTTTGACGATATTTCAAGGCATTCGGAAGTTGGCACCCGGTACCATGCTAGTTGTGGAGAAAGGCCAGTGCCGCGAAGAGCGCTGGTACAAGTTCATCCCGACCCCTTTTCCGACTCCCAAGAAAAAGGAAGAAGCCGCTTGCGAACTGCTCGAATTGTATAGAGGTGCGGTCAAGCGTCATCTGCTTAGCGACGTGCCAGTCGGAGTACTTCTAAGCGGCGGTCTTGACTCGGGCCTGCTGCTGGCATTAATGAACGAACAAGGCGGGCCGTGGCCGGCCTATACGGTAGGCTATGGCGAGAGCTTCGAGGACGACGAGCTAACCGATGCCGCAGTGACCGCCGCCCTTTTAGGCGCGCGGCATGTAAGGGTAAAGCTCGACCAGACCGAGTTTGAGCGCGCTCTTCCGAAAATCGTTGAATCTCTGGAAGAACCCATTGCGACATCGTCGATCGTTCCGATGTACTTTGTCTCGCAGCGCGCTCGGCAGGATGTAAAAGTTGCGCTGATCGGTCAGGGCCCGGACGAGTTATTCGGTGGTTACAATCGGCACCTAGGTATTCACTACGGAAATTGGTGGCGCGGGCTGCCAGCGGGTCTTCGATCGATCGCCGGCTTCGCCGTGAATCGATTGCCGCGCAATGAAATGCTAAAGCGCGGAGTTCGTTCGCTCGCGAGCAACGATCGGCTGAAGCGCTACCAGGATGTTTTCTCGCTGGCGCCTGCGGAGATGATAGATGGTCTGTTTCGCGACGGCAATCTTCCTCAGAGGAATGGCCACGAATTAGTCGATTACTGGCGCGACTTGCTCCCGCAAATAGAGCACACCGATGAGCTTGGAGGCTTCCAGCTTCTGGAAATCCGGTGTTCATTGCCGGATGAGCTGCTGATGTATGCTGACAAGCTCTCGATGGCCCATAGTCTCGAAGTCCGCGTGCCCTACCTGGATCGGACTGTAGTAGAGTACGTACAAAGACTCGGCGCTGATCTTAAAGTCCGTAATGGAACTCGGAAGTGGCTACATCGACAGGTCTGCCAGAACTACCTAAAGCTCTCTTATGTATGCCTTACTTAACCCTACACCGGTGCAAAGGCTGCTCGAAGATCACCAGTCTGGCCGCCAGGACAACCACAAGCTTCTGTTTAGCCTGGTAATGATCGAGCAATGGTTGCGTGGGATCCAATCGAATCCAATGCAATCCTCATTGCCACACGCGTTAAGCGCTTGATCGCATCGCGGGACAACCGCAATACCGTATGATAGAAACAACTGCCTCGAACTCACCGCAGCGAGCGGAGGTTTATGTGAAGGAGACGGAGGTCAATGGCAAGGCCGTCGGCTTGGAGTGTGCAACAATAAACGGGCAGACTTATTGTGTAACTCGAGGCTTACTCAGAGTTATGAGCCTTGAAGACGATTGGTACGAGGACGTAAATGACCCGGCCTCGGTGATCGCTGGGCTGAACGAGTCCGATACTAAAGCTGATATCTTCACGTTTTGGCAACGCTTACCCGACGTCGAACCGAAATACCAGTACCACACGGAATGGGAGTCAGTCGCTGTTCTGCCGATCAAAGGCTTTGACTACTGGTGGAGCAAGCAGATCAAAGATAAGACGAGAAATATGGTTCGCAAGGCCAAGAAGGCAGGCATAGAGGTGCGTGAAGCTTCTTATGATGATGCATTTGTGCAGGGAATGACAGATATCTTCAATGAAACACCCGTGCGTCAGGGACGGCAGTTCTGGCATTACGGAAAGGATTTCGAAACGGTTAAACGGCAATTCTCCAGATTTCTCTTTAGGGAGGAGTTGATTGGTGCGTACTATGGCGGCGAATTAGTCGGGTTTGCCATGTTAGCAAACGCTGGGAAATACGGCGTCCTGGGACAAATTATCTCGAAGATAAAGCATCGCGACAAGGCGATCAATAATGCGCTGATTGCTAAGGTTATTGAGAAATGCGAGACGCATCAATTACGCTATTTAGTTTACGCTTACTGGAACGAGAATTCTCTGTCTGACTTCAAGCGGCATTGTGGCTTTGAGTGCATCAAATTACCCCGATATTTTGTGCCACTGACTTTCAGGGGAAAGCTGGCTCTGAAGCTCGGTATTCATCGTAATTGGAAGGAAGCTATTCCAAGACAGATTAAGGATCCACTGAAGAAACTCAGAAGCCGTTTGTTCAGACCTAAGGCGAGAAGCTTAGCTCCGAGTTCTAACAGGTAAGTTATTGCGCTATGTCAGATATTGTTAGAGCCACGACAGGCGATGGGTTGATCATCGCTAGGAGCGCATTAATCCATGATTAGTATGGAGCATGCGAGCTTTTGTACTCGCTGGATCGATTTCCTCGTTGCTTGGCGACGGAAGCAACCTTCATTAACATACAAAATCTATTGGCAAATGGGGCGGTAGCTCAAATGGTAGAGCAGCGTGCTGTTTCAGCGCGACGATGGATGTTCGACTCATCCCCGCTCCACTTCAATCTCTTTAGGAATCGCGATGTGATGCTTGCGGAGAAATGACTTAGCCCATCGCGGGTAACTCTTAGGTTTACGTTCGAGAGATGAAACGAAGGATTTCCGATGACCAACCGGCAAATATGCTACGTATTCTGATACTAGCGCGGGAGAGCAATCCGGACAAAACTCACGGCCATCTCATTGGCTATTCCCATGCCGAGGCGCTCTCCCGTCTCCATGCTGTAACGCTGGTGATTCATCGTGACAATGAGAACGCTGTGCGCCGCGCAGAGGGCCCGTTCCGGGCCATTGAGACCGTCAGCCTTCCATGGATCGATCGTGTCCACTCGTGGTGTTTTCGTTGGATCTTTAGAAATAACTATTTCAGCCAGGCTTTAACGGCGTTTAATTATTTCTTTTATATTGCCTTTGAGTGGCGGGCTTGGCAGCAGACGCGGGCCCGAATTTTGGCTGGCGGTTTCGATGTGGTGCTGCGCCTCTTGCCTGTTTCCGCGGTCTTGCCGAGTCCTTTCGCTTTCTTTCTCCGCCGAAGGCCCATCCCCTTTGTAATTGGTCCGATCAACGGTGGCCTACCATGGCCGCCAGGTTTCAGCCAGGCCAACAAGCAGAAGGAGTGGATCTCTAGTCTCAGGCGGATCTACCGGTTTCTGCCTTTTGCCCGATCGACCTATCGTGATGCGGCGGCCATCATTGCCGGCTCCTCGCAAACCTACACCGAGTTTGCAACGTATCGCGGAAAAATGTTCTTTGTTCCAGGGGAAAATGGCATCGACCCTTCGCTTTATCCAAGTGGCTTACGAAAGTCCCAATGCAGCGATAAGCTTGAGTTAATTTTTGTCGGCGGCCTATTCCCGGTTAAGGCTGTTGACCTCGCTCTGCGCGGCGCCGCCCGGCTTTTGCAAACAGGCGGGGCCAACTTCACCATCGTTGGCGATGGTCCGGAGCGGGCGAACCTTGAGCAACTCACTAGATCCCTAGGAATTGAGGAAGTTGTTTCCTTCTGTGGGTGGATGGATCATAGTGAAGTGTTGTTCATGGGGACGTTGGCTTCAAAGTCGCTCTCACTAACGAAGACGACGTGGCACTGCAGATTGAAAAGATTCTCGGGGAGCTTGCTCGTGATCCGAGTCTTGTTAATCGGTTGCGGCAACAAGGCATGCGTTATGCTCGACAATGCCTAAGTTGGGACGGCAAGGCGCAGATGGTTAGCGGCGTTCTGTGTTGGGTGGCAGGACATGGTCCCAAGCCTGATCTCCCTTCCCCAAAACAGAGTGGGACCACAAAGTTGTCCTTGCAACCTGAAGCTGTTTTTGCTACAGCGGCAGCAAGATGCTTGCCGAACTTAGTGCGGCTGAGTAAATGAAAAGTTGAGGATAGGTGCCTGAGTGATTTAAGGCAGCAGCTCGCAAGGGCTGCTATGCGACGCAAGTCGCATCGGAGGTTCGAATCCTTCCCCTGTCCCCCAATTTCTACTGATTCCTGTTCTCTGATCTCTGTCCCGTAATCAGCATATGCCTGGCATCGTTGGAATAGTCAGCCAAAGACCGTCGGAGGATCACGATACTCTCGTGAAATCCATGGCCAAATGCCTGGTGCATGAACCGTTTTATACAGATGGCACGTATATCAATAAGGAACTCGGTCTCTGGAGCGGATGGGCTTGCCATCAGGGAGCGTTCGCGGATTGCCTCCCTATCTGGAATGAAAAGAAAGACATCTGTCTTCTCTTTTCAGGCGAGGATTTCACCGATCGGGCCGACATCGATGCGCTTAGAATGAGTGGGCATGAGTTTAGCTCAGATGACGCAAGTTATCTGGTCCATCTGTATGAAGAAATGGGTTCCGGGTTTTTTGAGAAACTCAACGGCTGGTTTAGTGGTGTCTTACTGGACCTTCGCGACCAGAAATTCATTCTGTTTAATGACCGCTATGGAATAAATCGACTTTACTATCACGAAAACGCAGGCGGGTTCTATTTTTCTTCTGAAGCGAAGGCCCTTCTTAAGATCCTTCCCGGTACCCGTCAACTAGATCTACGTAGTGTGGGCGAGGTCCTCTGTTGCGAGGCTGTTCTGGAAAACAGGAGCCTTTTCTCCGGAATATCGTTACTCCCAGCAGGCTCTTCCTGGGTATTCGCCCGAGGCAAACCCGTTAAGAAACAGACTTACTTCAAGCGGGAAGCATGGGAAAGCCAGCCGGAGTTAAGTGAATCTGACTTTTACGAAAAGCTAAAAGAAACCTGGACACGGGTTCTTCCCAGGTATTTTGCTGGGAAACAGTCGATTGGCCTGTCTTTAACTGGCGGGGTAGATAGCCGGATGATCCTGGCTTGGGCGCCAAGCAGCCCCGGCACACTTCCATGCTATACGTGGGGCGGCAAATATCGTGATTGCGCAGACGTTAAGATTGCTCGGCGGACAGCGAAGCTTTGTCAGCAACCTCATAACACGATTGCAGTGGATGGCGAATTCTTGTCCGCTTTTCCTGTGCTTGCGGAGAGGGCCGTATACATAAGCGATGGCACCCTGGATGTAACCGGGGCCCTCGACCTGTACGTCCAACGATTGGCCCGGCAGATCGCCCCAGTGCGATTGAGTGGTGTTTGCGGCGGTGAAATCCTGAGGCGGCTTGTGATGTTCAAACCCGATTCTCCCCAACAAGGTGTTTTCGATTCGGAGCTGGAACGCTCCTTCCGGGATGGCGCTGTGACCTATGCCCGTGAGCTTCAAGGCAGCCACAAGCTTTCCTTTACATCCTTTAAGCAAGCGCCGTGGTATATGGCGAGCAAGTTTACCG
>QHNV01000131.1 GCA_003218535.1 Verrucomicrobiota bacterium
GTCGCTATTGCCTGCCTGGGCGATTGTGTCGATTTGCGGCGCACTCAAATCCTTTGGGAACCTCATTCTCTGTGAGAAAATCAACGACGCGCAATGGTCGCGCCCGGATATCCGGCGCATAGGCGATGGCCTGATGGCTGATGCGATCGCGGTCACTGCCTCGGGAGTTTTTGGGGGTGTGGCATCTGACACCTCGGCGGGCAACGTGGCGTTGAGTAATGCAACGGGCGCGACCAGTCGTTGGATCGGGTTCGGCGCGGGTGGACTCTTCATTTTGCTCGGGTTCTCCCCGAAATTGAGTGCTGTTCTGTCCATCATGCCGACCCCCGTGATGGGCGCGATCATCGTATTCGTCGCGAGCTTCATGATCGTGTCCAGTCTCCAGATCATTTTGAGCTCGAAACCGGACACGCGAAAAACTTTCGTTATCGGCATTCCTTTGATTTTCGGCCTTAGCCTTCAGGCGTTGCCCGAGCTCTACGCGCAGATAGTTCCGTGGCTGCGCCCGTTATTCGGTTCCGCGCTAACATTAGCCACTGTGCTCGCTGTCGTAATGAATCTGCTCTTGCACGTGGGAAGCGGCAAACGCGCCGAAGTCTCTACTGTCAGTGCAGAAGGCTGAAGCAATCGCGAGTATCTCACGCGTTGTGCGGGATTGAAATCAGCGTAATTTATCTAGGTGTCGTTTAATAATTTCGGACTTTCGCCAGATGTTGTGCGGGGAACGCAGGCGATGGGATTTGTCGAGCCAACCCCGATCCAGCTCCGTGCCTTTCCTATTGTTCTGGCCGGGAAAGACTTGATCGGCACTGCGCAGACGGGCACCGGCAAAACCGCAGCGTTCGCTCTTCCTATCCTCACTCTGCTTGCAAAGCACGGCGTCCGGCAGCGGCCGGAGTGCCTTGTTCTCGAACCGACGCGCGAGCTGGCGGCACAGGTGGAAACAGCATTTCGCGATTATGGGCGCTTCACCGACTTGCGAGTCGCTCTGGTTCACGGCGGCGTTGGCTATGGAAAACAGCGCGAGGAACTCAAGCGCGGTGTCGATGTTCTCGTGGCCACGCCGGGACGCTTGCTCGATTTGCTGGAACAGCGCGCGACCACCTTGCAATCGGTGAAAATTCTGGTGCTCGATGAAGTCGATCGCATGCTCGATATGGGTTTTCTTCCTGATGTGCGCCGCATTGTGGAGAAAATTTCGACAGACCGGCAAACGCTTCTTTTTTCGGCGACGCTGCCACCGGAGATCGAGCGGCTCGCCGCGTGGGTCCTGCGCGATCCAGTTCTCGTGGAAATTGGCGTCCGTCGGTCGCCGGCGGAAACAGTTACACACGCAGTTTATCCGGTGGCGGCTGAACAAAAATTCGACCTGCTCATGGCGCTGCTAGGACGAACGAATTTCGATAGCGTTTTGATTTTTTGTCGCACAAAAATAAACGCGGATCGCGTTGCGCATTCATTAAAGCACGCGAAGCATGCCGTGGCCGTGTTACATTCCAATCGCACACAGCGGGAACGGATCGAAGCGTTGGACGGATTCAAGAGCGGCAAATACGAAGTGATGGTGGCGACCGATATCGCTTCGCGCGGCCTCGATATTGCCGGCGTAAGCCACGTCATCAACTACGATGTGCCCGAACATCCGGAAGATTACGTCCACCGCATCGGACGCACCGGCCGCGCCCAAAACGTCGGCGACGCTTTCACGCTTATGAGCGGCGAAGAACTTCCCGCCGTCCAGGCCATCGAACATTTTATCGGCCAAAAAATTCCGCGGCTGAAACTGGAGAATTTCCCTTATCTCTTTACCGCGCTATTTGAACCCGAATCTTCGGTGCGAAAATTTCACATTGGCGGTACCAGAGCGCGTCGCGGCTACTCGTTCAGCCGGCGCCGACGCTAAGATCGAGATTAGTTTTGTGTGAGAAGTTGCAGAATCATCCGCCTTACCGCCTAGTTTGTTGTTCAAATGCGCCGCAGTGTTTTGGTCCTGTTATTCTGCTCCGCGGCGCTGGTTCTGGCGGGATGCAAGAAGCACGAAACGCCTCCGCCTGTGCCGAGGAGTCAGGCCGAAATTGACGGTTGCGCATTGCTGACGAAGGAAGAGACCGAAGCCGTGCAAGGATCGCCGATCAAAGAAACAAAGAGCAGCGCGCGTTCAGATGCAGCCTTTCTCGTCTCACAGTGCTTCTATACCGCAACTGACTTCAGCAAATCGGTGAACCTTGCCTTGATGCGGCGCGATCCAGGCCGCCCGACCACAACCAGCCCGAAAGATTTTTGGAAGGAAAGATTTGGCCGCTACGCCAGCGAGGAGAAAGAGCGCGACAAACATAAGGAGGAAATGGAGCGCAAGGACGAAAAAGAAGAATCGGTTTCGCCAAAAAAGATCGACGGCATCGGCGAGGAAGCGTTCTGGACGAGCAATAGGTTTGGCGGCATCCTGTATGTGTTAAAAGGGGACGCTTTTATATCTATCAGCCTCGGCGGAACCGATGACGAGGAGACCAAAATCAAGAAATCGAAAGCGCTAGCAGAAAAAGCGCTCAACCGTCTTTAACAGCTTCAGGTTGGAAAAACTGCTCCCAGGTGTCTCCGAAAAGGCTTTGCCCGGTACCCCCAAATAACACTGCGCGCTCGCGCGCGCTGTCATAGGCAAGAGCAGCGAACGCTCGCGCAGCCGGACCTATGTCTTGACGCTGGGTCCAGTGTTTCCCGTCCCATTCCCAGGTATTCTTGAAGAATGTCGTGTCATTCTTGCCGCCAAAGAGAATCATCGTCTTTCCGTTGAATACGAGGCCACAGCCCCACCGTGCCTCTGGTCCTGTGTCTGCTACACGTGTCCAGACCGAACCGTCGTATTCCCAGGTATCGTTTAGGTATTGGACCTTCATCTGTTGCTCTGTGTGGGTCTCGTAATGACCGCTTCCAAACCAGCCTGATACCCACACCGTGACTTGCACCGGGCCGATTGACTTAGCTGCTCCGTCGGCTACGACAACGCGGTCGCGCACCCTATCGTAATCCATGGCGTGACCCGTCCGCGCTGCTGGGCCGGTATCCTCTTCCTGAGTCCAATCTGTGCCATCCCATGCCCAGGTGTCGCCAAAGGAATTCTGCCCGTCATCACCGCCAAACAGGATCACTCGGCCACGACTGCTATCGTAAGCCATTGCATGACCACCGCGGGCCGAAGGACCGTTGTCTGCCACTTGGGTCCAGTTATCACCGTCCCACTCCCAGGTATCATTAAAGTTTACGTTTCCTGCTGATCCTCCGAAGAGAACGATGCGCTCGCGCTTGCTGTCATAGGCCAATGCATGACGCGATCGCGCTGCGGGACCAATATCTTCATACTGTGTCCAATTTTCTCCGTCCCATTCCCAAGTATCATTGAAGAGGGCCGCTGCGCTGCCGCCCGCACCTCCAAACAGGACGACGCGATTTCGAATAGCGTCAAACACCATCGCCACATCCGAACGTGCTGACGGTCCGACATCCTGTTTCTGCGTCCATAACAGCTGCGCCACAAACCCAGCCTATCTCTTCCGAGTTTGCCGCCCAAGCTGTTTTTCGTAATCCGCAGAAGCCGCCATGCAGGTGAAGCGTGACGGCTGATTGCTGCGTTGGGAATGGCGATTGGCTTCAACTCAAGAAAGGTTCGGAGTCAATGGCCAGGCTGTAGCCGCTTCGCTGTGCGAAGCGTTCGGTGCCGCCCAGTAGGCGGCGGCTACAGGGGAAGCGGTTCGTTAAACTACTTAGCTCACTCCTGATTGTCGACCATTTGCGGAGCCGGTTTATTTAACTCAAGCTTGTCGGTCACTTTCTGGAGGCCCGTAGCGAGCGTTTCAATTTGCTTCTGCTGCCTGGCTATGGTCGCTTCCTGTTGCTCCAACTTTCTGTCCTGCTGCTCGACCTTGCGATGTTCTTTGAGAAACTCATTTAGCAACATCGCGTTCACCGCGTCGTAGCGCACGGTAAAGACTTTCCCCTCGGCATCACGGAACACTAGAGCAGGATCTATTTTTTCCACTTCCTCAGCCACGAGGCCAAATTGCGCAGTGCGATCCGGATCGATCTCCTTTTTGTAATGGAAGGTGACTGGTTTGAGCGCCAGGATCGCTTCGCTGGCCTTTTCCATCGGGTTTATGTCATCCTTGAATCGCGCCGAGGAACTAGCCACGCCTAGTTGCCCGGACGTGTTCACTTGAACCGCGCTTCCGGTGACGCTGACCCCGCTGACGCCTTGGATGAATGCCTTTGTCTGAACTCCTCC
>QHNV01000057.1 GCA_003218535.1 Verrucomicrobiota bacterium
AAACCATTGGTGACGCGTTCCTGGTCGAATTCGGGAGTGCGCTGGAAGCAGCGCAATGCGCGATTGAAATCCAGCGAACGCTGGCCAAACGCAACGCCGATATCGCGCCTGATCGACGCATCGAGCTTAAAATCGGCGTTCACATTGGCGATGTGGTACATCGCGGGGGCGATGTTTATGGCGACGGAGTGAACATCGCTTCACGGATCGAGCCCGTAGCGGGACCGGGCGGAATCTGTATCTCGATGGACGTGGAACGCCAGATTCGCAACGCGTTGGAGGCACGCTTTGAAAAGCTCGCGACGACCGAGCTAAAGAACATTTCTGTGCCGATGGATTTATTTCGCATCGTACTGCCGTGGGAGACAAAGGCTCTGCCTTCGAAATCCGAAATCCGAAACCGCCAGTCCGGTCGAAGACTCGCCGCGAAGAGCTCGGACAAATCCGAAAGGCGGCCGCGCTCATGGATCTGGGTGGCGGCAGTAGCCGTCCTTTTGTTCGTTATCGGTATCGGCTGGTGGTGGACTACTCACAAACCTCTACCGGCGCACGACCAACTTGTCAGCCGCGCGAGCGATCAACTTGGAAATATTCCTGAAAAATCGATCGCCGTTCTGCCGTTTGAAAACCGCAGCGAAGACAAAGCGAATGCCTACTTTGCCGATGGTATCCAAGACGAGATTCTGACGCGCTTAGCCAAGATCGCCGATCTGAAGGTAATCTCGCGCACTTCGACGCAGCATTACAAAAGCGCGCCGGAAAACCTGCCTGAGATCGGCAGGCTGCTTGGTGTCGCCCATATTCTCGAAGGAAGCGTGCAGAAGAGCGGCGATGCCGTGCGCGTGAACGTGCAGCTAATCAAAGCAGCCAATGATTCGCATCTTTGGGCCGATACCTTTGATCGCAAATTGACCGATATTTTCTCTGTGGAGAGTGAAGTAGCCAAGGCGATCGCTGACCAATTGCGGGCGAAACTCACCGGTCAAGAAGTGCAAGTCATCGCCGCCAAACCGACGGACAATGTTGAGGCATACGATGCCTACCTGCGGGGGCTGGCTTATACACTGAAGCCCACCACCAACCAGGCGAATACCCTTGGCGCACAGAAATACCTTAAGGAAGCGGTCCGCCTGGATCCGAAGTTCGCGCTTGCCTGGGCTCTGCTGTCATACACAGATGCGGTCGGCTACCTCACACTGGTTCTACAACCAACGGTCACTTTGCGTGAAGAGGCGCGGCAGGCAGCCGAAACCGCGGTCACTCTTCAGCCCAATCTCGGCGAGGCCATATTGGCCAAGGGAGCTTATTACTACTTCTGTCTAAAGGATTACGACACCGCGGTGCGTTACTTTGAGGAAGCACATCAGTTCCTGCCTAATAGCAGCCAGATTCCCGAGAACCTAGCTTATGTCGCGCGGAGGCGAGGTCAGTGGGACCGGAGCGAGTCGTATTTCAACGAAGTCGAGCGACTCGATCCGCGCAATGTCGGCGTGCTCACCCAGCACGCGCTTTCCTACATCGCACTTCGTCGGTTCCCCGAAGCGCTGCGGAAGCTTGATCAGGTTCTCGATATCACACCCGACGATGTGGATACCATCGCGCTAAAGGCGTCTATTGCACAAGCGGAGGGCGACCTCCCGCGGGCCTCGGTGCTCCTTACACCGCTGCATCTTACCGCCGACCTCACCCAGGCTTTGGAAACACAAGTTTACCAGGCGATCCTGGAGCGCCGCCCCGCCCAAATCGTTCCTCGGGCAAAGGAAATACTCAGCAAGCCGGACCCGGCGTTGGGCTTTTACAATGGCGAACTGCGCTTTTGGTTAGGCTGGGCGCAAGAAGTTGCCGGCGATCATGCCGCTGCCCAGGAAACTTGGCGACAGGCGCGCAGCGAACTGGAATCTTTCCTCAAAGAACAGCCGCAAAATTACGTTCTCATGGGAGATCTCGCACTGACCAACATGGGTCTTGGTGACAAAGCCGCTGCCTTCGCTTTCATCGACAAGGCGATGGCCGCGAATCCGATTGAAAAGGACGCGATGTCTGGTCCCCGGCCGGTCGAGATCCTGGCCCGGGTAGCGGCGCAGATGGGAGAGCCCGAGCGCGCCATCGCCGCTTTACAGAAGCTACTCTCGATGCCGTATGACGGCGCGCTGGCTGAGGATATACCGCTCACTCCCGCGCTGCTCCGGCTTGATCCGATGTTCGATCCGCTCCGAAATGATCCGCGCTTTCAAAAACTCGCCGGCTCGGAAGTATCACAAGAGCCGCGCTGAAGCAATTCGCGCTCTCTCTCACGTTCCTGCGATGGTTGGTTGCCGATCTTATGCGGCTGCCTTGATCAAACCGCACGTGAAATCACGCGGCGGGGTCGATCACCTTGAGAAACGGGAAACGATGGAAATCGGTGTCGCGGGTGTAGATCTCCCGAATGCCGTGCTCGCGCAAGAGAACGGCTGTGTGCACATCGTGCAAAATGTTGCCAGCCAGGTGCGGCACTTCAGAGATCGTTTGGCTTAACAATTCTGTGTGGCGATTGGTCGGTAATAGGATCCCCGCAGCGGGTGAATTGAGAAGAGTCTTCAGAAAATTCCAGGCAGAGCCCATTGGCCATGGTCTGGGCAAAACATTTGGATGGGTGCAGATGCGAAGGAATTCGTAACAGATTGGCCACGATAGGTACCACGGCGAGATCCCGAATCGACACCGTTCAACGGCTTTCCGACAAGCATCGTGGAAATCTAAATCTCGGTTGGCGGCAGAAATGAGAACGTTCGTGTCAATGACCAGCATTCAGCGCCTCCCCTCCATGAAGTCGTAGAGGGCGTTGCGATCTGCAATGTCCACGCGCGGTTTTCCGCCACGCCATGTAGGGAGTCGCCGCAGCCTTTTTTTCTTTGACTGCTGAGCGGAGTGAAACAGCAGCCGTAGCGCAGCCTCGACAAGTTCCGACATGGTTTTTCGCTGCCGCGCAGCCTCCTGGCGCAGTCGCGCCATGACGGTGTCGTCGATGTTGAGCGTCGTCTTCATATGGAAAACCATATCGGTTATATGGCTGTATGTCAAACTTCTTAACCTTAATCGGCCCATTCCTTCGGTCGGGACACATCCGTCAACAGTCTTCAACCAGATTCAAAATTTAACGGCACCGGGGAACGTTGTCTTCGCATCACGTGCCCGCTAAACTGTGGCGTTCTCTCTCGGAGCCGCACCACATGACTACGACCTCACTCGATTACTACGCCATGGAAGAGCTACTAACGGAAGAGGAGCGCGCAGCGCGCGATCGAGCGCGGCAGTTCGTGCAGGAGGAAGCCATGCGCGAGATCGTGCCATGCCATCGCGCCGGGAAGTTCCCGGAACATCTCATACCGCGCATGGGTGCGTTAGGCTTTTACGCCCCGTATCTTAAAGAGCACGGCTACACAGGGCTGAGTCACACGGCCTACGGACTGATCATGCAGGAACTTGAGCGAGCTGACTCGGGCCTGCGTTCGCTGGCGTCAGTGCAAGGTGCGCTTACAATCCAAGCGATTCATTCGTTCGGTTCGCCCGAGCAACACGCGCGTTGGCTGCCGGGATTGGTTTCGGGCGAACGCGTCGGTTGTTTTGCACTAACGGAACATGGACACGGCTCAGATCCCGGCGGCATGGAAACGCGTGCCACCCGCGACGGCGATTATTATATCTTGAACGGGAGTAAATGTTGGATTGGCAATGCGTCGATAGCGGATGTGAAAGTGGTTTGGGCGAAGGACGACGATGGACGAGTCGGCGGATTCGTCGTGGAGAAGGATGCGCCGGGATTTCGCGCACAGGATATCGAGGGAAAATTCAGCCTGCGCATGTCGCGCACATCGGAGTGTTGGTTCGAGAATTGCCGGATACCGGTGGAGAATCGTCTGCCCACCACGTCGGGACTGGCGGCGCCGTTATCGTGTCTCTCGCACGCGCGCGCGGGCATTGCGTGGGGCGTCATTGGAGCAGCGATTGATTGTTACGAGACTGCGCTTGCCTATGCAAAAGCACGCAAACAATTCGACCGTCCGATTGCCGGCTTCCAACTGGTTCAAGAGAAACTTGTCTGGATGGTACAGGAAATCACCAAGGCGCAACTGCTGGCGCTGCGGCTTACGCGGATGATGGAAGCTGGCGGCGCAATTCCGGCGCAAATTTCGCTGGCGAAACGGAACAACGCGTGGATGGCTCTCGAATGCGCGCGCAAGGCCCGCGACATTCTGGGCGCTGCGGGGATTACGGATCGCTACTCTGTGATCCGTCACTTAATGAACCTCGAAACCGTTTACACATACGAAGGCACACACGACATTCACACCTTGATTGTCGGACGCGACATTACGGGACTCGATGCCTTCGGTGGGTGAAATGAGTTCTCTGTCGCCGCGTTGTGAAAAATACCTTAGAGAAGACGCCTCGGCTATTTGTTGTAGCTGGGGTCGCTGACCCCGGCCAGTTGAAGGATCTCATTAGCGGCCGCGGCTACAACATCAACATTTCAACTTCGCCGGCGTATGGCCAGTTATCCGCTGTTGTAACGAGACCAGCGCGCACCGGGTTATCGAAAACGTAATTCCATTTTTCGGCATAACTTTCGCTCGAGCGAAGAACATGATCGAAAAACTCGCGCTGCCAAAGCGACGACGTTGTGGCTGCGCCCGCTGACCGCGGCGCAACGATCTTATTAATCCGCTTAGCAGTCCAACTCTTCCAAGCAGCGATGAATTCGGACAGGGTTTTTGCGTCCATTTCCGGTCTGCAAAAGAAATGAACGTGATCAGGCATGATCAAGTACCGGCCCACAGCCCAGCCGTGACGATCTCGCGCCCCAAGCCATTCGTCCGTCAGAATGTTTGCGATGTCATTTCGTGCAAGGATTCGACGTCGATCCTTCGTGCATGTCGTGACGAAATAAATCGGTTGGTCGATCCAAACACGGTCGAGTCGTCTCAGATGCTCATGCATCGCTGTCTGTTGCAGCTGGGGTCGCTGACCCCGGCCAAGGGAAAACAAAATTACCGGCCGCGGTCGGCAACCGCGGCTACAACTACTCGTGTTTCGCCCCGACAGAGAGAAGCGGCTACAGCCCGGTTTGGGATGACACAGAGCGATGATTAGCTAAAGTTATTTAGCTATGAACGAAGTTTACATTCTCGGCGGAGGGCGCACGGATTTTAAGCGCAACCTAAAAAAGGAAGGCAAAACCATCCGGCACATCATTATTGAGGCCGGCAAGAAGGCGATCGACGATGCAAAGATTGATCCGGCGGAGATTCAAGCCGGTGCAGTTGGCAATTTCAACGCGGGCCAGTTTACCAAACAGTTGCAGCTCGGCGCGTTTATTCCGGAGATCGATCCGAAATTGCGTGGCATTCCGACGATGCACACCGAAGCAGCCTGCGCATCCGGCGCTCTCTCGGTACTGCTTGGCGCGGAATGGATCATAGGTGGATTTTACGATGTTGTTCTCGTGGTCGGAGCGGAACAGCAAAAGACGATGTCGGCGCTCGATGGCTCCGATGTGCTCGGCGCGGCTGCCGATTATCACAATGAAAAGCCCGAGTATGGCGATTTCATGTTCCCGAAATTGTTCGGGCGCATCGCGCAGATTTACATCGAGAAATACGGCGCAACCGAAGCGGATCTCGCACAGGTCGCTTGGAAAAACTACGCTCATGCCAAGCTGAATCCGCTGGCGCAAATGCGCGACGCCGATCTTACGCTCGATGCCGCATCGCAAGTCTCTGACAAAAACCCGCACGTGGCGCCGCCACTCAAAGTTTCCGATTGTTCTCAAATCACCGACGGGGCGGTATCCGTTGTTCTCGTTTCAGGAAAGTATCTGGACAAAATCGGCCGCGACAAGAACAAGACCGTCCGGCTCCTTGGCTACGGGCACACGACCGATTATCTGCCGCTCGACAAAAAAGATGCGCCAACGTTTTCGACCGCACGCAAGGCAGCCGAAAAAGCTTTCCGAATGGCGAACCTCACGCCGCGCGATCTCCAAGGCGCCGACGTCCACGATTGTTTCTCCATCACCGAAATCGTCGCTTACGAAATTCTCGGACTCGCCGAACCGGGTAAAGGCGTAGAGCTTGTGAAGAGCGGCGCGACGACGTTGCCGCAGGTACGCCAGGAAAAATCCAAAGCGTCATTCGAGATCCCAGTCAACGCCGGTGGCGGCTTGATTGGCGATGGTCATCCGGTCGGTGCAACCGGCGTGCGTCAGGTTTTCGAGGCTTATCAACAACTAACTGAACAGGCTGGCAGGCGCCAGATCGAAAACGCGAAAAGATTCCTCACGTTCAACATGGGCGGCAGCCTTACCACTTCGGTGGCGATGGTCTGGAGCCGGGAGTAAATCGAGAGATGGCGAAAGTTCCGTTCATGCTCGGGGAGGTCGGTCACTTTGGATTGGCGGTACGCGATCCGGAGAAGAGCGCAAAATGGTTCGAGCGCGCGTTGGGGTTGGGAAAAGAGTTCGATTTCGATAACGGCGTTGCAGTCGGCAACGACTACGTCACCATTGCCTTGTTCAAAGGCAAACCGTCGCCGGAAACGATTGATCACATGTCGTTTCATCTGCCGGATATGGCAACGCTGTGCAAAGCGCTTGCGCATCTGAAAAGTATCGGCGCCGACATCGAAGATCCAGGCGACGAAATCGGGCCTGAAGCGCCTGGCTCGAAAAACATGGGCCTTTGGTTCCACGATCCTGACGGCTACCGCTGGGAACTCAGCGTTCTCGGCGGTAAATAGGCAACAGCTCACTCATCGGTGTGCGTAGCGCACGGCCAAGTGCCTACATTGACGCGATGTTTAACGATCTTAATTTTTTTCATCCTAACTTTACAAGATGAGTACTTCTGTGACAGAAAAAGGGGATGGGAAAGAATTCGTCTCGCACGCGCCCGGCTATTGGTCGCGGAATGGCGGAGCTGCGCTGGAGCAGTGGAACGATTGGAAGTGGCAACTCAAAAACAGGATCACAACCCTGGCCCAGCTCGAGGAACATCTTGAGCTCAATGAGGAAGAGCGCAGCGGCGTTTTGCTTTCCGGCGACAAGCTCGCGCTCGCAATCACGCCGCACTTTTTCAATCTAATTCCGCGCGATAATCCGGACGATCCGATCCGGCGCCAAGTCATTCCGCGCATCGAAGAGAGTTGGACGTCCCCATACGACATGGCTGACCCATGCGGTGAAGATTCGCATATGCCCGTTCCGGGCCTGGTTCATCGCTATCCTGATCGAGTTTTGTTTTTGGTGACGGATCGGTGCGCCAGCTATTGCCGGTATTGCACGCGGAGCCGCGTCGTGAGCGGGGTCGGCGAACAGGAATTGCACACCGATTTTGAAGAAGCATTCCGTTACCTCGAACAGCACACTGAAGTGCGCGATGTGTTGCTGAGTGGTGGCGACGCGCTCATCTTCTCCGACGATAAGATCGAGAAACTGCTTTCGCGGCTGCGAGCGATAAAGCACATCGAGTTTCTCCGGATCGGGACGCGTGTTCCGATTTTCCTGCCGCAACGCATCACCTCGGAACTGTGCGCAAAGCTTGCGAAATATCATCCGCTCTGGATGAGCGTGCACGTCAATCACCAGCGCGAGCTAACGATTGAAGTGAAAGCAGCGCTGGAGCGTTTGGCAAACGCCGGCATTCCGTTGGGGAACCAGAGTGTGTTGCTCAAAGGCGTGAACGACAATATCGAGACGATGAAAATGCTCGTGCAGAAGTTGCTCATGTGCCGCGTCCGACCGTATTACCTGTACCAGTGCGACCTGATAAATGGCTCCTCGCATCTGCGCACCTCGGTCGCAAAGGGCATAGAGATCATCGAGGGTCTGCGCGGACACACCACGGGCTACGCCGTGCCGCAATACGTCATCGATTCGCCTGGTGGTGGCGGCAAAGTCCCCATCAATCCCGGCTACATTCTCTATCACGACAAGGAAAAAATCGTCATCCGCAATTACGAAGGCAAGATCTTCGAGTATCCCGAGACGGGCAACGAAAGCGTGGAGTTCGCGCGCTCCCAATCCCAGCGCGATTACCACGACGAGTTTTTGTACTCTTAGTCAAACCGGCTCCTGAGAGGCCGCGATAATTCTCTGATGGTTTGAGGAGGCGATACTTGCGAAGCGGATTTCTCCATGGTACCGCTCATTCCGATTCGCTCGATCGCGGTCGGCGATGTCGGGCTCGCGACAGCCTGTGCGAAGGTCCGTTTCGATTCTAAATTTACGAACGATGGCAAAGCAGGATGACCGTCAGTCGAGCGCGGATTTTTGGCCGGCGTTGCCTTTTAATGAATGGCAAGCGACAGCCGAGACGTTGCATATGTGGACACAGATCGTGGGCAAGGTTCGCCTCACGCTCAGTCCCTGGATCAATCATTCATGGCACGTCACGCTCTACGTGACTTCACGTGGCCTGACCACTTCGCCCATTCCACACGAGCTTTATACGTTCGAGATCGACTTTGATTTCATCGACCACGAATTGCGTATCCTGAAAAGTGACGGCGCCGTTCGCGTATTCAAGCTTCGACCGCAACCAGTGGCCGAATTTTATAATGCGGTCATGAATGGGCTCGACGAGCTCAGCTTGCACGTGAAAATCGACACCACGCCAAACGAGATTGCCGATCCGATTCCATTCGATCGGGACGAAACCCACGGATCATACGATTCGGAGTATGCGAATCGATTTTGGCGCGTGCTGTTGCAATCCACGCGCGTGCTTACGGAATTTCGGTCGCGCTTCTGCGGAAAATGCAGCCCGGTGCATTTCTTCTGGGGAAGCTTCGACCTCGCGGTCACGCGATTCTCTGGACGTGCGGCGCCGCCGCATCCGGGTGGAATCCCGCATCTGCCAGACCGTGTGACCCGTGAAGCGTACGCGCAGGAAGTCAGCAGCGTCGGTTTTTGGCCAGGCAACGCTGCGAGTCCCACGCCAATTTTCTACTCCTACGCTTACCCCGAGCCGCATGGATTTTCGCAAGCGAAAGTACGCCCGGCGGAAGCTACGTACTTAACGCAATTACGCGAGTTCGTTCTTCCGTACGATGTCGTCCGCAATGCGACGTCGCCCGACGACGTTCTTCTGGATTTTGCGCAGAGCACTTACGATGCCGCATCGACTTTGGGCAATTGGGATCGTGCAGCACTGGAGGAATCTAGCCTTAAGCCTCCGAAACCGGTGGAATAGCTTGCTTTGGCGCGGCGACACGCCGTTGCAATATCGCTCTTCGCTAGTTCATAGCTGCAATCATTTCGCTGGCATGAGCCTTGCCCATCAAAGCGCCACGACGCTGCGGAGTCATCGTCAGCGTGCGCTCAAACTCTTTGAGAGCTTCCTGCGGTCGATTTAATTCCAGCAGCAGGTCACCAAGCTGTTCGCGCGCTGGAACGATCGCACCTGGTGTGACCGGACGCTTTTCGACAGCGTCCTCTTCGTCGGCCGCATCGCGGATGAGCTTGAGAGCTTCGTCATCTTTTCCCTCGGCGTGCGCTAGCCATGCCCGCGCTTCATTAATCTGGACGTGTACTTGCGTAGCCCAGTAATCATCGCCCAGCCCGTGCAACCGTTCGTAAGAGTTTTCTAACTTTTCGATCTCCCGCCGTGCCGCGCCCCGCTGCCCGCTACGCGCGAGTCCGATCGCACGCGCCCACATGGTGATGGCGGAAAGGTTCGGTTGCGCGCCGGAAATGGGTTCGAGCCCAGCAGCCTTTGCCCACTGCCGACGTTCAATAGCGTAGCGCACGGGCATGGCGCTTGCCGCGTAGCCTACCTTGAACTCGCCCGCGTGCAGGTCCGACATTGCGCGCAGATCTTCAAGAACACGCGCCGCTTCGGTATCGCGACCGAGTTGTAAGTAGGCATACGTGAGATAATCCATAGCATGCAATTCTTCGCCGATGTCGCCTTGAGCGTGTGCGGCGGTTCTCGCGGCGAGGTTTGAAGCGATCGAGTCCTCCCACATTCCCAATCGCGTATAGATGTGCGAAGGCATGTGCAAGGCATGCGGTGCTGACGGCGCAATCTGGGAATAAGCACGAGCCGGAGCTACTCCGCGGCGCGCCATTTCGGAGTTGTCGCATGCGTGAATCAAATAGTGCGGAATGCCCGGATGCTGCCGGAATTTCTGGAACAACGGTTCGAGCAATGCAGCGGCTTTCTTCTCATTGGCATGAGTGTTGTCAGTTGGCGACGCGGTGGCGATCAGTGCCAGCGCGTAAAAGACCTGGCACTCGACATCGTCGGGATAACGTTCGGCGAGTTTCCCCATCGCCACTGTGTAATCGTTCGCACGCTCATGGTATGGGACAGAATCCGGTTTTGCGTAGATCGTGCTTAGCGCATCAATAAAACCGCGTTCCCGTTCTGAACCGCCAATGCGTCTGGCTTGCTCAATCTCTCCCTGACCCCGCGCCACGTCTTCCGGAGCCAGATAAGGTTCCCATAACTGGTGAAAATAAGTCATGGCCACGCCCCAATGGGCGACGGCGCAATTTGGATCTTTAGCTATCACCTCGCGAAACGTTTTTTCTGCTGCCGAGTACGCAAAGGAATGCAAAAGCGCCACAGCCCGCTCAAACTCTGGTTGGACATCTGCAGAGCAAGATGTGCGGAAGTGCACGGTACCAAGTCTCTCTGGTACAGGATGCTCGTGGTTCTGCGCGATTACGATCGATTGCGAATTCGGCAGGGCGAAACATACGAGCGAGAAAGATAGCCCGAAGATCGCCCACACTCTTAAATGTTGAGGCATCAGGGTAATCATCACACGCGTCTCATCCAATCAGTTTATTTGTCGATCGCAAAAAAATAACTTTGCCGCGGCTTATCGCTATCATCCACGCGTTTTTTAGAATCTTGCGGATCTGAAGGATGGATGGGGATGTTACGGGCTTGACGCGTTCGCGAAGTTTTGACGTGATCGGTGTCGCCACGCGACATTTGGATCGACAGCCATGACGAAATTTATTTTGCCCTCCCGCGACGCATTTATAGAATCCTCATTGCCCCTCGGACTCGCGATTAACCTTAACCCTTTGCAGCGTCTGAACGAAGCACATCCTGATCACTGTTTTGATTTGTTAGCAGCGTGGCGATTGCCGACCGTCAGCGCAAACGCGGCGGACTAGTACCCATGGCGAATTTCTTCCCACGCTGGACGAACTGGTTGCCGCTCAAGCTCGTGGTCTGTGGCATTGTGTTCGCCTGTGGATTGACCGCCGCGGCGTGGTATTACGTGACGCCAAAATACACCAAAGTCGGTTATCAACCGATCCAACCCGTGCCGTTTCCGCACGACATTCACGTTTCGCAATTAGGAATGGATTGTCGGTATTGTCACAGCTTTGTAGAAATGGCAGCGCAATCGAACGTCCCGAACACCCAAACCTGTATGAACTGCCATACGCAGGTGCAAAAGGATAACCCAAAGCTTGAGCCAGTTCGGGCAAGCTGGAGAACGGGCAACCCGATCGAGTGGGTATGGATCCATCGCACGGTCGATTACGTTTATTACAATCACGCAGCGCACGTGAACCGCGGCATCAGCTGTTTCAGTTGCCACGGCCCGGTCAATCACATGTCGGTGGTGTCTATGGCCAAGCCCCACAGCATGGCCTGGTGCTTGGAATGCCATCGGCACCCTGAAAATTTCCTGCGACCCGAAGACCAGGTTTTCAATCTCGATTGGAAACCGGACGACATGAAACCGCCGGAGTTTGTGGCGAAATATGGGCAACCAAGTGATGCGCGTGAAGATTTTTCGAAGAAGAAGAGACTCACTCAAGCCGAGATCGGCCAGACCTTAAAAGAGCGCTGGAACATTAATCCGCCAACAAATTGTCAGGGTTGCCACCGATGAAACGCGTATTTCACCATCCACCAGAGCCAACCACAGGAAAGCGTTACTGGCGCAGTCTAGGCGAGTTGAGTGATACACCCGAATTTCGCCAATGGCTGGAACGGGAATTCCCTCCAGGCGCAGCGGAATTGAACGGCGATGAATGGTCGCGGCGCGATTTCCTGAAGTTAATGGGCGCATCGATGGCGCTGGCGGGGGTTGGCCTAACGAGTTGTCGTCGGCCGGAACTGCATCTGGTTCCCTTTACCAAAAACGTGGAGTGGACGATTCCCGGGAAATTTCTCTACTACGCGACCGCGATGCCTCGGCGCACCGGCGGCATTCCGCTGATTGCCACTACCGTGGATGGGCGTCCCATCAAGCTCGAAGGCAATCCGCTGCATCCCGCCTCGGCTGGCACCACCGACACTTTCGTTCAGGCGTCGGTTCTTGATCTCTACGATCCGACCCGGTCGAAACGATTTGCTCAAAAGGGGAAACGCAGCACGCGCGAAGATTTTGAAAAGTACGTCAGCGAGCTTCGCAAAACATTCCTCAGCGATCAGGGCGATGGTCTGGCTTTCCTGGTTGAAGAGACGAACTCGCCTACGCGCGAGCGGTTGCGCATGGAGCTGGAAAAGGTTTTTCCGAACATGCGGTGGTGCGTGTACGAGCCGCTCCTCAGTCAGGAACAAACGATTGCGGTGGAAAACGTATTCGGAGCTGGCGCGCGGCTGATTCCCAGATTCGACCGCGTTGATGTTATTCTTGCTTTAGACAGCGATTTTCTCGACTGCGGACAGGGCGATCTTGAGACCGTGCGCGCGTTCACTTCGCGCCGCAGGGTGAATTCTGCGGTAGACAACATGAATCGGCTCTATGTCGTCGAGAATCGTTTCACGCTCACTGGCGCCATGGCCGACCATCGGCTGCGTTGTCCCGCGAGCCAAATCGCCGCGTTCGCACACGCGCTTGCGGGAAAAATTCTTTCTGGAACGAACGACGCCAGCTTGGGCACAGTCTTTGGCAATCTGCAGGGTCTGAATGGCGGAGGGACCTTCGATGAGAAGTGGGTTAGCGAGGCAGCGAATGACCTGCTCGCAAAACCAGGCGCTAGCTTGGTGCTCGTGGGCCCAACGCAGCCAGTCGCAGTGCAATTGCTCGTTTATGCGATCAATGCTGCGCTGAAAAACCTCGGCCAAACGTTAGTTGTTCGCCAGCTTCCGCGTCCGGCAGCTGCCGGACGAACAATCGACATTTCGCAACTGGCGAGGGATATCAACGACGGACGGATCAAACAGCTTTTCATTCTTGGAGGCGATCCGGTCTATAACGCGCCGCGCGGATTGGTGGAAGATCCGCAGAAAAAGCTGCCGCTGGATTGGAGCGATCTGCAAAAGAAAGTGCCGAACATTGTCCGGCTCGGATACCACGAGGATGCCACATCCGCGCTAAGCCAGTGGCACGTCCCGCTGGCGCATTATCTAGAATCTTGGGGCGACGCCCTCACGGCCGGTGGCGGTTACCTGTCGATTCAACCGATGATACTGCCGTTGTTCGGAGGGCTCAGCGAAATCGAACTGATCAACATGCTGGCAGGGGGGCCGAAGGTGCAAGGACCGGAGTTGGTGCAAGAGACTTTTCGCCTAACAAATCCACCGGGAGATTTTCAAACCGCGTGGTCGCGCTTTCTACACGACGGATTTGCCTCGCACGTTCGGCCGCGTGATCAGGCGCCGCCCGCGTTTAATGCAAACGCAGCGGGTCCGCTCGTCCAAAATTCGTGGACATTGACGACGGCGCCCACGCCGGATTCACCAGAAATTGTCCTAACGGCCAGCTATGCGATGGACGATGGCCGCTACGCCAATAACGGCTGGCTTCAGGAATTGCCCGACCCAATCACAAAACTCACCTGGGACAACGCGGCGTTGATCAGTCCTGCTTACGCGAAAAGGCTGGGCGTTGAGGCCGGCGATTTGTTGCAAATCACAATCGATGAAAAGAGCTCTGCCGGGACGCCAGTAAAACGCCAGCTTGTGATCGCAACACTCGTGTCGCCGGGTCACGCGGACAATTCCGTTACGATCCCGCTGGGTTACGGCCGAAAAATGCCACAGTTCTATGAGTTGCCCTACGCGGGTGCTGATCTGAAAGAAAGACCGGGCATCGAGGAGCAGTCGGGCTTTAACGGTTACTTTCTGCGCACGGCGGCAAATCCGCATTTCGTCGCCGCTGGCGGCAAGGGGGTTGCGAGCGTGCAGGTGACCAAGGTCGGTCGCACTTATCCTCTGTCGATCGTGCAGGAACACTTCAGTATTGAAGGTCGCGGTCTTGTCCGGGAAGCGACGCTGGAGGGCTATCGCGCGAACAATGAGTTCGCGAAGAAAATTCCGGGCGAAGAAGAACTGCCGTATCCGCCGCCGAGCTTGTACACGCACCCGCCGCTGGATGCGCCACAGCAGTGGGGCATGAGCATCGATCTGAATGTGTGCACCGGGTGCAGCGCGTGTGTGATCGCCTGCCAGGCCGAGAACAACGTCCCAGTCGTGGGCAAGTTACAGGTGGCGCATGGCCGTATCATGCACTGGCTCCGCATCGATCGCTATTACGCCAGCCGGAAACCATTCAACCAGGACCGCGGCGAATGGCCGGAGAATCCCGAGATCGTGCATCAGCCGATGCCCTGCCAGCATTGCGAGAACGCGCCGTGCGAAACGGTTTGTCCGGTCAATGCGACCATTCACAGCGAGGACGGTCTTAACGTCATGGCTTACAATCGGTGCGTCGGCACGCGATTTTGCTCCAATAACTGCCCGTTCAAGGTGCGCCGGTTTAATTATTTCGATTACAATCAGCGACCCGTCGGCAAGAGGAAGATCGCCGGCGCACTAAGCATCTACGAAGAATACTTCGCACCACTGACAAGCAAGGGCGCACCGGACACTATCAAGATGCAGAAGAATCCTAACGTGACTGTGCGCATGCGCGGCGTGATGGAGAAGTGCACCTTCTGCGTGCAACGCATCGAGGAAGCAAAGATTGCGGCGCTTGCCCGTGCTGGTGCCTCTGCGGACAAGCGCATCCCGCGCGATTCGTTCACGACAGCCTGCGCGCAAGCCTGTCCCACGGGAGCGATTGTTTTTGGTGACATCAAGGATCCGGAAAGCCGCGTCTCAAAACTGAAACAGCAGGACCGCAACTATCGGTTGCTGGATTATTTGAACGTCAGGGCGCGAACCAGTTATCTCGCGCGGATTCGCAATCCGAATCCGAAAATGCCTGATGCCGAAAATATCGGAGTCGCAAGCTTGGTGGAGAGGGTACCAGAATGAAACGGAAGGCCTTAGATTGTATCCGGGTACCTGTGACAAGTCCTGTTCCGACCGTCCCCAGCGCCGTGGCTACAGGAGCGGTGGAGCTTGCAATATAATTATGGACGCGGCGCCAACAGCAACAGGACCGATTAAAGAGGCCGAGAGGCGAATTACGCGTGTTCCGCTGGTATTGAACCGGCGTAATTTCAGTTGGCTGACGGAACGCATTTCCGGCGTGGTGGAACAACCCGCGCCACGCTGGTGGTGGGTGGCGTTCACCATTACTGCAAGCGCCGCGACGTTTGGACTTTTTTGCATCGGATACCAGATTTCCACCGGGGTCGGCACATGGGGAAATCAGATCCCGGTCGGCTGGGCTTGGGACATTACCAATTTCGTTTTTTGGATCGGTATCGGACATGATCTCGCGCCGGTGCCTAACAACTGGGCGATCTGGCAAAATTTCCGCAGCGCGCTTATGTGGGACGTTTTTGCGGTTTCGACCTATTTTACCGTCTCCGTCCTATTTTGGTACACCGGTTTGGTCCCGGATTTGGCGACGCTGCGCGACCGGGCGACCACAAAGGTCAGGAAGTTTCTTTTCGGAGTGTTCGCGTGTGGGTGGCGCGGCTCGAATCGAAACTGGCGTCATTACGAAATGGCCTATCTTCTCTTGGCCGGCCTTTCCACGCCGCTGGTTCTTTCGGTCCACAGCGTGGTATCATTTGATTTCGCCACGACGCTTGTGCCCACATGGCACACGACAATCTTCCCGCCCTATTTCGTCGCGGGCGCAATATTTGGCGGATTCGCCATGGTGTTGACTCTGCTGTTGCCCTGCCGCGCGATGTTCAAATTGCAGGATGTAATCACGCCGCAGCACATCGACAAAATGGCGAAGATCATTTTGTTGACCGGTTCATTCGTCGGTTACGCCTACACGATGGAGTTTTTCTTGGCTTGGTACAGCGGCAATTCCTACGAGCGGTTCGCGTTTTGGAATCGCGTTTTCGGACCTTACTGGTGGTACTGGTGGTTCGGCATGCTCTTCTGCAATTGCCTCTCGCCGCAACTTTTCTGGTTCCGGTGGTGCCGTTACAACATCTTGGTCGTCTTTTTCGTGGCGATGTGCGTGAACGCCGGCATGTGGTTTGAGCGTTTCATCATTATTGCCGGCGGTTTGGCTCGCGATTTCCTGCCATCATCGTGGAGAATTTATCATCCGACGTGGGTGGACATCTGGACCTACATCGGGACGCTCGGGATTTTCACGTCGCTGTTCCTGCTCTTCGTTCGGTTTTTACCCATGATCGCGATGTCGGAAGTGAAGACTGCCGTACCGGAAGCGGACCCGCATTACACCACGCCCCCGGGGATTCAATCGGTATCTCCCGGCGGGAAGGAGCGCACCCGATGATGAAGACTCCGTTCGGTCACACAGTTTACGCCATGGGTGCGGAGTATCCGAGCGCAGCCGCGCTTTACGAAGCGGCCAAGCGCGTTCGGGACGCGGGTTTCAGGCGGTGGGACGTTTACTCTCCGTTTCCCATCCATGGAATGGACGAAGCGATGGGGCTTGGAAAATCGTGGTTGAGCGGCTGGGTTTTGTTTGGCGGAGTTTCGGGTCTGCTCACCGCTGCGTTAGTTGAATTTGGGCCATCCTGGGGTCTCTATCGGCTCGATGTGCACGGCAAGCCGTGGAATTTTTGGACCGTCCCGGCGTTTTTTCCGATCATGTTCGAGCTGACTGTACTCTTCGGCGCGTTCGCTTCATTTTTTGCGTGGCTTGGCATGAACGGATTGCCGCGCTGGTACCATCCGATGTTCAACTGGGAGCGATTTAGCCGCGTAACCAACGACGGATTTTTTCTGGCGATTGAAGCGCGCGATCCACGCTTTACCGAAACTGGCGTCCGCGAATTACTGGAGCAAACCGGCGGACAGCACATCACGATCGTTCACGAGGACTGACAAATGTTGCGAGGATTTCTGGTGATTTTTCTCTTATGCGCGATTGCGATCCTCGCGGTGTTTGGATTTCGCGGGCAAACCGGCACCCAACCCCCAACGGAAGTTTTTCCGGATATGGTGCGCCAGATGAAGGTGCGCGCACAAGCGCCGCTCGATTTTTTCGCGGATGGGCGCGGTCCGCGTTTGCCGGTTGCGGGCACAGTCCCGATTGGCTACGAAATGCCGAAGCCGGAGACGACACAATCCCACGCTGCTGAAGTTGGTTCCTGGTCGCATCCGGAGGCAAGTTTTAGCGCCGGCACCGATTACTACAACACTGGGAAGATGCGCGATCACTGGGGGACGGGTATTCCGCTGGAAGTAACGCCCGAGTTGATGGAGCGGGGACAGCAACGTTTCAATATCACATGCGCGATGTGCCACGGCGCTGGGGCTGCGGGCAATGGAATCACCAAACAGTACGGCCTCGCCACCGTGGTTTCTCTTCAGGATGAACGCATCCGCAAAATGTCGGACGGCGAGATTTTCAACACGATCACCAGCGGCAAAAACACCATGATGGCTTACGGGCCGAACATCATCGTGCCAGATCGCTGGGCAATCATTGCTTATTTGCGTGCTTTACAGCGCAGTCAAAACGCAACGATCGCCGATGTTCCAGAGGAGCATCGCGCCGAACTGGAGAAACCGGCGTCAACGCCGCCGGCTACAGGAAAATGAGCGAGCGTTCACAGACCGTGCCGACGCCAGAAGGCGAATATTTCGAGAGCAGCCGCTTTGCGGGTCTTTCATTCCTGCTCGGATTGGTTTCTGTGATCACGCTGGTGCTGTGCGCGGTCGGCGCATTCGTAAATCCGCATCAGCTAAGTTATTCGTGGCTGTTTGCGTTTGCGTTCTTCTTCACGCTCTGCGCCGGCTGCTTTTTCTGGACAATCGTCCACCATGCGACCGACGCCGAATGGACGGTCGTGGTGCGCCGTCAGTTGGAAAACATTGCGGTGTTGCTGGCAGTGTTGGCGCTCTTGTTTGTTCCCATCCTTCTGTTGCGCCACCATCTTTATGCCTGGATGGATATTCCACGCGGGCACGAGGCGGCGCTCGACTCCAAGCGTGCTTATCTCAATTTCACCTTCTTTGTCGTCCGCGCGATCGTCTTCCTTGGTTCCTTCATCGTTGCGTCACAACTATTGCGCTGCCTTTCCGTTCGCCAGGACACAGACGGCAACCCGCGTTTCACAATCTGGATGCGCAGGGTCTCCTTCGCGAGCCTGCCGATGTTTGCATTCTGTCTTACTTTTGGCGCGTTCGATTGGCTAATGAGCCTCAACTACCGCTGGTTCTCAACGATGTTCGGCGTGTACATCTTCGCGGGTGCGGCCGGTAGTTCGATGTCGCTGTTGGTATTGGTAATCACGGCTTTGCGGCAAGCCGGTTACCTGAAAGACGTCGTCACAGTCGAGCATTATCACATCATGGGGAAATGGATGTTCGCGTTTTGCATTTTCTGGGCCTACATCGGCTTCGGCCAGTACATGCTCATCTGGTATGCAAACATCCCGGAAGAAACACAATTTTTCCTCGCTCGAAACACCCAATCCTGGTGGGTGTTGAGTATGCTGCTAGTGATTGGGCGCTTCTTCGGCCCATTCGCGATTTTGCTTTTGCGCTCGATCAAAAAAAACCCGCATCAGCTTTCTATCGTAGCCGGTTGGATTCTGTTCATGCAATTGCTCGACATGTACCTCATTGTGCTGCCCGCGTTACACGGTACCGGAGTACATGCCAGCATTTGGGATTTGCTTTCCCTTATCGCCGTCGGCGCGACGCTCGGTTTCGTTTATCTGCGACTTGTGCCCAGGAGTTCGCTCTTTCCCGTTCGCGACCCGCGCCTCATCGAGTCTTTGAAATTAGTTAACTGAAATGGCTGATCCTGAATCTCTTCGTCAGATTGCACATTCGCGCGCCCCGTTGTCCACGTGGTTAGGGATTGTGCTTCTCTTCGTATTATTAGGTGTAATCGTGCTCGCGATCATTGGGCCTTCGCCGCGTGGAAGTGATTATGAAGAAACGCGCGCCAAAAAACGAATGGAAAAATTGAAAACCGTGCGCGAAGACGCAGAGAAAGCGCTGAACACCTATGCTTGGATCGACAAGAACAAAGGCGTTGTACACCTGGTGCCGCTCAGCTCGCAGCACCACCCTCAGCGACTGCTCCCGCGGTGCCTTCGCCAGCGCCTCAGCAATCGCCACCCGCACCTGCTTCATCCGTGCCAGCCAGAACTCCATGAACGCCACTGGAATTCCATTAAAGGAACCGTCCGTTTCCGCTGCTGCAGGGGACGCGGAGCAGTTGGAACGCGCGTACATCGACGCGTCAACACGGGTGCCAGTGCTGATGTTTTATACGTCGGCGATGGCGTGGCTGATCCTCGGTACGCTGTTGGCTGGTTTCGTTTCATTCAAGCTCCATTCACCGGATCTGTTTTCCGACATCAGTTTCCTGACGTGGGGACGTGTGCGGCCGGCTCATATGAACGTAATGGTTTACGGCTGGGCGTCGATGGCTGGAATGGGCACAGCCATCTGGTTGATGGCGCGACTATGCCGGACTGTACTGAGATATCCGCTGTTGCTCGTTGCAGGCGCTGTTTTTTGGAACTTGGGCGTGTTGCTGGGCGTTGGCGGAATCCTTCTTGGCGATAGCACGGGCTATCAATGGCTCGAGTTTCCGCATTACGCGGCCATTATCCTGTTTGTCGCGTACACGCTCGTTATTTCGTGGGCCGTGTTGATGTTCCGCTACCGGCGCGGGGAACAGATTTACATTACTCAATGGTATTTGCTCGGCGCGTTTCTCTGGTTTCCATGGCTCTATGCGGCGGGGCAGTTGATGCTTTTTGTCGTACCGGTGCAGGGAGTTCTGCAATCGGCAGTCGGCTGGTGGTACGCAAATAATCTGCTCTTTCTCTGGTTCGGCGCCATCGGTCTCGGCACCGCATATTACATGATTCCCAAAGTGATCGGTCGCCCGGTTTACAGTTATCACCTGGCGACAATCGGTTTTTGGAGTTACGCGCTTTTCTCCAGTTGGACCGGAATGCAGCGACTCGTCGACGGACCGTTCCCCGCATGGATGATCACCGCCAGCATTGCCGCGACCATTCTGACGATGATTCCCGTCGCGACTGTGGGCCTCAATCATCACATGACGATGCAAGGTTATTTTCCGCTGATGCGCTACAGCCCGACTCTTCGATTCACAGTGTTTGGCGCGATGTCTTACACGGTCTTTAGCGTGATCGGCGTTTTGATCTCGCTTCGCTCCGTGGCGCGCTACGTCAACTTCACACAGGCGAGCATCGCTTATTCGCATCTCGGCCTTTACGCATTCTTCACCATGGTGATCTTCGGTTCGATGTACTATATCGTGCCGCGTTTAGTCGGGCGCGAATGGCGTTACGCTTCTCTGATCAAACTCCATTTCTGGGCATCGGTCTATGGCATCGGTCTCATGACGCTCATGCTGCTTGCCGGCGGTTATCTTCAGGGCGCCGACATGCAGAATCCGTCGCTCGCGTTAAGTGAGAGCATTGAAACGGCGCAGCCTTACCTGCGCGGGCAGACGTCCGGAACGCATTAATGAAAGGACTTGCCCCGCTTTTTCTGGGAATCTTCGGGACGTTTGTCTTTTCGTGGGTGGGACTGACCGTTATTCCGAATTGGCAAATCGGACATCTTAATCCGCAATCCGACGAGGAGGGCACCGATACTTATCCGCAGCCGCAATCGGGAATGGTCGAACGCGGCGCGCGTGTTTACGCTGCGAACGGTTGTATTTATTGTCACAGCCAGCAGGTGCGCGCCGATTACGCCGCGAACGACATCGAACGAAAATGGGGTGAGCGCCGCAGCGCACCGCGCGATTACATTTTCGATCGGCCAGTTTTTCTCGGAAAAATGCGCATGGGCCAGGACCTCGCCAATATCGGCGCGCGCACGCCGAAGGAAGAGGAGAACCCACCGCCCACTGGCGCTGCAACTCCTGCGGCGTCGCCGGCGCAAGGTGGCACGCCTGCAGCGAGTCCCAGTCCCGCACAGCAAACAAGCTCGCCTCCACCAACTGGATCTCCTCAGGCACCCGCTGGATCGCCGTCGGCGTCTCCGGGTTCTCCTGCGCCAAAAGCGCCAGCGGCTCAGCCTCCGAAGGTGCCTCTCGCATCACCTTCTCCTTCAGCAATCGCAAATGCGAGTCCGGCCGCATCACCAAACCCAGCAGCAACAGCGCCTTGGCCAGTGCAGACAGCGGGTGCGCCACCGATGTATTCCGCCGCCTGGCAGCATGTGCATCTTTATTCGCCTCGCAGTATCAACGTCGATTCGAACATGCCTTCGTATCGTTTCCTTTATAAAAAACGCCGGGTTGTCGGAGAACGTTCTGCCGATGCGTTGGAACTCACCGGCTCCGACGCGCCGCGGGAAGGTTGGGAAGTTGTTCCAAGTTTCGATGCGAAATGTCTCGTTGCCTATTTGATGTCCCTCAATCAATCGCATCCGTTGAAAGAAGTCAGGTCGCCAGGAGCCACACCGGGAGCATCGCCTGTAGCAGCCTCACCAGCGCCGGCAAAATGACAATGCAATGAACGACGAACCGAAATCGCCAGCGCGTGTGGGGCAGGGGATGGATTATGGCGAGCAAGCGGATGTGCAACAGGTGCACGCCGCTGTTCAACGCGAAAAACGCGAACCACGGGTTGGCGCCGAGCCGCTTTCGATTTGGTTGATCGCGATTTACGGACTGGCGGTGTTTTTTGGTGGTGCTTATCTCGGCCGTTACTCGGGAAATTTCACAAGTGGTGGACTCGATCCGATGGGCGCGCCACCTCCGGCAAAGAAAGCAGCTGCGGGTCCGGCCGGCGCTGAACAAGTCGCGGAGTTATCGCCGCACGACCGCGGCAAGAAGGTTTTCTCGGCGAATTGTCAGACTTGTCATCAAGCCAACGGACTCGGTGTGTCCGGTCAGTATCCGCCTCTTGCCGGTTCCGAATTTACAACTGGCGGCTCGCGACGTATGGCCATGATCGTACTCAAAGGCTTGCAAGGTCCTGTCACCGTTAAAGGCCAACAGTTCGGCACCGCTGTGATGCAACCGTGGGACAAAACTTTGACTGATAAACAGATCGCCGACGTCATGACCTACGAGCGAACCGAATGGGGCAACAGCGCCAGCCCGGTCACACCCGAACAAATTGCCGCGTTCCGCAAAGAACTGGCCAATCATCCCGAATCGTTTAGTGCACCCGAGGTTCTTGCAGCTCCCGACCAAGATCTTGCGGGCGGCGCTCCCGCTGGTGGCGCCCCGCCAAAACCTGGCGAAGCCGCAAAACCCGGTGAAATGCCGAAACCGCAAGGTTGACGCACGCCCTATGACCTATAAACCGCCCAGGGTGACGTTGCCAATTCCCTCTGAGAAAATCGACGGGCAGACTGTAACGTTCAGGCCAGTGAGAGACGGAATAGATTCGGAAGTATCGGGTATAATCCAAGTGATCGAAGACGCGAACGGATTTAACGTGAATGCTTCGTACGTCGTTAGTCAGGACCCACCGCAGTCCCACATCTATTGGTTCGATCAATCTGAGATCGATGCATTCGCCAGGTCCCTACTCAAGGAAAAACGACGCATTCTGATTGTCGATGATGACCGGGAGAGCACTCATCTGGTAAAAATCCTTCTCGAACGAACCGGCGGCTATCTCGTGCTCGAAGAGAACGATGCTGCGAGGGCCTATCACAGTGCAAGGGATTTTCGCCCAGACGTGATTTTGCTGGACATCATGATGCCAGAGACAGACGGAGGCGAAGTAGCGGCACAAATCGAAGCCGACCCGGAATTGCAGGGCACGCCCGTTATTTTTCTCACCGCGCTGGTCACGGAACATGAGATAAAGGCTGGCCTCCGGATCGAAGGGCATCAATCTCTGGCAAAACCGATCAATATTCCCGACCTGATCAACCGGATTGAAGAAAGCCTGCCACGAACGAGCTGAGCGCCCTTTTTCTCGGCGACGCCGCCGTTACGCTTCGCATTCCACTTCTAAGTGAGTCGGCTACGCTCGCGGGGGTTCTACAACCGCCGGCATCTTGTTAAAGATCAATTCCCATTGCGATTGCGCCGGGAATTTCTTCCCAGCCAGTTCGACGCCAAAATTCGCGACCGCGCGGATTCTTGTCGGCGACCATGATGATCGCTCGCTTCAGTCCCGCCCGGCGCAGGCCAACAGTTGCCGGCCCGTCCACCGCCGCCCTACTTAGCCCCCAGTTGCGCGCGAGAAACTGAGCAACGCTTTCTCTGTCATCACCCTCGGCGATTTCCACACCTTCGACTCGCTGCCAGATCTCAACTGCCGCGCCGTAATCGTTGATGGAAAATTCTCTCGTCTCGATCTTGCTACTCATATTGCGTTTCTAAACGCCAACAAGTTTTTCAATCTCGGTTACGGCGCGATCGAGCTCGTCGATGAGATCGGTGTGATCGCCATGTTCGCGAAACGCGGTCACGAGCGCGCGGTAATACCAGAGCGTGCCCTCCTTCTTACCGGCAAACCGCTCGAAAACTTCCGGACCATGCCGTCGCAGTTCGGCCAGGATAGCGCGCGTGTTATGCAATTTATCGGAGGCTGATACCAGTCGTATCGAAGAATCGGAGTCTTTGAGATGCTCGATGTAAGCTCGTTTTCGTTCCAACCACGGAGGCTTTGGCGTGTCATAAGTGTCCGTACAACCATCAACGATCCTGGCCACGTCCTCGCAGAATTTTTCCCGGATATCGCGCAATCGTTCCGCCCCACCGCAATCTTCCACAGTATCATGAAGAAGCGCGCCGATCGCTTCGGTTTCATTGGCGCCGTACTCAAACGCGATAGCCGTGACGCCAAGAATATGCGCGACGTACGGAATCCCCGTTTTCTTGCGCGTCTGATTACAATGCGCTCGAGTCGCATAAATCAACGCTTCCTCAAACTGCGCGGAAAGGTTCATGTGAATCGAAGTCTATTCGAAAGCTGTTTTCGGCAGACTGTGTACGAATACCGCATTTCTGCTTATGCAGATGATGGCGAACGGGAGATCGGCGGCAAATCGGCAACAAATCGTTTTTGCCAGGTGCCACGATGAAGGATGAGAATGACCAACCAAACAACAAATGCGAACAAACCAGCGGGAAGAGTAACGAGCATCAACCAACCCAACACTGCCAGCGTATAAAGAAGCTGGCCATAGTCGCGACCGCCGATGATGCAGGGATGTACCGACCCTTCATCCACTTTGCACCCGTGCGTGTTTGCTATCCAAGCGCACGCCACAACAGATCCTATCGGCGCAAACGCGAACAGAACGATCAGGACAAGGAAAACCCAATAAACAACCGACGGGAATCTCCTATACGGCTTGGTATTCATCATCGCGATTCTACATCATCGCTTACCCAGTGAAGATTGTCGAAGTTGGGAGGTCAGGAGCTACCGCGCATTTCCAGCGACATTCGAGAGCTGTAGTGGGATCTCTAAGCGCCTGTGACAATGATTACGACGCTCTCCGACAGTCGATTGTTTTTTCGCTCGCGCAACTTTATCTGCGGAAGAAGATTAAATCGGTATGAGACAATACGCTAAAATTCTCTTTTCGATTCTCACGGCGATGATTTGTGCCGTAACGTTTGCCGCAGATCAGCCCGCGTGCAAAAAGACCGGCAAGAATTGCCCGATGAATAACGGTGGGGCATGCAATTGCGGCAAGAGCTGCGATTGCTAATCAAAAGAAGCTGGAAAGTGCCGCGCCGCGGCCTAGGCGAAGATTTGATCTTCGCTCTTTCTACTGCGTCTTGGCGTTTCTGGGATCGTCTGCCGGATTAACGTAGTTGATCTGGAACGGTCCTTCGCTGTCGATTTGCACAATCGATTCTTTGGCGCTCTTGGCGAAGTGTGCCATTCCGCTGGGCAAAACGATGTAACTGCCCGGACCCATCTCCTGCATTTTTGTTTCATCGAATCTCTCGCCCATACCGATCCGAAAGCTACCGGAGATGACGGTAAGCCGTTCGTCGGTCGGATGCGTGTGCGGCATCACTTTGTAATCGGCAGGCGCTTTCAATCGGACCGTGAACGGGCCGGCTTGGGTGGGATCGCCATTTAGCGCCGCCACTTTAGCGCTGGCTGGCAATCCCGGAGGAGCCTCGCCCCATTTCAAATCTGACGGCTTGGTCACGCGATGCTCTGTCGCGGATGTTGCGGTGCTTTGCGCTTCTCCGGCTGCGAAAACCAGCGCCGCAGCTACGGAAATTATGCCAAAAGCAAAGAAGATTGTTTTCATGGCATTAAATGTTTGATTGGATTATCCAGCGGCTCTGCTTTGTTGCAAATTTAACCAGAACTCGATCAGCCTCTCCTTTATCTTTAACTAATGAAAATCCACATCCGCCGTTGGTTAATTGCCTTTCTTCTCTTCAACGCCACTCCCTTTGGGTTTGCCGGGCCCTTCAAAAGCAAAATCATCACGAGCTCGCCACTGGTGATTACAGTGCCTGACGGTCAGTTCCTTAGAATCTGGAATTTTACGCAGCAAGGGGGCGTCGATCGCGGCGTAGTTTCGGTGACGCTTGAAGGCGGTCAGACCGCGAATGTTCTCGCCGCTACACGCATCGATTTAAGCAGTTCCACGGCCGTTTCGCCCAGTCTACCGGAGGTTGTCAATCGCGTTACGATTGCGGGACCGGCGCAAGCGACGATCGCACCAGTACTCGGTGCCACGCTGTTCATAACTTATGTGAAAGGGGAGAACCAGAGCGGAGGCACGCCAACCACCGAGGTTATAGTTAGTCCGACTCCCACTCCGACTCCGACGTCGACACCAACACCAACATCAACAGCAACGCCAACACCGACGGCTACTCCCACACCGAGTCCATAGGCTGTACGCGTGCGGAATAGTGCACCTCATGCCGGTCCCTGCTATGAGGTGAGAGGCACTAAAGCTTTATCCAATGAGGGAGAAAACGCGCTGAGCACGCAATTATTAGGGAAAGAGCAGGACAGGGAAACGCGTTGTGGGCTGCAAAGCTGCTGCAAGCTGGAGATCTTCCATTCTCATGTTAGCAAAAAAGTTTGTCGAAATCGGCGCTCATCATGACCAAAATACTGCGTCAAGCTGATCGCCGCCAAATCGATCTCCCGCTGCGTGTCGCGCCGTAGCTCGCGCGAAGGCGGTAGCCGCAGGTCGCTGTAGCCACGGTGCCGTGGGCCGTCGGCCGGGTTCAGAGGGATATGAACATCCACCCGGGGGTGGCTGTACGATGGTATAACTCGGCAATACCAACAACGTGAAGGAGATGAGGGATACGATCCGGCATTACACTAATTTCTGAGAAATCGTCCCGGTATTCGGGTAAACCATGCGATATTCCTTGATGAGAACAATCAGGCGGGCGTTTCAGCGCCCACTATTTCGACTTTGGTGGCCAGAGACGCCACGGGCTCGAAAAAAAACGCGCAAGCGATTTGGCGCGCATTTGGACAAATTGGCAAAAACGGTCACTTAATGCGCGCACGCTGACGATCTAGGTTAAATACTCGACAACACTTTCTCGTGGCGTTGTTCGCTCCGATTCTCTGTAGCGGCGGGCATCGTCTGCCAAAAGCTGTAGCCTCGCCTGCTCAGTTTACCCGCCGCGGCGGGCGAAGAACTTCGGAGCTGTCGACTCGTCAGGCTGTAGCCATGGCACGCCGTAGCTTTGGCTGAAGGCGGCTTGGCGAAAGCGGACGACTGCGGTTCTCGCAAATTTGATCAGCCCGTGACCCAGAGCGCACGCTGTTGTGGCAGGCGTGTTGCCTGCGATCTTCTGCTTCCCGGACGTGTCAATAACTGCGGCTGACACAGCCGCCGCTACAGCTAATCTCGTACACGGAACGCGCCGAGACTGCTCTTCGCGCGAGGCCATTCGTCTAATCTTTTCGATTCAACGGTGTAATGATGTAACTATTTAACGATTGTCTCAGGTCTGCGTCTTCCCGTTCTCGCCTTTCTTGCATTAAGCCTCGAACTTCGCGTACTGCTCCGGGGTCAGGATTGATTTTGCCTGTTCCATGTATTTGGCCTCGCTTGCTTCAGAGCAACCAGCCTTCTGATGCTCGGAGGCGGGCGTTCTCCGTGGTAAATTTTCGGCCGCTTGACCGGGGAGGTGTCTCTATGTCGACAGTCGTAGATTACATGAAAGGCGCTGACTCTGGGGCAACTTCGTAGTGATTGCTGGGTTCAATCGGCCAAACAACAGGAAGGATATCGATCATGTGGAAAAAATCTATTGTAATAGCATTACCAATGTTCGCATTCAGCTTTGCATCTGCTCTGCGCTCGAATGCCGGCACCGAGATAGTGGAACCTTATAGCGCTCCGGCGCCGACCTACAATTACGCGCCGCCACCGCCGCCGCGCCCGATCTTCTACGTTCCTCCCCCGGTGGTTGGCGTCGTCGTTGCGCCGAGCTATGGCTATTACGGGCCGCGGTTCGGATATTACGGGAGCCATCGATTCTACAGGCGACATGGGTACTTGCGTCCTCATCATCACTGGGACTAATCCAGCGTTGAGCACGTGCGGCATGCGTTTATTCGTTCGTGAGTAAGCCCCAGCACTTCGCGACAGTTATCTTAGCTAAGAAATTCTGCGAGCGGCTCCATCGGTTTGATGTGCGCGCAGAAAATCTTGAATGCGGCGAGGATCGCACGGCTAAAATAATGCCGTCTCAGTCTTCTCCTTGCGCAGACTAGCCGAGTCGCCGTTTAGGGCTTGTTCTGCTGATCGTATTGCTTGTTGTCTTTCTTCGAGAGCAATTGCATTGCACGACCTGCTCGAATAATCAGGCAAAGCCTGCGGCGCTCGGCCTCGATCATCGCAATTCTTATCAAGACTTCTTCTGTTGGCCGCACCCATTGCATCGGCATCGCATTACAATGTTCCGTGGGACAAATGATGCGCAGCGGGCCGTTCCCACCGGTGCGCCTGGTCACCTGAATTTGCCGCCCAGTAATGATTTCGCCGCAAACGAGACAATAACGTTTCTCATCCAACGCGTGCCACTGCCGGAATTGATCGAGCCGTTGCAAGATATACAGTTTTTCTTCATCCGATAATTTGATCGGAGAAGCCGGCGCCATGGCCAAAAGCATGCCTTTCTACCAGTTGTCGCACAATCGGGCCACGTCCGGATTGCCGTATCAGTCAAAATCTTAGCTAACTTGCATTGGGAAATAATCTGCCATTCAAGCGAAGCTCGGAGACAACAGCGGCCGTGCCTGCCATGCAAGAAGGAAAGACTGACTCTTTTCTGCCTTCTGCGCTTTCATCCTCAAAGCCAATGACAGTCTAAAATTTAGATGCGCTGCCGAAACCCAGGTCGTCGTCTGCGCTGCCTCTGTCCACGTGAGGCGGGTTGCTGCGGGCGTTGGGCTACAGACGGCGCAGAATTCTGAATTCTGGACGTTCTTCCAGCGTACCGAGGTTGGTACTCAACTCTCAACTTCCCTGCCACGCCGTAGCCGCGGCGGAGGCCGGGTTAACTCATTCAATTATCACCCGGGATGGGCGATCCAAAGCAGAAATACCAAAAGGAGAAAATTAGACACCCATTCCGCCTTGACGGACGTGGCCAATCTCCGATTCAATAACGTTGATCGCGATCTGATGTACGGGGGCCGAATCACCGCCGAAGAAAAATCGGCCATCAGCACGTACATCGGAGTCGGCATGGCGATCGTGCTCATCGCCGTTGGGCTCTACCTCTTCTTTCTCGTGCAGAAAGAAAAAAAGGAGACCACAGGGTTCGATCCGAACCGGCCGGTCCCCAGCGACGCCGTCTTGAAACGCCGATTAAAGGCCGAGGAATATTACGTCGTGCGGCAAGGTGGCACCGAAACGCCTTTCCAAAATGACTTCTGGAACAACGAGCGGACCGGCATCTACGTCGATGTCATCACCGGCGAACCACTCTTCACTTCGCTCGACAAATACGACGCTCACATCGGCATGCCGGCATTCAGCAAACCGATCTCGAAAGATCTTCTCGTCGAGACCCTGGACACTTCGCACGATATGCAGCGCACCGAGGTGCGCGCCAAACGGAGTAACGCTCACCTTGGTTACGTCTTTCCCGACCCGAAATCGCCCACCGGCCAAAGTTACTCGGTCAACTCGGCCGCCTTCCATTTCATTTCGAAAGAAGAAATGAAAAGCAAAGGTTACGAAGCGTACCTGTCGCTTTTCGACAAAAAGGCCGCCACGCCGTAACTCATGCGAAGACGGGTAGCGTCCGCTTCTCCATTGAAACTCGCTTGCTTCCCCGCTCGCTCGCCGCTACCCGGGTCGCTGCGGCCAGTCCGGCTCGGACCCCCTTCTATGTCGCTGGCCCCGTCAGCTCTATTCAGCTTTCCAGAATTCTAACTTTCGGCTTTCTTTTGGCGATGCCGGAAACCAAGATTTCGCTGCCGCGTCAACGCATCCGCGGCGTACTGGCGCCCGTCGTAACCCCGTTCAAAGCCGATCTTTCGCCTGATTGCAAACGATTCATCAGGCATTGCCAATGGTTACTTTCGCAGAACTGCGGGCTGGCTGTGTTTGGCACCAACAGCGAGGCGAACTCGATGTCAGCCGACGAGCGATCAACCTTGCTCGATGCCCTGATCGCGGACGGCATCGATCCGTCCCGCGTGATGCCGGGCACCGGTTGCTGCTCGCTCACCGAGACGGTCGAACTCACGGCACACGCGGTAAAACACGGTTGCGCCGGTGTGCTGATGTTGCCGCCTTTTTATTATAAAGACGTCAGCGAAGAAGGTCTCTACCGTTACTTCAGCGAAGTGGTGCAACGCGTCGGCGATACGCATCTGAAAATTTATCTCTACCACATTCCACCGGTGGCGATCGTCGGTATCACCCCAAAACTGGTCGAGCGCCTGCTGAAAGCTTATCCAAACGCGATCGCCGGAATGAAAGACAGCTCGGGCGATTGGAACAACACCAAAACTTTTCTCGACGCGTTTGCAGAAACCGCCCATCCGGTCGCAGACTCGTCGTGGAGAGCTCCAACTGCCCGTGCGGCTCGCACTTTCGACGTGTTTGTCGGCAGCGAATCGTTCTTGCTCCCCAATATGCGCAATGGTGGCGCGGGCACCATTTCCGCGATGGCCAACGTGAATCCGGCGGCGATTCACAAGCTGTACAGTGAGTGGAACACCGCGGGTGACGCTGATCAACAACAATCAAAATTAAATGTCGTGCGTGAGGTGTTCAGTAGCACGAAGTTTTCGTCCATGATCGCGGCGTTGAAGCAGGCGATTGCGATCTACGAGAACGACCCGGAGTGGACCAGGGTGCGGCCGCCGCTGGTCGAGCTCACGACAGAGCAGGCAAAGTTGCTTACCGCAGAATTGAAAGCGATCAGGTTCGCGATGTCTGGTATCCGGGCGAATGGAGCGAGCGGGATGAGCGACATAGAAGGTAAAGCGGCGAGGGTAAATGTTAGTGAGTGCGGGCAATGAATGAGTTTCAAAGCTGAGTGCCAAAACGCTGTGAACCGCTGAGAGCGCAGATCGCGTTACGCTGCCCGGGTCCGAGGCTTGGCAGCGCCGGCATGCTTGAGGGATACTTCCTTGACCAACTTGTCCAGCGGACCTCTTCCCTGCCCGAGCGCCCCTAATAACTCATTTGCCAGTTTTTCCTAGTTGAGGATCGACGTCAGCAAACCCGTTTCGTGCATCTAATCTCTTCTCTCCGCCTCAGCGCACGACGGGCTTTAAGCGTCGATCTCGAACCGCTCGATTTTCTGCCCAACTCCGATCAATGCCTGGTCCTGCTCCTCGGAGACTAGCCGTTTGGCAATTACTTTTGCGCCTTCTTTGATCAGGTCTGCCATCGATTTGCAGCTTTTGGATGGCAATTTCTTACCCAGAGATTCCGCCACATGCTCGAGAGCTTTCCCGTGGCCTTTTGTTTGCTTGAGGGGAACGCGCAGCAGCGTTTTCAGGTCCTTGGATTTTGCCGCTTTGGCGACGAGCGGCAACGCGCGCGTCAGTTCTTTTTCCGCAGTATGCATCTGGCCCAGCTTGTTGCCTGCTCGGTTTACCTGCCGCGCGGCCGAATGGAGCTTATGGGATAAGCGACATAGAAGGCAAAGTCCCGATGGTAGCGACGAGCGAGCGAGGGGAGCAAGCAAGTTTCAATTAAGAACTTAACAAGGGGTGCAAACGATGAAGGCAATTCGGGTGCAATGGAGAAAAGGACAAAGGCAGAAGGAAGAATTAAGAAGTAGGAACGAGATATGGCGTTAGGTTAAATGCTAAAGCCCAATGGAAGCAATTAGAGTCCATCAGTTTGGCGAGCCAGAGGTTCTTCGGTTGGAACAAGTGCCGACGCCGCAGCCTGGCTCTGGTCAGGCGTTGGTGCGAATGCAGGCAATTGGCGTTAATCCGGTCGAGACCTACATTCGTGCGGGAATCTATTCATATAAACCGGCGCTGCCTTACACGCCCGGCAACGATGGCGCGGGCGTGGTCGAGCAAATTGGCGATTCCGTCACGGAGTTCAAACCAGGCGATCGTGTTTACACTGCGGGATCGATCAGCGGGACGTATGCCGAGTTTGCGTTGTGCAAAACGGAGCAAGTGCATCGGCTGCCAGTAAATGTGTCGTTCGCGCAAGGCGCAGCCATGGGCACGCCGTACGCAACGGCTTATCGCGGGTTGTTTCAGCGCGCCGGCGCTAAGCCGGGTGAAACGGTGCTGGTTCACGGCGCGAGCGGTGGTGTCGGGACGGCAGCAGTGCAACTGGCGCGTGCTCGCGGTCTGCGCGTGTTTGGTACTGCAGGCAGTGACGAAGGACGCAAGCTCGCGCGCGAACAGGGCGCGCACGAAGTGTTCGATCATCGCGCGCCTGACCAGTTCGAGCAGATCATGAAGGCAACCGGCGGGCGCGGCGTTGACGTGATCGTCGAATTACTCGCGAACGTGAATCTTGGGAAAGATTTGACGATTCTCGCGAAGGGCGGACGCGTTGTGATCATCGGGAGCCGTGGCCGCGTGGAGATCGATCCGCGCGACGCGATGCAGCGTGATGCCGATCTTCGCGGAATGGTAATGCCGAACACGCCGCCCGCGGAGTTGGCGAGCATTCACGCCGCGCTCGTGGCCGGTTTGGAAAATGGGACGCTACGCCCGGTAATTGGCAAAGAATTTCGACTGGCCGAAGCGGCCCAGGCGCATCGCGCGGTCATGGAGCCCGGAGCGTTTGGGAAAATTGTGTTCGTGCCGGAGAAGTAGAAACGAGGAATTAAGGACGGCGAGGATGGCACCTGAGGGCGCGCGCGGCTTGACGCTCGATTCGGTTTTGCAATCTGAGAATGTCCGCGAACAAATCGCCCAATTGCCGGACAGGTAACTGATGGGAGGAATTATGTATAAAAAACCAAACGTTGATGTAAGCAGGCACGACAAATTAGTCCAAGATGCCGTCTTTTATGAGTATTCTACCGCTGCGAATCCGCTAGAGGAAGGATTTATCCCTGAAGTGCCCATCGTGAAGTTTCCCCATGGGTTACATGAAGAAGGCCCTACACGGGTGATCCCCTTAGACGTTAGTGAAAGGCTTAAGTGTCCTTATCCTGCCACTTCTCCTATCATCCTAGCTCATTTTATCCGCATTCTGTCGGGCGAAAATATTAAAACATCTCCAAATGCAACATCGGAAGTTTATTATGTGATTCGTGGCAATGGCCATACGACTGTTGGGGAAACTACAATTCCTTGGAACACTGGAGATTTTTTTTCGCTTCCAGCCTGCTCCGCAGCTAATCACTGTGCGGACTCCGACACAGCTTTTTATTGGGTCACAGATGAGCCGCTCTTAAATTATTTAGGCGTAAAAGCAGCAGTTCCGAAATTCGAGCCTACGCTTTATTTGGAAGAGCTTGCATTCTCAAAATTAGGCGCTGTCGAAGCAGCCCAAGCAAGAGAGAGGAAAAGCAGGGTGAGCGTGCTCCTTGGCAATACCGCATTTCCGCAGACACGAACTATTACCCACACGTTATGGACGATGTTCGGAGTGCTTCCCGTCAACGAAATTCAATATCCCCATCGGCATCAATCTGTCGCTGTTGACTTCGTGATTGAATGCCAACCCGGCTGCTACACGCTGATCGGAAAAGAGCTGGATGATAAAAATGAAATTATAGATCCTTTCAAGGCGGACTGGAGTCCTGGTTCAGTTTTTATTACGCCACCGGGATACTGGCATTCACACCACAACGAATCAGGAGTGCAGGCACATCTCATGCCTATGCAAGATGCTGGCCTCTACACCTATTTGAGGACTCTTGATATTAAATTCACTCACGGTGAATCTTACATTAGTCTCAAACCCTAAAGGATTATGTAATCCTACCTCAAGAGGCGCTCTTGGCGTGGGGGACCGATTCCACTAAGCTAAACGAAAGTAGCAAATAAGAAGGAAGAAGGAGGAAGCCGCAAATCGGACGGCTGAAAGAGGAGTACAATTGCGGAATTCGGATTGCCGATTGCGGAGCGCAGAAAGCGGCGCACAATTTCTTGATGTGCTTTCACAGGGGAATGTTCCTCTCTGTCGTGTGTAGTAGTGTTGCGTTCGGCGCGTCACAGTTCGTGCGAGCGCAAGATGCGGCCTCGCCGACGCTTTTGGAGCCTTCGGTAGGCGTGACTGCAGCGCCGACACCACGCCCGAAAAAGCGAACGTCGGAACCAAGCGTTGAAGTTTCAACTAAGGCGCCGAGCGAAAAGCCCGCGCCGGTCGCCGAGGAAACGCCAAGTGCAGAAGAGCTGGCAACGCCACCTCCGGTCACAGAAAGAAAAACTCGGGTAAAGAGACGCGCGACTCCCGCTGCGCAACCGACAGCGGCCGAACTTCCCGTTGCGGGTGTGATGTCGATGTCAGCTGCAAAGGCCGTTGCAGTTAGTACCCCTATGCCTCATTACCCGTATCAGGCGATGCGCGTGCATGTCACTGGGAGCGGCGTTTGCGTCATGACCGTTGATACCGCGAGTGGCAACGTTACCAGTGTGGTGATGGAGCAAAGCACGGGCGATGGGATTCTCGATAAAGTCACGACCGATGCATTTCGAAAGTGGCGGTTCAAACCCGGAACAGTGTCGCAGGTCCGGGTACCGATCAGCTATGAATGAGAGCCAAACCCGGTCTTGCGAAACCTGGCTTGGATATACGCGAAAGGCGGTGGCAGTGGCGGCGACCACACAGGCCATACGGGCCATTCAGGCCATTTCTACATATAAGGCTAAAGAGCTGCACCGTGGTTCGATCCCGTGGCGCGGTTTTTTATGTACAGATTGGGCAGATTTGGCGAATCTTTTGCAGCTGACACGGCTGCCATCACAGCGCTTTCGCCAGTTCTTCAGCCATGTACTTTGGCCGGGTGTTTGTCAGATCGGCGATTTGATGGCGGCAACCTGCCTCGCTCGCTAACCTTCCCGATTCGGAGTGCCGAGGATGTGACTTTTGGGCGGCATCATTACGTTGTCGAAGTTTTGCGTGAACATCGCCGCCGCGAAAAATGCGACTGCGCGCAATGTTTCCTTACCGACATTAACGAGGTCATGTTTTACTGGTGTCGGCACGACAAAAACACTGCCGGAACCAACTTTGTGCGTGGAACCGTCTTCCATGTGTAGCTCGGCGGTGCCGGCGATGATGTATTGCGTTTCTTCGGCAGCATCGGTGTGCCACCCGAGCCGTTTTCCGGGCTCGATCTCATACACGATAGTCGAAGACGCGGTAGTGCCGTGTCCGCCATAGACCGCAAATGCCCCAGCCCAATGTACGGATTCATCGTCTTCCGCCCAAACTTCTGTCCGTTCAAGTTTATCCGATGCAACAACTGGATTCATGGAAACCGAGGCTAGATTCTGGTTACGCATGGGTCAATAACGGAAACGCCTTTTACACTTTCGCTACCGACGCTCCAACGGTTTCATGCGCCATCACCCGATCGCTTCGGCGAGCAATTCCGCCATGTGCTTTGCCGGCACGTTTGCGAGATCGGCAATTTGGTGGCGGCAGCTTGTGCCGGAGGCGATGATCTCTGTGCCCGGCGGTTGATTGTCGATGTGGTCGAGCAACCGATGCGCGACCCGGATCGAAAGATCGTATTTTTCTGCGAGTGCGCCAAAGGCGCCCGCCATTCCGCAACATGCGGTATCGAGCAGGGTGGCTTTTCTGCCGGGCAGCCGTTCCACGAGTTGCTTCATGAACGAAGGGTTCATGATGGATTTGGCGTGGCAATGCGGATGAATCGCAATTGTTGCCGGCCGATCGTTGAAACGGAGCGCGTCCGGTTTCCGCGCCAGTAGATCATCGACGAATTTTTCGAACAGGAAACAGCGGTTCGCGATATTTTCCGCGTTCTCGATTTTTAGCTCGCGATAATCTTCGACGAACATCGACCAGCATGATGGTTCGAGGAAAAGAATCGGAGTGGCGGACAGTTGAGAGTTTAGAGATGAAAGTTGAGAGATGTTGTGTTTTCCGGTTTTCCCTGCGGTATCAAGATTTCCCTGACTGAACGCCGGTCGTCCGCAGCAGCGGCGATTTTTCACAAGCTTGACGTCAAATCCGAGCGCTTCGAGCACTTTCACCGCGGCAATTCCGACGTGCGGCTCGTGGTAACGCACAAAGGTGTCGTCCCAGAGGATGACATTGCCGCGTTTCTGTAGCGGCGCTCTGTGAGCGCCGTTGTAGCCGCGATCAGTAATCGCGGTACCCGCGCGCGTAGCAAACTTCTTTGATGCACGGGGGTTACCGCCCCCGGCTACAGCATGCTTTTCAAACCATTTATCAAAGCGCTCACGCGTGTACGGCGGGAATGATCGTCTCGCTGAGATTCCAAGCGCTGTCTCCATCAACGCGCGCAGCGGCTTAAAATCGAGAATCGAATTTGCCAGCGCCGGCATCGCACACCCGATTTTGCCTAACAAGTCGATATTGCTGAAGACGCGTTCGCGCAGCGGTAAACCGTCACGGCGCCATCGCGCATGAAGCATTTCCGCTTTGAGCAACGCGAGATTCACATTCGATGGACACTCTGGCGTGCAGCCTTTGCAGGAGAGACAATTGCTTAACGCCGCGTCGAGCTCCTCCGATTTCAACGGATCGTGGCCGTTCACTCGGAGCTCTAGCGCAGCGCGAATAATATTGGCGCGGCCGCGCGTGGACATGACTTCTTCACCCGTCGCCATGAACGTTGGGCACATGATGCCGGTCTGTTTGAGGCAGCCACCGCAGCCGTTGCATTGCTCAAGATTGCCAATGAATGTCCGGTCCTTGAACGCGAAGGCAAGCACCGGCTGGAATGGCAGTTCGAGTGGGAGAGTGAAATTTTCGCGTAAATGATTGTCGATTCTATGCCGTCCGTCGGCGAAAATTTTCCCGCGGTTGAAGACGTTCTTCGGATCGAACATGCGCTTGATCTCGCGCAAGACCCCGAGCAGGTCGTCGCCGAGTTGATCGTGCATGTACTCGGTGCGCGCGATGCCGACGCCGTGCTCGGCGGAGAGCGACCCTTTGAACTGTCGCACCAGTGCGGAGGTTTGATCGGCAACCTGCCGGAATTTTTTCAAGTCGCACGCGGTATGCAGATCGAGAACCGGGCGCACGTGAAGCAAACCGCTGGCGGCGTGCCCGTAGTAACTCGCCTCCAAGCCGAGCGGTTTCATAATCGATTGTAGTCCGCGCACGTATTCAGGTAATTGCGCCGGGCGAACGGCGGCATCTTCGATGAACGCCACCGGCTTGGCCGTACCGACGCAGCCGGTCAAAAGCGAGAGACCGGACTTACGCACCGACCAGACAAGATTCATTTGCGCTGGGTCAGTGAGAATTTTCGTGCGCAGCCCGATCTTTCTCGATTCGAGGATCGACAGTCGTTCGGTAACGTCTCCGTAGAACTCGACGAGTAAAATCGATTCGCATGGTTGCGTATCCAGGTCGAGCAAGTCGCGCGCCGCCTGAAAATGAAGCTGGCCTTTCGTTTGATCGAGCAACGGGCGATCGATGTGTTCAATCGCGGCAGGTTTAAGGTCGAGAAGCTCAACCGTTGCTTGCATCGCTTCTGCTACCGATGCGAAAAAGATCAGGCCCAAGCCTTTTTCGCGCGGCAGCGGCGAGATCTTTAGTTCAGCCGAGAGAATCGCAGCGAGCGTTCCTTCGCTCCCTGCGAGAATGTTGGTGAGATCATTCGGCGCGCGCAGAAATCTTTCGATGCCGTAACCAGGCCAGCGTTTTATTAAACCCGGCGGCCAACGCGTCGCCATCTCGGCGCTGGCCCCGTGAATGAGATTCTCGATCTTCGCGCGCTCGGCCGGGAGCGATCCATGTGTAGGGCCGATCTTTTCGACGCGGCCGTCGGCCATCACAATTTCCAATGAAATAACGTGATCGGCAGTTGTCCCGTAAATTGGGCAACGCGCGCCCGAGGAATTATTGGCGATCATACCCCCGAGTGTCGCGCGCGAGCTGGTCGCGACGTCGGGACCGAAACAGAATTCGTGCGGCTTTAAAAAATCGTTGAGTTGATCCAGTACAACGCCTGCGCCTACACGAACGCGACATTTTTCAAGGTCGAGATCGGTAATCCGTCGGTTGTAGCGCAAGAATTCAACTATCAATCCTTCACCGATTGCGTTTCCAACCAGACTTGTCCCAGCGCCGCGCGGCGTAACCGAAAGCCCTGCATCAGCCGCGGCGCGAATGACGAGGCTGGCCTGCTGCGGGTTTTTCGGAAAGGCCACGCCAACCGGCTCGATTTGATAGATCGACGCATCCGTTGCGTAAAGCTGGCGAATGAGGTTATCAAACCGCACGTCGCAACCAGTCTGCCTGATTTTCCTTTCCTGCGCGGAAGTCACGTTCGACCCCTCAACTTAATCGCGCGAGGCGGTATAAAAAAGGGAAAGCATTCCATCCCTGGGTTGCAAGGCGTCCGTAATCGTGAGCAGACAGCCACCTTTACAACTAGGCGCCTTCGACAACGATCATATTTGTTTTCGCGGTGCGATGACGCATTTTGCGCGGTTCACGGTAATCGTCACAGTTGAGCCAATCCTTGGCGCGCTGCATTGACTCGAATTCGAGCACCACGATGCGCTTCGGGTTCCAATCGCCTTCAAGTGTTTCGGCTCTGCCGCCGCGCACGATGTATTTGCCGCCGTACTTCTCAACAGTGGCACCGGCCAGTTTTTTGTATTCGTCGTAGCCGACAGAATCAATGATGTCGATTTCAATAATCACGTACGCGGACATTTGAAGAAATTGCGGATTGCGGAACGGATAGCCAGACGTTGAGAGTTGAGAGTTTAGTCGCCGTTGTGGCTGCGATCTTTTGCCGCGAGCTCGGGGATTCTCTTGCGTCGGCGGAGCCGTAGCCAGTTGTTCCAGGTTTTGCGGAGGCTATCTCGCGGTGTCTGATATTTTTGGGTGAGCTCGTTGCTCTTGAGAATCTGTGCGAGAATTCCTTTCACGGAGAAATCGTCCGTGTTCACGATGGTGTACGCGGTTCCAACGGTTGCGGCGTGATGCGCGTCACTGGCAGCTGTCATCGGCAGCCCGCGAATCTGTGCATATTTAAATGCGTAGCGATTGTAGCGGCGCAACGTGGTGGCGGCATTAAACACTTCGATAGCATCAATGGGCAATGTCTCGAGCGTGGAAAGGCGAATTCCGGCGCGGAACAAATCGTAAGGATGCGGCGGAATGGCGAGACCACCGCGCTCATGGATGATTTCGCAGACTTCGCGCGCTGGCTTTCCCTTCAAGTAGGGAAGCTCGGCACCGATGCAGAGGAGGTGACCGTCAGCGGTTGTGATTTCGACTCCGGGCAAGACGAGAAAATTATCGACCGGCTGGCCATCGAGTCGCATCAAGCCTTTTTCGAGCAGATAAGTAATCGCGTCGCAGGTATTGTGATCGGTGATGGCGATGCCATGCAAGCCTTTGGCTCGTCCGGCGGCAATCAGATCTTCCGGACTGGAGATACCATCTCCGGAAAAAAAAGAATGCGTATGCAGGTCGATGTTAAAAGGCATTTCTATGAGGCTGTCTCCAAGTGGAGGAAAATAAAAGCTTCGGTTTCAAGCGTTCAGCAGTCATCTGCCTTCCCTGCGCTACGGCGCGACAGGCAGACCGTCGCTACAGTTTTAAACAAGTTCCTCAACCACAAAAGCAGGCTGGGCGGCCACTTCTTCCTGTGTGCGATTAAACTGATGATCGTATAGACGGCGATAATAGCCGGATTTCTCGAGTAACTCAGCGTGCGTGCCGATTTCTTTAATGCGCCCTGCATCCATCACTACGATTTGATCGGCCGATAACACCGTGGAGAGTCGATGAGCAATTGCGATGACCGTGCGGCCGGCGGTCAGTTTTTCGAGCGCTCTTTGAATTTGCTGTTCCGATTCGGAATCGAGCGATGAGGTCGCTTCATCCAGTAAAAGAATCGGCGCATTTTTCAGAACAGCCCTTGCAATGGCAATGCGCTGTTGCTGACCGCCGGATAAGAGACAGCCCTTATCGCCAATCAGGGTCTGGTACCCTTTGGGTTGCGCCATAATGAAATCGTGTGCGTAAGCGGCTCTCGCTGCTTGGAAAATTTCCTCCGGAGTGGCATCAAGGCGGCCGAACTGGATGTTGCTGAAAATGGTATCGTGAAATAAAAACGTCTCCTGAGTAACGAGGCCGATCTGTTCACGCAGTGATTTCTGGGTAATCGAGCGCAGGTCGCGGCCATCTACCCTGACGGCTCCCGAGCTCGGGTCGTACAAGCGCAGGATCAGCGAGAGAATCGTGCTTTTGCCCGCGCCGCTTGCCCCGACGAGCGCGTAGGTTTTGCCGGGCTCGATGTGCAAATTGATGCCATTGAGCGCGTCAAGAAGAGTACCGGCATAACGAAATCTGACATTTTCAAAATCGATCTGCCCTCTCGAGGAAGTCAGCGCCACAGCGTTAGGCGTGTCTCGCACGGCCGGTTTGGAATCAAGGATTGAGAAAATCGCGGTCGTTGCGGCGATTGATCGCTGCATCACGATATGAATCTTACTGAGTGTTTTGATCGGATCGTAGAGAATGAAAATTCCGGAGATCAATCCAAAAAACCGGCCCACACTCAGGTTCGCGGCGTACACGTATAGCAATGCCAAGCCAACACCGATCGCCGCGATGGTTTCTACCAACGGACTCACAGCCTCCATTGACCTCATCATGCGCATCATTTGTGAAAACTGCAGTTGATTGCTGCGCTTGAATGCCTTTTCCTGGTGCGCTTCACGTGCAAACGATTTGATCACACGAATGCCAGCAAATGTCTCCTGCATGGTCACCACCATCTCGCCCATACCTGCTTGTTCACTCTGCACTGCCTTTCGCGCCCGTTGGCCATAAATGCGGAGGGGGATCAGGCAAGTGGGGAAAAGAATCAACGTGACCACGGTGAACTTCCAATCCATCAGAAGGAGAACGCTGATTGCGCCTATAATGGTGATCGGTTGCTTGAAAACATCGCTGCTAACGCTGGTCAACGCCATCTGCATCATCCGTGTATCGTTAGTAATACGGGACATCAAAAGGCCCGAGCGCATCTTGTTAAAAAAATCCATGGAATGGCGAACCATCTTGCTGAAGAGCTGCGCGCGAATGTCGCTGACGACCTTGTTGCTCACCCACTGCATACAATAGGTACTTCCGTAAGAGAAGAGGCTGCGCACGGTCATGATGGCTGGAATGGCGAGACAGACGAAGGCAATCGAATTGATTTTTGGCCCGGTGTCCAAGGCGTGGAGATTCGAGCGTAAAGCCATTGGGTTGGGAGCGGCCCCATGGAAGATGGTGCTTGTCACCCGGGCTATGGCCAGCGGGAAAAGCGAATTGACGCCGCCGTAGGCGAGTCCCAATGCCAAGCCGAGTCCAAAGCGCGTCTTGTACGGCTTGACGTAGCCATAGAGCCGTCGATATGGCCCGGCGGCCGCTCGAAGCGTTTGCCAGAATGACGGCTTTTCCTGACCGGTTCTTCCCTTACTCATGAACTTTGGGTCGCCGCATGAGACGACAGCAGCGAATCCATAGCACCAATCACAGCCTGCGTCGAGATCAGGCTCATGGGAAGACGTGGTCGTACCGGCGAAAACCGAGTGAGCGCAGTGCTTGCCTCTCCTTGTAAGATCAAGGCCGTGCTCTCTAGTGGGCGCCAGTGAAACGGATTTGTAGGACCAAACAAGATCACCTGAGGTGTCTGCGTTGCCGCCGCCAGATGCATCGGTGCCGAATCAACCGTGACGAGAAGACGCGCCTGCCTGATCAGCGCCGCTAATGTGAGCAAATCCGTTTTTCCAGAAAGATCAACCACCCGCTGCCGCGTTTGGCTTTTAATTGCAGCGACATGTGCTTGCTCAAAAGGCGAAGCCCCACCGGTTAATACAAGATCGATATGATGATTGAGCGCGGTCTGTTCAATTACTTTGGCCCACCGTCCTGGTTCCCAGAATTTTTCCCTTCGCGCCGACCCGGGATGAAAAATTACGAATGACTCACTGATTTTCTCATCGCGCCGGAGCAGCTCTGCTTTCACCCGAGCGGTTTCCGGCAAGTTTAGGCGAACCGCGCGGGAGGCGCCGCGAACCTTTAGCGGCTCGAGCAGCGCGAGATGGTAATCCACCGTATGCATGTCGCGCATACGCACATTGACAAAATCGTTGTAAGCGCGAGCCCGATTTTTCGACTGCTCTTGTACCCGGTAAGACACGGCGCGTATCCTTGCGCCGGACAAGAAAGCCAGAAACGCAGAGCGATCGTTGCGTGTGAAATCGATGCAGTAATCAAATTTCTGGCGAACGATGCCAAAAAACAGCGCTACGTCCTGTAAATTGCGTCGCGCCATCCAAAGCCGGTCGACGTCCCCGATGGCTGGCGCTAAATCGGCGCATTTATTGGAAGTGACAAGCGTCAATTGCGAGTCGGGAAAATTTGCGCGCACCGCGGCGATGCTCGGCGTCGTTAAAATGAGATCGCCGATCCGCTTGAGCTGCAGGAGAAGAATATTCACGAGCTTCGAACTGTAACGGCGCTCGATGAGTGCCGAAACAAAAGAATCGGCGGTTACCCGCAGGGGCTGCGCTACCACTAAGATGTCATTCGCATGGCCAGCTCGTAGGCGTCCAGCAAGCGCGTTCGAAAATGGTCCCAAGTGAAATTTTCCACTATGCGACGGCGCGCCGCCTTGCCCATGCGTTCAACAACCTCAGGATGCCGATACAGATGCTCAAGCCTTGCCGCGATCGCATCCACGTCCCCCGGTCGAACGATGAATCCCTCCACGCCATCGCGCACAACATCACCCGCCTCGCGCGTGGTAATCTGCGGTAGCGCGCAGGCAGCCGCTTCGTATGTGACTTTCGCGCTGCCTTCCCATTGAGAGGGAAAAACGTGAACGGTGCTCTGGCTAAGATAATTCTCCGGATCGCGCACAAATCCGACAACGCGAATATTATCGCGCCAGAATTGCTTGAGAAAAGGCCTGGCTTCATCGTGCACTGAGCCGATCAGCCATAACTCAGCCTCAGTGAGATTGAGCCGATCCCATGCCTCAAGTAAAGAGTGAATCCCTTTTCGCTTAATCAGTGCGCCGGAAAAAATCGCCCGAAATTTTGCCGGCCGTTGGCCGGGTTTAAAGCGGTCCACATCTGCACCGCGCGGAAGATAAAATAGTTTTTCTTCCGGAAAATTCCGCGCGCGAAATGTGTCCGCTGCTGTCTCGGATAACACTACCAGCAGGTCGGCAAGGCAGTACTCTTCGATAAAACGCTTCCGGTCGAGCAACAATCCTGCTTTCCATTTTTGAAACGCGGAAATGTTGCTAGCCGACGCAGCGGCGTGCGGGATTTCAGTCTTTGCTTTCTTGCCGTCGCGATGCCAGGTCGGAATCTCGATAATTGAGGGGATGCGGCGTTGTTTGGCCATGCGAAGGGAGCGCAAACAATCGCCAGACCAACTATGAAACAAATCGTAGCGTCCCGTTTCAAGGTGCCGGGAAGCGATCCAATCCAGGTATTTTTTCTTGGCACCATAGTAGTAGGGTCGGTCGAAAAATGAGAGCAGACGCACCGGGTGCCAACGCAATGAATGAATGAAGGAGCCGGGAATTTCCTTCTGCCGATTGTCGTAAGCGATTGCTTTCCCGAGAAATCTGCCGCGATACGACGCGCGCAAGGCCTCAAATGCGTCTGTATCAAGACCAGGACCACCAATGCGGGCGAAGATGGAATAGAGCAAACACCCCGGCAACGTGCGCGCGCCAGACGAGGTGGAGCGTACTCCTGGCGAAGGAACATTTAAAGTTTCGCCCGGCATCCGGTTACAACTATTCTGATGAACATCGAGCAAGTAAAGTCCGGTCCTGGAATAAACGGCAGCCTACGAGTGCGGACGTAGACATGAGCACAAAAAAAATCAGCATCGGCTTTGTGCGACGTGGCTATTCGCAAAGCGGTGGCGCCGAGGCATACCTGAAGCGGCTCGCGCGTGGTGTGGTCGAACGCGGTCACGAAGCGAAGCTTTTTGCGACAACAGATTGGCCGAAGGAAGATTGGCCGTTTGGACCAATTGTGCATGTCGCCGCAAGATCGCCAATCGCTTTCGCCGACGAGGTCGAGAAACTTCGCTCGGGCGACAGTTCTGATGTCCTGATTAGCCTGGAGCGTCTTTGGAATTGCGACGTTTATCGCGCCGGCGACGGCGTTCATCGTGCTTGGTTGGCTCGCCGGAGAAAGTTCGAGTTGCCGCTCGATCGTTTTATTCGAGGGCTGAATCGAAAGCATCGCGATACGTTGCGGCTCGAAGAGGCTCTATTCGCAAATCAAGGCGCCGGCCGTGTAATCACCAATTCGCAGATGGTGAAAGATGAGATCATCGATCTTTACGGCTATCCCGCAGATAAGATCGACATTGTTCGGAACGGCGTTCCCCTCGACCAATTTCATTTTCGCCCGGAGTTTCGTGAGAAGTCGCGGGAAGAGTTGAAAGTTAAGCCCGACCAGATTGCGCTGCTTTTCGCTGGCTCAGGCTGGGGACGCAAGGGTCTGCAATTTGCCATCGCTGCCATGGCGCTGTGCAGGAACCGCAAAATGCGTTTGCTCGTCGCCGGTCGAGGGAGGCAGCGCTATTACAAAGCAAAGCGCGTCCAGTTCTTGGGCGAAGTGAGCGATCTGGTGCGTATTTATGCCGCCGCAGACATTTTCATTTTGCCGACAATTTATGATCCGTCTTCGAATGCGTGTTTGGAAGCGCTCTCTTGCGGGCTGCCAGTGATTACAACGCGCAATAATGGCTTTAGCGAAACTATCGACAATGGAGTGCACGGCTCCATTGTAGATTCCGCGAACGACTTGATCGCGTTGCGTGATGCCATTCAATTTTGGTCGGAGCCGGATCGGCGCATCGCAGCAAGATTGACAAACGGGCAGCGTGCGGCGGAGTTCGATATTTCGAGAAATATCGCCCGGGTTTTGGAGATTTTGTTTCACGCTGCGGCCAACGCCGCATCTACGTCCCGGAATATTCGAAATACTTGATCAAGCCTTGCGATCTCGAAAATGGAGCGCACGGCTTCCTGCAAGCCCGCCACTGCGAACTTGCCGCCGTAGGCTTCGATTTTTTGCATTCCTTCGATCAACGCAGCAAGTCCGGCGCTATCGATGTAGGTGACGCCGGAAAGATCGACCACCACCTGTTTTGGTTTTTTGTCAATCAGTCGATTGAGTGCGGCGGTGAGATTAGGCGAGACATGCAGGTCGATTTCGCCTTCGAGAGGAAGGACATTGGAACGATCTTTCCTTGGCATTGGAACCGCCGGGGAAGCCGATTTTTTCATTTACTCCTTCAATCGTCAATTAACTACCATCCGAGCGTATCGATGATCTCATTCACATTCGAAAGATCATCGATCAAAAAATCCGGCTGATGTTCGGCTAGCTGCTCGCGACTCCATTTGCCGGTCGCCACGGCGATCGTTCGCGCGCCGATGGCCTTTCCGCATGCGATGTCGCGCGGTGTATCGCCGATTACGTCGATCTGAGATGCCGAAAACTCGCGGCCATGCTTTTCCCTTGCCCGAGCACGTGCGAATGATCCGAGCTGATTGCGATCCTGATGATCGTCTGCAAAAGCCCCGAATTCAAAGAGATGCCAGACCCCGTAGTGCTCGAGCTTTAGCTGCGCTCCGCGTGAGACATTGCCAGTGAGAAGCGCCAGTACCAGATGAGGTCGCGACTTGAGTTCTTCGAGCAACTCAAGCACGCCAGGTAGCAGCTTGCCTTCCCGTCGCGGTAATTCCAGCGAGAGAAAATGCACGTAACTGTCCAGAAACGCGCTCACGTTTTCGGTCGTTGCGGGAATATTATGCTTCTTCAGTATACTGGTTACGATCCCCGAATCGGTCATTCCTGCGATTTCGATTCCGCGCAGGTCATCGGTAATTCCGAAGCGCTCCCTGAACGCGGCTATGAGGGCGTGAACGCCGGCGCCGCCCGAATGAATCAGAGTGCCATCGATATCGAAAAGAAGCAGGCGCTTTCGCATTTCTGTAATGGCGAGCGGAGTCGAGACATCCTTTACTCCTCTTCAGTAAACGCGCAATTCAGTGGAAGCGTTTCTTAAGTCAATGAGAGATTCCCCGACTCGGTTTGGAATAACAGATTACAGCGGAGGCGCGTGCATAAGGAGCACGGCGATCATACTGCCGAGAAATATGAGCAGAGTAACTGCTGAGCCAACAAGAATTGCAGTGCGCACCATATCCTCTTTATCTCTCTGGCTCTGGAAAGGAGAAGCGTTGGTGAAGCCTGCGGGGACTGCGCTCAATTCGGTGGGTCTGGCTTCAACCTTCTGGATCTGAGACAGGGGTTGCGAGCCAATTGCATCTCTCTCATAGCGCGCGTCTATGGCGCCGAACCGAATTTGATCATCAAATCGCAGTGTTGTTTCGGTCACTGGGGTGCCGTTGACGAGCGTACCATTAGTCGAACCAAGATCTTTCAGCTGATAATTTTTGCCGACGCGCTGCAACTGGGCATGATGACTCGAGACGGATGAATCGCCGATCACGATCGTGTTGTCTGGCCCGCGACCAATGGTAACCAGATCCTCGACAAGGTCGTGAACAGTTCCATTGATGATCAGCCTCGGCATATTGTCGATTTTAATCGAACAAATCGAATGGGACAAATCCGACGTATCAGCGGAAGTCGCAACGATTGACCCACAGCACGCGTCCCCGCATAGTGCGGCTTTAATGGCAATAGAACTGACGCGCAACTTCTGCATCATCGCGCACATCGATCATGGCAAGACCACGTTATCGGACCGATTGCTGGAGTGGACCGGCACCATTCACGAACGCGAGAAGCAGGACCAACTGCTCGATTCGATGGATCTGGAGCGGGAGCGCGGGATCACTATCAAGGCGCATCCAGTAACGATGCGCTATAAGAGCAAGTCTGGCCAAACGTACCGGCTCAATCTGCTCGACACGCCTGGGCATGTCGATTTCGCTTATGAAGTTTCGCGCAGTCTTGCTGCGTGCGAGGGCGCGCTCATTAACAAAATCGATTTACCAAACGCTGACCTGCCGGCTGTCCACCGGCAACTGGAAGAGATCCTCGCCATTCCGTCGGAGGAGTCGATTCACGCAAGCGCAAAGCTAGGCATCGGCATTGATGAGACCCTCGAGGCGATTGTAAAACGGATTCCGGCCCCGCAATTGCCGACCGACGAAACTCTGCGGGCACTGGTGTTTGATTCAGTATTCGATGTTTATCGCGGCGTCGTCGGCTACGTGCGCGTTGTTTCTGGGACCATGGAAGCCAATCACGCCATCCAGTTGATGAGCAACAACGCCCGCTACGAGATCAAGGAAGTCGGTGTGTTTACGCCGAAGATGCTGGTGCAACCTCAACTCGAAGCGGGCGACGTTGGTTATTTTATCGCCAACATTAAGAGCACTGCCGACATCAAGATCGGGGACACCATCACAGACCAGCGCCACGCGGCGCGCGAGCCGCTGCCGGGTTTCCAGGAAATCCATCCGATGGTATTCAGCGGAATTTATCCGATCAACACAGCCGATTTCGAGCATCTGAAAGCAGCAATTGCCAAGTTGCGTTTGAACGATGCTGCATTCGTTTACACACCCGAAAGTTCGGTCGCGCTCGGGTTTGGCTTTCGATGTGGATTTCTTGGGTTGCTCCACATGGAGATCGTCCAAGAACGCCTGCGGCGTGAATATCAGATGGACATCATCGCCACTATACCGAGCGTTGTTTACGAAGTTGAAACCACGCGCGGCGAAATGCTGCGGATCGACAATCCCGCGCAATTGCCGAATCCAAGCGAAATCAAGGAAATTCGCGAGCCGATTGTAAAAGCGTATGTGCTTTGTCCGAATGAAAACATCGGCGACATCCTCCAATTAATTTTGGAAAAGCGCGGCCAGATGGAGCACACCGAGACGCTGGATGTGCGCCGCGTGATGTTGCATTGCCTGTTGCCGCTGAACGAGATCCTGGTCGATTTTAACGACAAGATTAAAAGCATTACGCGCGGCTACGGGTCGATGGACTACGACCATGCCGGCTATCGCCCGGCTAAGCTCGTCAAGCTCGACCTGCTTGTGAATGGCGAACCGGTTGACGCATTTTCGACCATCGTGCACAAAGATCGGGCGGAGGCGAGGGGACGCCAATTAGCAGCGAAATTAAAGGAGGTCATTCCACGCCAACTCTATCAGGTGGCGATCCAGGCAGCGATTGGCGGGAAAATTATCGCGCGCGAGAACGTTTCGGCCTTGCGAAAAAACGTAACCGCAAAATGCTACGGCGGCGATATCACTCGGAAGCGGAAGCTGCTGGAGAAGCAAAAAGAAGGAAAGAAACGAATGAAAAGCATCGGAAAAATCAATATTCCGCAGGAGGCATTTATCGAAGTGTTAAAAGCGCAGTGACTGTGGCGATGAAACATCTGATAACGCGGAGAGCCGTGTGATGCCAATTGCAGGAAGAAGAGTCGAGGTGAGCCGAATGAGCAATTTTGAATCAAGCATGCAACTCGGCGGACGCTTTTCGCTTTCGGCCTCCGCGTTTCGCCATTATTTCGTGATTCGACATTCGTGCTTTGTCATTTTCTAGGTCATGTTCACGTCCCGCCACGTTAAGCATAGCAGGCTGCTCTTGCGACATGCACGCAAGTATCTGCGTTATAAGTGTGATTTACTCAATGCGCCGGACAATGAAGAGGTGGTCACCGGAATAAAGAGTCTTCAGCAGGCGCTGCGTCAGCGGGATCGCGAGAAAATAGAGAGCGCAGCCACAACTCTTGACCGAAGCTTGCACAGACTGACTCCGGTAACGTGGGAATCGCACTGGCGGGAAAATTGTGAGGTGATTTTGGTCGCGATTATCGTGGCCGTAGGTATTCGTTCGTACTTCTTGCAACCATTCAAAATCCCGACGGGCTCCATGCAACCGACCTTGAATGGCATCATTGGTCATCCCAGCACGGTACGGGCACCGAACATTCTGCAGCAGATCGGCGAGTTTATCGTAATGGGTCGCAATTACATTAATGTTGTCTCGCGAGAGGATGATCAGATTCTGCAAATCGAACAGCGGAAAATTTTGTTCTTCTTCACGTTTTCACGGTTGATCTGCACGCAGCAGCAATTTCTTGTCTATGCCCCACCTGAGACGCTCACCCATGATTTCAATATCTTCCCCGGTCGTACCTATCATCGTGGCGAGATTATTGCCAGGGGCTGGGTAGACACGGGCGACCAGGTTTTTGTAGATAAATTCAGCTATAATTTTGTGAAGCCGCATCAGAGCGACGTTTTCGTTTTTCGGACAAAGCATATCTTCGGAATTCGGGAGGATCCGCAAACCGGCTCACCCTTTTACATCAAGCGCCTGGCGGGTTTGCCTGGCGACACGCTGCGGATCGATCCGCCGCTTCTTTATATTAATGGAAAAATCGCGCAAGGTTTTGGTTTCACCCGGGAGATGGCGGCAAAGCCGCCTTATCGCGGCTACGCGTTAGGGCGTGATTATCTGGCGCAGCCAGATAGTTCGTTCACTGTGCCAGAGCACGGGTATTTTGCCTTGGGCGATAATAGCTACAACAGCTACGACAGCCGTTATTGGGGCCCCGTGCCGGAAGAAAATCTCGTCGGGCGCGGCTTGTTTGTTTATTGGCCGTTCCATCCGCACTGGGGCTTAGTTCGTTAAGTAAAATTTCCGTCCCGCATGCTGTTGAATCTCCCGCGAGTGCATCCGCTGCTTTCGCTCTGCGGCGGATATGCGCTGTTGATGCTTTTCAATCCAGTCCGGCGAGCGCTCCTGGACGGATTCCGTTGCATCGGCCGTTATCCTCGCGTCTGGCTAACGTTCACGTTCCTTGCGTTTGCCTACTTCGTATTTCAGTTTGTCGCCTTCACGCCTGCCCGAAACTGGGCTAATCTGGATGTTAACCAGGTCATATCGTTACCGACTTGGTACTGGCCCCGACTTGTGGAGGTATGGAGTGAAACGCCCTTGCCGGCGCTGGAGGGCGTTGCCGGAATTTTTGATAACGCCACAACAACCTACCCGCTTTCTGTCGTGGCTGCCGTGCTCATGATCATTAACTGGCGTGGACTACACGGCGCGTTGTTTCAGGCATTACAGAAGCGATATCGATTTTTGGGATATCTCATCTACCTAGTTCTGTTGCTGAGCGCGCTGGCGTCTCTTTTAAAGCCGATTGTCTTCTGGCGATTGCCAGCATGGAGTGGCCTGGCGTCGGAGACGGGCCTCTTACAAATTTCTGCCACGGTTGATGCTGTGGCATTCATCTTTGAATACCTCTTAGGGGTGTATATCCAAGTGTATCTAATTACGGTCTGCCTGGCCTGGGTGAAGGGAGTTAGTTTTGAAGAAGGCGAGCTTTTTCGTTTCGCCATGCGCCGCTTTAGTTATGTACTGAAGTGGGCTGGTATTATCGTTTTCGTTAGCACATTGATCGTTCGGCTGCCGCTTCTTCTTGCTTACTTCACCAGCATCCCAGGTGTGCTTGATTACCTGCCACTAGAGCGAGCGTTCATGAGCGGTTTAATCATTGCTTTCTGCTCGATCCAGATCTCTCTCACGCTGCACAACGAAACTCTGCGTGAAGCGATTCGCGCACACGCCCAGTTCATCCGACAAAATCCGGGCCATCTCGGCTGGTTTTTGATCATTTGCGGGATCCATTTCTTTTTCATCATGACCTGCGACTCCATTGTGCGCAGTGCAATTGCGGACCGGTTGGCCGCGCTCTTCGTTTGGAAATTGGTTTTCGCTTTTCTCCGAGGACTTATCACCGGCTGGCTTCTGGCATCATGGGTCTGTCTATTCCGCCAGTGCGAAGCCCGGCGCGTTGATCAGGAGCGGTGGATTCAGTATTAGGTCGCCCGTGAACACGCGCGCGACTGCGGCGAAAATTACGCGCCAGAGCAAATCGAACCTGGCTCTTGCATTTATTTCTTTAGGGCGCGAGCGCAAGCGCGACATAACGGTTTTCTATGCGTTTTGCCGGGTAATCGACGACATTGCGGATTCATTACAGCTCAGCATTGCCGAGAAGCAAGTGCGGTTGGCGGAATGGCGCGAGATGCTGTGCACAGCCCGCTCCACCGAACCCCCACTGGCTCGCGATGTAAGAGCTTTGATCGATAAATATTCACTAGCGGTCGGTATGCTGGAGGAGATTATTGCTGGCGTTGAGATGGACATAACCATCCGGCGGTATGCCACCTTTGAGGAGCTGCGCGTTTATTGCTATCGGGTGGCCAGCGCGGTAGGTCTGGTGAGCATTGAGATTTTTGGATACCGCAATCCGCGCTGCAAAGAATATGCGGTTGAGCTCGGCCTGGCCTTGCAAATGACAAACATTATTCGTGATGTTGGAAAGGACTTGCAGGCTGGCCGAATTTATTTGCCGCAAGAAGATATCGCACGCTTCAACTATTCCGAAACTGAGCTGCAAGAGCTGCAATACAACGAACGTTTTGTTCGTCTCATGGGCTTCGAAGCCGCGCGTGCGCGGGAGTTTTTCTCCCACGCGGCGGCGGCGCTTCCGAGAGAGGATCGCCGGGCGATGGTGCCTGCCGAGATTATGGGCTCCATTTACCGCGGCGTGCTTCGCAGAATAGAGTTAGATAGATTTCGCGTTTTCGAAAAGGAGTACCGCCTCGGTCGATTGGAGAAAGCGGGCCGGATCGCACGGCAGCTGCTGAAGTCTTTTTAGACTGTTCGTGCAACCTTCCTGAGGTTGTGTAGTTGAATCCCTCAACGAAGATGCATTTATGAGAAAACGTTTTTTCTTCATGGTTGTCGCAATCTTTGCGATGGCTTCTTTTACTCTTAGTTCATGTGACACGCCAGTTGGTCAG